>DGNI01000004.1:1585-8021 GCA_002388885.1 Parvularculaceae bacterium UBA4496 | reverse complement strand
CGCCGTCAGCCTGCTGAGTGGGAACGCCATGACACCGTCTGGATCGGCTGGCCGAGCGCGGCGAATCTCTGGGAAGACGACCTGGGTCCGGCGCGGGCCGAAGTGGAAGATTTCATCCGCGCGATCCTGTTTCCGGGCGGGGTCGGCTCCGATGAACGGGGCGAGCGCGTCAACCTGCTGGCGAATGGGCGCGAGGCGCTGGCGTCGGCGGAGATCATGCGCAGCCGGTTGCCGGACCCAAAACTTGTTACCGTTCACGATGCGCCGATCGGCGACATCTGGCTGCGCGATACCGGGCCAATATTCGTTGCGACACAAGACGGATCGTTGGCGGCGAGCGCGTTTCGTTTCAATGGCTGGGGCGGTAAATACCTGCTGCCGTCCGATGACAAGATTGCCGATCATGTCGCGCGGCTTTCCGATGTACGCTTGCGGCGCTTCGATGATTTTATCGGCGAGGGCGGTGCGCTCGAAACGGACGGCGAGGGAACGTTCATCACGACACGTCAGTGCCTGCTGAATAATAATCGCAATCCAGGTATGAGCGAGTGCGATGTTGAAGCTGTTCTGGAATCCGCACTCGGCGCTGAAAAAGTCATCTGGCTCGATGACGGGCTTATGGGCGATCACACGGACGGCCATGTAGATAACCTCGCGCGTTTTGTGGCGCCCGGAAAAGTCGTCTGCATGCGTCCGTACGGTGAAGATGACCCAAACGGAATTGTTCTGGCGGAAATTAAAAAGGCGCTCACGCAGGCGACCGACGCCAAAGGAAGAAATCTTGAAGTCATAACTATTCCGTCGCCGGGGCGGGTTGAAATTGATGGTGAGCCCGTGGCGGCAAGTCACATGAATTTTTATGTTTCAAACCACGCCGTCATCATGCCCTGTTACGGCGTCTTATCCGGCAATTCCGGTCCCGCGAATGAAGCCGTTGAAACGCTTCGGGCTCACATTGACCGGGCCCATTTTTTCGCGATCGATTCCTCACATATCCTGACCGGGGGGGGCTCTTTCCACTGCATTTCACAGCATCAGCCAGCACCTGGAGATCGCTTGAACCTAGCCCGTTAAAGCGTTCTGATCTCGCGACAAACCGATGCCGGAGGCCGAATTGCGGCTTGCCTGTTTCGGCGGAGCCAAGCAGGATGCAAGCCGAAAAAGGTTGCGGCGTCTGGCGCCGTGGCGGTTGTGGGCTTGTAATTTTAGCTGAAAACGAAGGGCGCCCCTGGATATGAGGGCGAAGACATCTATGCGAATGAAATCTCTGGTATCGACTCTGGCGCTGGCGGTAGCGCTTTACGGCTGCGGACAATCGAATGAAAAAGCGAGTCATGACAGCGCAGACGGCGGCGCAAGGGAGCAGGCGGAAATGACGTACGAGCCGGTGAATGAAAACGTCGGCGATCTGTTTGCCTCAGTTGAGCCGGCCGTGGCTGACAGCGACGCCGCCAACAAGCTGCTTTCTCCGTTTGACGGTCCTTTCAATGGCGTACCGCATTTTGACGAGGCCGAACTCTCCGGTCTCAAGGCGGCGCTCGAAGCGGGGATGGAAAAGAATCTTGCGGAAGTTGAAGCGATCGCCAATAACCCCGAACCGCCGACATTTGCAAATACGATTATTGCGCTTGAGAAAACCGGCGATGATCTCGGTCGAGTCTTTTCATACTGGGGCATCTGGTCGTCTAATATGTCGACCCCGGATTTTCGAGCGATTCAGCAGGAAATGGCGCCGAAACTTTCCGAATTCTCTTCGAAGATAAGCCAGAACGAAAAACTCTTCGAACGTGTAAAAGCTGTATACGAAAGTGATGTGATGCAACGTATGCGGCCTGACCAACAGCGGCTTGTCTGGCTTGTTTACGACGGCTTTGCATCGAACGGCGCTACGCTGGAAGGCGCGGCTAAGGAACGATATGCGCAGATCAACAAACGCCTTGCGGAGTTGCACACGAAATTCTCCAACAACGTGCTTGCGGACGAAGAAAACTACGTCACCTATATCTCGGAAGATCAGCTAGGCGGTTTGCCGGAAAGCTTCGTGCGTGCAGCGGCTGCCGCCGCAGCGGACCGTGACCGGGAAGGCGAATACGCGATCACAAACACACGTTCTTCCATGGACCCGTTTCTGACCTATTCGGATGAACGTGATCTCCGCGAAACTGTCTGGCGCACTTACTACAACCGCGGAGACAATGGTGATGAGTTCGATAACAACGCACTCATTGCCGAGATTCTTCAGCTTCGCGACGAGCGGGTGAAGCTTCTCGGTTATGAAAATTACGCATCGTGGCGTCTGCAAAACCGTATGGCGAAAACGCCGGACCGAGCGCTGGATCTCATGGAGGCGGTATGGCCGGCGGCACTCGCTCGCGTTGAAGAGGAAGTCGCCGAAATGCAGGCGATTGTTGACGCCGAGGGGGGTGATTTCGAGATCGCGCCATGGGACTATCGCTACTACATGGAGAGAGTGCGGCAGGCAAAATACGAGCTCGACTCCGATGAGGTGAAGCAATACCTCCAGCTCGACAAGCTCCGCGACGCAATGTTCTTCGTTGCGGGAGAGCTGTTCAACTTTGAATTCACGCCGGTTCCGGATGGAACAGTGCCCGTATGGCACGAAGACGTGCATGTCTGGGAAGTGACGGACAAGACGTCCGGCGACGCCGTAGGCTTGTGGTATCTCGATCCGTTTGCTCGGCCGGGCAAGCGCTCGGGCGCCTGGGCGGGTGGCTTCAGGGGTCACGAAACCCTCGACGGCGTTGAAAAGACGGTGCTTTCCACGAACAACTCGAACTTCATCAAGGGCGCCCCGGGCGAGCCAGTGCTCGTTTCATGGGATGATGCAGAGACATTCTTCCACGAATTCGGCCATGCGCTGCATACGCTCTCCTCGAGAGTCGATTATCCGACACTGAACGGCGGCGTTCGCGACTATACGGAATTCCAGTCGCAGCTACTGGAGCGCTGGCTTTCGACCGATGAAGTGATCGATAATTATCTCGTTCATCACGAAACCGGCGAACCGATTCCTGATGCGCTTGTGGCGAAAATCAAGGCAGCGGCGACGTTCAACCAGGGCTTTGCGACAACCGAGTATCTCGCCTCCGCCCTCGTTGACATGCGCTATCACAGTGTCGATCCGACAGGCATTGACCCGGATGCGTTTGAGCGTGCAACCCTTGCCGATCTCGGTATGCCCGATGAAATCGTCATGCGGCACCGGTCTCCGCATTTCGGTCACATCTTCTCAGGCGAAGGATATTCCGCCGGGTATTACGGTTATATGTGGGCTGATGTGCTGACGGCAGACGCAGCGGAAGCCTTTGCCGAAGCACCTGGCGGCTTCTACGATGAAGAAGTGGCGAAGCGTCTTGTCGACAATCTGTTCGCACCCCGCAATTCCGTTGATCCTGCAGACGCCTATCGCGCGTTCCGCGGCCGGGATGCGGAAATCGACGCATTGATGCGTGATCGCGGCTTTCCTGTACCGGGCGCCAACAGCGACGAGCGGACTGTCGATTAATTCTCGATCTAGGAAACGATTTAGCGCCGCGCCGTATCAGGGCGCGGCGTTTTTATTTGCTCCAGACAGCGTTCACGCGCCGGTCGCGCCCGCAGCTCGTACGATAAAACTTATATCTCAGCGGATTCTTTTTGTAATAATCCTGGTGATAGTCTTCAGCGATCCAGAATTTTTCAAATTCGCGAATTGGCGTCACAACTGTTTCGCCGAGCTCAGCTTCAGCTTCAACCTTTGACGCTTCGGCGGCGGCGCGTTCATCGTCATTCCGGTAAAAAACGGCGGTCGTATAGGCGTGTCCGCGATCGCAGAACTGCCCGCCGTCGTCCAGCGGGTCGATATGACGAAAGAAATAGTCGACAAGTTCGCGATAGGTAATCACCGATGAATTGTAGGGGATTTTCGCGACTTCAAGATGACCCTCATGATCGCGATAGGTGGGATTTTTCTTCGCACCGCCTGAATATCCCGACAGTACATCGCCGACGCCATCGAGTTTTTCGAAATCGGACTCAACGCACCAGAAACACCCGCCGGCAACGACAAGAAAATCCGGAAAATCTTTCGAACCTTGTGCGCCGGCTTTCCCTGAAGGCCAGGTAAAAATCGCCAGCACAATACACGCCGAAAAAGCAAGCACCGCAGTTTTCATGAATTACTCCTGTTTGTGCGCTCTAATATGCGAAGCTGAAACGATGAAAACCACCGGCGTCGGACGCCTTCACCGGATTGTTATGTTGCAGCTAGCGCCCGCACCTCACCGGCCGGTCAGAAATAACAATAAAATCATAGAGTTATAGCCGTTGCCGAATGCGGGAAAACCGTATTAAGTGACGCTTTCGCACTTGTTGGTGAGATCATACATGCACAAGAAAATATTCACGATCAGCCTAGTAGCCGCAATGGCGCTTGCCGCCTGCGGTCGTGAAGACGCTGCCAGCCCTAACGAGCCGCATATGGAAGAGACTGCCATGACGATGAGCGATCCATTCGCTAACGCCAAGACCATGACGCCTCCTGAGATTGAAAAGCGTCCGGTTGAAACGACACAGCACGGGATCACGCGCATTGATAATTATGCATGGCTGCGCGACCCCGATTGGCAGGAAGTACTGCGTGATCCTGAGAAGCTCGACGACGATATTCGCGCTGTGCTGGAAGCGGAAAACGCCTTTTACGCGGCTGTGACCGGCGATCTGGAACCGGTGCGAGAAAAGCTGTTTGAGGAAATGCGCGGGCGTATCAAAGAAAACGACAGCTCAGTTCCCGCCAAAGACGGCGACTGGCTTTACTGGAAAGAATTTGTTGAGGGCGGAGAATATCCGCTGTTCATGCGAACGGCCGTTAACGGGAACGACAAGCAGGTCCTTTTCGATGGAGATTCTGAACGGGGAGACTCGGAATTTTTTGATATCGGCAGCGTGTCCCACAGTCCTGATCACAGGCTAATCGCTTATGCTGTTGATCGTCTCGGTTCGGAATATTTCACCATCGGCATTCGTGATGTGGCCACAGGTGAGGAGCATCCGGAAACCATAGAAAATGCTGATGAAACCGGCGCAGTGTGGGCGGCTGATTCAAGCGCTTTTTTCTATGTTGAACGCGACGATAATCAACGTCCGAAAAGGGTGAGGCTGCACCGTTTAGGCACTGATCCTGCTGAAGACCCGGTCATTTATGAAGAGCCGGATGACGCATTTTTCCTGAGCGTCTACAAAAGCCAGAGCGGCGAGTATATTTTCATTTCCTCTGACAGCCAGACCACCAGCGAGGCGCGTTTTATCCGCGCCGACGCGTATGAAACGGCGCCAGTGCTGATCGCACAGCGCGACAATGGTGTTGAATATTATCCCGAACATCATGGCGAAGATTTGTTCATTCTGACAAATGAAGGCGGCGCTATTGACTTCAAGATTGTTACCGCGCCGGTCTCTGGGCCGGGCCGTGACAATTGGCGGGAATGGACCGCGCATGAGGCGGGCAACCAGATTGTCACATTTACGCCTTACAAGGATTACCTTGTGCGTCTGGAGCGTAAAAACGCATTGCCGCGCATTGTTATTGCAACTTATGACGGCGAGGAACGTGAAGTATCTTTCGATGAATCCGCCTATGCGCTTAGCGTCAACAGCGGCTATGAGTACGATACGGATCTGTTCCGATTTACATATGAATCACCGTCAACACCGGAGCAGACGTTCGACTATGACATGTCGAGCGGCGAGCGGACGCTTCTCAAAATGCAGGAAGTGCCAAGCGGTCATGATCCATCGCTTTACGTGGTGGAACGCATTGAAGCGGAAGGCGCTGGGGGGGCGCGAGTGCCGGTAACGGTATTGCGATTAAAATCAACGCCTGTCGACGGTTCGGCGCCAGCGTTGCTTTACGGGTATGGCTCGTATGGATACGCGACTTCGGCTGGATTTTCCACCAACGTGTTGCCATTGGTCGACCGCGGGGCCGTTTATGCTATTGCGCATATTCGCGGCGGCGCCGANNGGTATCTCGACGGCAAGCTCGATAAGAAGATGAACTCTTTCACGGATTTCGTCGCAGCGGGCGAAGCCCTTATCGATAAAAACTACACGTCACAAAAAAAGATTGTCATCTATGGCGGAAGCGCCGGCGGGCTTCTGGTCGGGGCCGCCGTCAACCTTCGGCCCGACCTTTTTGGCGGCGTTATCGCCGCTGTGCCGTTTGTTGATGTCATCAACACGATTTCGGACGGTGATCTTCCGTTGACCCCTCCTGAATGGGAAGAGTGGGGCAACCCGATCACAAGCGCCGAGGAATATGGCTGGATTGCGGAATATTCGCCGTACGAAAATATTCAAAACACAGAATATCCGCCGATCATGGTCACGGGCGGGCTTACTGATTTCCGCGTGACTTATTGGGAACCGGCGAAATGGG
>DGNI01000004.1:0-1578 GCA_002388885.1 Parvularculaceae bacterium UBA4496 | reverse complement strand
GGCCATAGCGGTTCAGCCGCGCGTTTCGAACGGCTTGAAGAACGCGCACACCTTTACGCCTTTGCGCTAAAAGTCTGGGGCTTGGAAAATGCAGAGCCGGTGAAGCACGGCGATTGACGTCACCCTCTGCGCGGCTTGGCGTTCGCCTTGCTGCGCTTTTTCTTTTTGGGGTTTCGCTCTGCCTTCTTCTTCGCTTTCGGACGCTTCTTGCCGGATTTCTTGCCGCCCTTGGATTTTCGCTTCGTGGCGCCGGGCAACGGATCGCTCAGCATTTCAAAGCGCAATCCGCCGGTCAGGGGTGCGGCTTCCGCAAGTTTTACGCGTACGGGCTGGCCGAGGCGGAACATGCCGCCGGTGGTCTCGCCAATCACGGCGTGGTCGCGTTCTTCAAAACGAAAGCGTTCAAATCCGATGGATCGCATCGGGATAAACCCATCGGCGCCGGTTTCGTCGAGCATGACAAACAGGCCGAATTTCGTGACGCCGCGAATGCGCGCATCGAATTCAGCGCCGATACGATTTTCAAGATAGCCGGCGAGATAACGGTCATTGGATTCTCGCTCGGCGGCGACAGAGCGCCGTTCGAGGTCGGAAATCTGTTCGGCGATATCGCCGAGCGCGGCCGCTTCCTTTTCAGTCTGGCCGTGTTCGCCAAGCTTGAAGGCTTTGACGAGCGCGCGATGTACGACAAGGTCCGCATAGCGCCGAATCGGCGACGTGAAATGCGCATACCGCGCGAGATTCAATCCGAAATGGCCGGCATTCTCGTCGTCATAAACAGCCTGTCTCTGCGAGCGAAGGACAACTTCGGACACCATTTCCTTTTCGTCGCGCTCGCCCGCGATTTTCAGGAGCTGATTGAAACTTGCCGGCCGAACGGCGGTTTTGGTCAGTGAATAGTCGAGCGTTCCGAGATAATCGCGCACGCCGTCCAGTTTTTCGGGATCCGGCTCGTCGTGAACGCGATAGATAAGCGGCGTTCTCGCGCGCTCAAGTGCTTCGGCCGCCGCCACATTGGCGAGGATCATGAATTCCTCGATCACTTTATGGGCGTCGAACCGTTCGCGCTTGACGACTTTTTGCACATCGCCGTTAGTGTCGAGGATGATTTTGCGCTCGGGTAAGTCGAGATCAAGCGGTGCGCGCTTGGCGCGTTCTTTCATCCGTGCAGAATAGGCGTCGTAAAGATGGCGCACGATGGCTTTAAGGCCGACGGCCGCTTTGCCGCCTTCGCTGATAGCCTGCGCATCTTCGTAAGAGAGCTTTGCGCGCGAGCGCATCAGCGCGCGCATGAAATGGTGTCGTTTTTTGACCCCATTGGCGTCAATGATCATCTCAACCGCCATGCAGGGGCGGTCTTCGTTTTCCCTTAGCGAACAAAGATCGTTTGAAAGTCGTTCGGGCAACATCGGCACGACGCGGTCGGGGAGGTAAGTCGAGTTGCCGCGCTTCAATGCTTCCCTGTCGAGCGCCGAACCGGGCGAAACGAAATAGCTGACATCGGCGATGGCGACGATGACGCGATAGCCGCCGGGGTTGTTCGGATCAGGGTCCGGTTCGGCGTAGACGGCGTCGTCG
>DGNI01000166.1 GCA_002388885.1 Parvularculaceae bacterium UBA4496 | reverse complement strand
AATCGAGTAAACGGCAGGGACACAGGTTAAAGAGGCGATAAAGCCGATCACACGTGATGCGGCGAAAATCGCATCCGCCAGATTAAAGCAGCTTATCGGCGCCGCTCCGGCAGAGCTTAAAAAGCGCTACATCCGCGCCTTCGTTTCCGAAATTGTTGTAGGCAAATCGGAAATCGTCATCTCAGGCCCGCAAGACGCGTTCGCGGAAGCGGATTCGGGAACATCCGCGACGGACCTTGCGGCGGCCTCGGGACCGGTTCGCAGTTTTGATCGGGAATGGCGACCCCGGCAGGATTCGAACCTGCGACCATCGGCTTAGAAGGCCGGTGCTCTATCCAGCTGAGCTACGGGGCCGCGACCGGCCGGTCCGCCCTAATGCGTCCAGGGCTTGCGGCGATGATAGGCGAAATTATCCGAATAGGCTTTCGGCTGCGGCGTTGACTGATGCGGTTCTTCCACTCTGAAGGGCAGCCCGTGTTTTTCGGCGTAGGCGACCGCTTCCTCGCTGGTGGCGAATTTGAGCTGCAACTGGCCCGAGGTGACGCTGTCGCCGCTGGTCCAGCCCATCAACGGATCGACCCGGCGCGCAGTCTCGGCTTCGACCTCCAGCACCCAGCGGGCTGTATTGGCCCGGCCTGATTGCATGGCCGTTTTCGACGGTTTGAAAATGCGTGCGAACATCCTGCCTACCTGTCCCTCGCCTTTTCCGCATGGTCGGGGCGGCAAGATTCGAACTTGCGACCCTCTGGTCCCAAACCAGATGCGCTACCAGACTGCGCTACGCCCCGTCATGAGGAATTTCGGACCGCTCACATCGGGCATCTCGCCTCGGATGTAAAGGCCTTGGCCGAATTCCACGGCCTTACTCCGTCTCGAAAATTCGATGCCGAACCCTATCGCCGGCCTTAATCCCGAGCTCTTTAAAGACGCCGCCGTTAACCTCCAGCACCGCCACAACCGGCGCGCCGGAGGAGATGCTTTCGAGGGACTGGGGGGTGGTCATCGCTGCGATCCGGTGGATCTCGCCGTCCGCCTTGATGAACGCCATATCGAGCGGAATGAGCGTGTTCTTCATCCACATGGCGATCGGCTGCGGCTCGCCGAAGTCGAACAGCATCCCGGCGTCCCGGTCCATATGCTCACGGTACATCAGCCCGGCTTCCTGCTCGGCGGGGGTGTCCGCCACCTCCACCCGGAAGCGGTGTTCGCCCTCGGCCGTGGTCACCACCAGAATGTCCACGCCGGCGCCAGAAAGCTGGTCGCCCCTGGCGCAGCCTGTCGCCGCCAGCAACCCGGCAAGAAAAGAAAGGATAATCAGCCGACGGATAATACGCATTACGTCGTCCTTTAATACTGGAGGCGCTAGTTGTCCGGGTCGGGTCTCACATCGATAGCGAGGAGGCCTTTCGATCCGGCGGCGAAAGACACCTGCACGCGATCGCCTTGCGTCAGTTCGCCCAGACCGCTGCGCCGCAGGGTTTCCATATGCACAAAGATGTCTTCCGTATCGTCGCCGCGTGTAAGAAACCCATACCCCTTGGCGCGGTTAAACCATTTCACCTGTGCACGGACGAAATCGCCGGCCGGCGTCTGATCGAGAACCGGCGCCGCCGGCGCCAGAGGCGCTGCGGTTGATTCATCGATATGCAAAAGCTTCGCTGCCTGCAGTCCTTTTGAGCGGCGGACAACCATGCATTCGACCGTCGCGCCTTCACGGGCCGTCGACATGCCTGCTGCTTTCAGACACGAAGAATGAATGAGAATATCGCCGTCCGTTTCCTCGGTGATGATAAATCCGTATCCCTTTGTGGGATCGAACCATTTTACAACGCCCTTAACCGTGAACGACTCTTCGTCCGCATCCGGCGTATTGTCATCATCGTGCGATGCGCCAAACCGCTCGTCCATACTGTTCCTGGTACCCCTGTCGCGCCCTGAACCCATGCGGCGTTTTTTATTAACTATAATCGAACCGCGCGGAAACACTAATCCCTTCGCGCAAAAAATGCACTATTTTAGTTTGCCCGCGGCATAATTTCCCCGCGAAGTTGTGGTGATTAGATAACATTACGGCGCTATATCTCGCGCCGGACTATTTCAAATGTTATGCGATCACTTGAGATTCGAGATGTGACATGAATGAGCTGATCAGCATCAGGAACACGTCAAAATCAGATTCAATATTCTGAATGGAGGCGCCGCCTGCTCCGTTGCGATCCATTTGCAATGTCACATCGCCGTCCTGATCAATATAGACACGGCCGAACTTCACGTCGTTATTGAACTCGTTCAGCACTTTGTAGCTGATATCCTTGCCATCGATTTCGAACAGCCAGGAACGGTAGGAAATATCTCCGTCAGGACCCACGATGTCGATGCGGATATCATAGCCAGCTACTTCAACAAAAAGGGTATTGGGGCCAACATCACGAACCCGATACCCCTGATCCGTCAGACTTTGCTCGATCTGGTTCTTGGAAACATTCGCGGCGAAAGCCGGTGAAACCGGCGCGAAAGCCAATGCCGCCGCTGCGGCGAGCGCGATCATACCCCTCATGGACCTAACCCCTTCGGTCGAAACGCAATTAACGATGGTTAATTGAACGCCAAAAAGCGCCTGAAATCAATGATGGATTGGCTGAAAGGGCTGGAATCCGGGGGCCGGAACGGCAGATGTGAACGGCGGGAATGGGGAAAAATGGCAGGCCCTAGGGGAATCGAACCCCTCTTTCCAGGTTGAAAACCTGGCGTCCTAACCGATAGACGAAGGGCCCGCGCGTTCGCTGTTTGGCAGCGGAAGCGCTGTATAGGCGCCCGCCCGCCGCCATGCAAGCCCATTTTGGCGGGCGTGGACCCGAATTTTCCTAGCCGGCGAAGGCGGCGTCGGAAATCTGCAGCTGGCCGGCATCGCCGCCGCGCCAGTCGTCGGCGCGCACTTTCCCGGCCACATGAAAACGCTGACCGGATTTCAAAATTTCCTCGATGGGTTCGCCGCCCGCGCGAAACGCGATGGCGCGCACCGATTCGCCGGTCTCGCTTTTCAGCGTCAGCGACAGATGCCCCTTGCCGACAGTCTTTTGATAGGCGCCGCGCATGTTGAGAAGCACGAATGATGGTTCAGGATTGCCGGGGCCGTAGGGGCCCGCCGTCGCCACAAGATTTGCAAATGTTTTTGTAACCGCGCCCGGCGCAACGACAGCGTCGATATCGAGCGTGCGGTTTTCCCGAGCTTTTACGATGTCGTTTCGCAACCGGACATTCAGCGCGCGGCGAAAAGCGCCGATTTTTGCCCGCTCGATGGTCAGTCCCGCCGCCATGGCGTGCCCGCCCCCGGCGGCGAGAAGCCCCTCGTCTTTTGCATCACCAATTGCAGCGCCGAGATCAACGCCAGTGATCGAGCGGCCCGAGCCTTTGCCCTCATCTCCGTCGAGTCCGATGACGATCACCGGTCGGTCGAACATTTCCTTGAGCCGTCCCGCGACGATGCCGATTACGCCCGGATGCCAGCCCTCACCCGCCGTGACGATCACATCGTCGGCGTGACGCTGATTAATCTCGATGTCGCGCAGCGCGGCTTCCTGCACGTCAGCTTCGATCTCTTGACGCTCTGCGTTCAGTACGTGGAGGCGCTCGGCGAGTTCGATGCGGCGCTCCCGATCATCCGTCGTCATCAATTCGAACGCCAGCCGCGCATGGCCGATGCGTCCTGCTGCATTGATGCGCGGCCCAAGCAGAAATCCGAGATGATAAGCGCTTGGCGGGCCTTTCATACCGGCGCGATCGCCTAATGCTTTGAGGCCGGGATTACCCTCACCGCCCAGGACCTTCAGCCCCTGCGCCACCAGCGTACGGGTCAGCCCCGTAATCGGCATGACGTCGCAGACAAGTCCGAGCGCCGTGAGGTCGAGCAATTTTGTCAGGTTCGGTTCAGTTTTGCCGTCAAAAAATCCCTGATCGCGAAGCGCGCGGTTGAGCGCAACCACGCCCATAAATGCAACGCCCGCGGCGGAAAGATTGCCAAGCCCGGAGATGTCATCCGGGCGGTTGGGGTTCACCACCGCCCTCGCCCCTTCGGGCGGCGGGCCGTTCATCAAGTGGTGATCGAAGACAACAATATCGACGCCGTCGCGCGCGGCCTGTTCGATGGGCTCATGCGCCGAGGCGCCGCAATCGACCGTGACGATGACGCCAGCGCCCTCGTTCTGCAGCGCCTTGAACGCGCTGGCGCTCGGCCCGTAGCCTTCGGTGATGCGGTCCGGAAGATAGACAAGCGATGGTGCGCCAATCCAGTCGAAATAAAGTTTCAGGATCGACGACGCCGTCGTTCCGTCCACGTCGTAATCACCGAACACACCGATGGTTTCGCCGGACGTGACAGCACTCGCGAGACGCTCGGTCGCGCGGTCCATGTCTTTCAGGACGAACGGATCCGGCATTTCATCGCGCAAGGAAGGGTTCAAATACTGCGCCGCCGTTTCCGCCGTCACGCCGCGCGCGCTAAGAATGCGCGCCAGCACGGGATCGAGATCGAGGCTTTGCGCGATCGCCATAGCGGCACGCGCATCTGCGTCGCGCAGGCGCCACGTTCTGCCGGACGCGGCAACGCCCATGGACGGCAGCGCCAGCAGCGGCGTGTACGCGTTATTGCCGGTGAACTTCGGTGCAATATTCATGAAACGAAATGGCGCTGATTCGCGAACCTGGTTGGCATTTGGGGAAAAATCATCGAGATGGACAGGATAATCCGTTAAAACGCTGCGGCAAGCGGAATGGCTTTCAGCCCGGCCATCGGGCTAAATTGCCGGTCTCGAGATTTCACGGAGATCATTATGCACAGCCTCATCGCCGGACTGATGCTCGCCGTCATCGCCGCCACATCCGCAATCGCTCAGGACGAGCCGGTGGTCGATCCGGGGCCCCATGGCGGCGGCGCGGTTTATCTCAGCGAACGCCACAAGGAAGTGAACGACAAATGGGGCTTTGCCGGCGCCTATCGCGCGGGCGATTATGTTTATCTTTCAGGCGTCGTCTCTGGCGCGTGGGAAGGCGAGCCCATGGACGCCGATGCGTTCAAGGAAAATCTGCGCCAGACCTTCACGCACGCGGACAGAGTGTTGAAAGCGGCCGATGCAAGCATGGAAGACGTCGTGGAAATCATTTCCTTCCACATCTGGGGCAGCCCGCTTTTTGAAGGCGACAAGCTCGAACATTTGCAGGCTGTTGCCGACGTCAAAAAGGAATTCATGACAGGCGCGCACCCTGCATGGAGCGCCATCGGCGTTTCGGAACTTCTGCCGGACAACGGTCTTGTTGAACTACGGATGGTCGCCTACGCGCCGCCCGATGATTAATCACGCAGCGTCGTGAAAGATCACGCCGAGACAGTAGCGAGACCCGGACCGTAGTTCCGAAACGCCGTGGCGCATCTTTACGCGATAAACGCCTTTGGCGCCCTCGACAGGCCGGTCATTCACCGCGAAAGCAATCGCCTCGCCTTTTTTCATCGGCGCCACAATGGCGCGCGATTGGCGCCGCGGCGTCTGTTCGGTCATGACAAACTCGCCGCCGTCGAAATCCTTTCCGGGCGATGACAGCAATATGGCGACCTGAAGGGGAAAGACTTCTGCGCCGTAAAGATCCTGATGCAGGCGGTTATAGTCGCCGGGACCGTATTTGAGGATTAAGGGCGTCAGGCGTTTTTGTCCGGCCCTGGCGCAATGCTTGCGGTAGGCGTCGTGCATTGCCGGAAAGGGCTTCGTTTCACCCAGCGCGCGCATCCACCCATTCGCAATCGGCGCCAGCCGTTCGTAAAGCGTGGTACGCAAGTCTGCGACAATGTCAGGCGCCTCGGTGTTGTAATATTTATACTCCCCCTCGCCAAAGCCGTGCCGGCGCATGACGACGGTGGAGCGATAGCGCTCATCCTCTTCATAAGCAGCGATCAGTCCGGCGCATTCCTCATCGCTCAACAGGCGGCCCAGCCTTGCCCAGCCATGCTTGTTGATGTCGTCACGAATGCGCGACCAGTCGACCTCGCCGATGCGGTCTGCAAGCGCGCCGGCAATCCATTCATCAGGACGGCAGCGTTTGCACGGGCGGAAGCCTGCCGCTTGCGCTTCGGCGCGCCTTTCCACAAAGAACACGTTCTTTCTATGCGGGCGTCCAGCGCACGAAGGAGGGCAGTAAACGCCGGTGGTTTTGACGCAAGACCAGAATTCGCCGTCGGCGCTCGCGTCGCGGCGCTCCACCGCGCGCCAGCGCCTTGCGTCTTGATCTTCGGCTGGGTGAACGAGTTTGAGCGCGGCGGACATCAGCGGCCTCCTTTCAAGAGAGGACCACTTTAGCCGGCGGTGCTCAGCACGACCGCCCGATTCTTGCGGTTATTTGCGTTCCTTGAAATAGGGCTCGACCTTGCCTTTCAAGGTGATCGTCAGCGGATTGCCACGGCGGTCAACAGATTTTCCTGCGGCGACTTTGATCCAGCCTTCAGAGATGCAGTACTCCTCAACATTCGTCTTGTCCTGACCATTGAAGCGAATACCGACTTCGCGCTGGAAGATCTCTTCGTCGTAATATTTACTGTTCGGATTGACGCTCAGTCGATCAGGCAGCGTATCAGTCATCGTTTATCTCTTTTTTGAATTTTCTTGAACATAGTTTGAGCGGTATCGCTGCCGCGCGTTTCTTCCAGTTCGTTCACCATAAGCAGGTCTTCCGGGTCAAGCTCCGACTTGTCCTTGAAGCGAAGGACCCTGTGTCCCCCGTCTTCGTCAACGAACTTCAGAACATACTGCTCTTCCAGAGCCGGTGTCGCATCAGCAGCAAACTTGTCTAGCGCCAGCCATCCGGCCGTGATGGCAAATACCGCCGTGACGCCCATCAGCATACGCGGCGCGGCCTGCACCGGCTTCAACTCTACTCCTTGTGGGATCGAAAATCCGGCTGCAACAGCTGTGCGCGACAGCGCCGGTTTTAACTGCACTTCGCCGATGAGACGATAGCCAGTCTTCGGCGCGGTTTCGATCACCCTTGGCGCCCGGGAACTATCGCCAAGAGCGCGCCTCAGCCGCGACACGGCCTGGGTCAGCGCTTCCTCTCCCGTCGGCTTGTCCGCCCAGATAATCTCGAAAAGCTCAGAGCGCGCGACGACGGTTCCGCGCTTTGCTGCAAGCCGTACCAACACCGACATCACCCGCGGCTCTACATGATGCTCGCGCCCGTTGCGCGTAATAATATTGCGCGAAGGATCGATATCCGCATCACCAACGGAAAAGAGACGTTCGCTCAACAGCTCAACGGTGTAGTCGCTCGTTTGGTCGTGTTTCATAACATTCCAAAGGTAAAAACAACAATTTCTACAGGCCTGTGCATCCGCCTGACGCTATTTTGCGGCGACTTTTGCGACCTGTCCACATTTGCAAACTCCGGTGATTCCATGAAAATTTGTGCTTCTTCGATGCTAACGGCGTTTTTCGCATCCGCCACCCTCATGACTGGATGCGGCCAATCTGCCACCACCGCCGACCCGGCGCCCATTGAAGATGATGGCGATGGCGACAGCGCACAAGACGCACCTGCCACCGCTATGCCGATACAGGAGCGCCGGGCGCGCGCCTTTGTGGAAGCGCTGAACGCCGGTGATGCTGACGGCTACGAAGCCTTCATGCAGGAAAACCGGTCGAGCGCTGGACTTGCTTCCGGCACGCCGCAGGAGCGCGCCGCTTCATATCAAAACATCCGCAACCTACTTGGCGACATAAACGTCGTGGAATTCAACCTCAAGGATGACACGCATTCGGAGATTATAGTCGAGGACGATCACGGCGAACGCATCATCATCAGTCTTGAACACGATCCTGAGGAAGTATACCGCATCGGGTCCATTGGCATCGAATCAGCCGGAGCGGCGGCCGGAAGAAACAGCAACATGCCTGCGGTTACCATACCGCCGGAATGGGCGACGCTTGATGACCTTCTGACGTCTTATCAGACGCAATCCGGCGTGCCGGCCTGGGCTGCGGCGGTCATACGCGACGGCAAAATCGTCGATCAGGCCGTTGCCGGTCAGCTTTCAATTTCAAATAACACGCCTGTTTCACTGGACAGCCGGTTTCACTGGGGCTCGGTAACCAAGTCCGTAACGGGAACCGTCATCGGCAAGCTTGTGGAAGACGGCATTCTCGAATGGGATGCTAAAATCGGCGAAATCTTAAGTGATATTCCAATGCGCGACGCGTATCGTAACGTCACGATAGCGCAGCTGATGGCGCATGCCGGCGGCATTCCAACTTACACCATGTTCGATGACGCGGGCGTTGAACGCCTTAGAGGCTACACCGGCTCGTCTACAGAGCGCCGCGAAGCATTTGTCGCGGATGTGCTGCAAGAACAGCCGGTCGGACAACCCGGCCTCTCATCAATGTATTCCAATGCAGGCATTACCATCGCTGGCCTGATGGCGGAGCGTGTGAGCGGGAAATCCTGGGAAGACCTTGTCAGAGACCTTGTGTTCGTACCAGCCGGAATGACTGAAGCGCGTTTCGGATGGCCTGCGACGTCCAAAACGCCGGACCAGCCGCAAGGACATTTCGGTCCACCCGGCGGTCTGCAGCCGATGCCCGTGGACTATATGTCGCCTACCCAGCCAACCCTGGCTCCAGCAGGCAACGTCCAGTCATCCATCGGCGATTTTGCACGCTATGCGCTCATGCACCTGAAAGGTCTCGCGGGAGAAGACGGGCCATTACAGGCAAAAACGATCCAGTATCTTCATTCCAGACAGCCCTTTGGCGGCGAACCTGGCGGCGGTTACTACGCCTTTGGCTGGAGCGTTTCAGTTGCCCCGGATGGCGCCGAACAACATCGCCACAATGGCAGTGCAGGTTCTTATTATGCAGAAATTCGTCTCTATCCGGAGCAAAATATGGGGATCGTTCTGCTCGCCAATGTCGGCGGCGGATACGCCCGACCACTTTCAGAGCCCTTGTTCATGACAATACGCAGAAAGTTTTCCGAGTAACTATCGCATCGAGCGCGCGCGGATATAGCGCACGGTGCCGGTCTTGGACCGCATCACCACAGTATGCGTCGAAACATGGCCGCGTTCCCACCGGACGCCGTCGAGCATGGTGCCGTTGGTGACACCCGTCGCGGCGAAGATGACATCGCCGGAGGCAAGATCACGAAGGCCGTATTTTCGATTGAGATCAGTGATGTTTGCCTTTTCGGCGCGGGCCCTTTCGGCGTCGTTGCGGAACACGAGCCTGCCTTGCATCTGCCCACCGACGCAGCGGAGCGCTGCAGCGGCCAAAACGCCCTCCGGCGCCCCGCCCTGACCAACATACATATCGATGCCGGTCGAAGCTTCCGTGGTGTGAAAGACGCCAGCGACATCACCGTCGGAAATCATGAACACCCGCGAGCCCATCTTGCGCGCGCCGTCAATCAAGTGCTGGTGACGATCCCGGTCGAGTATGCACAGCGTAATCTCTTCCGTCGGAACGCCCTTGGCCTTGGCGAGTGCGGAGATGTTGTCTTCAACGGACGCGTCGAGGTCAATGACGCCTTCAGGGTACCCGGGACCGCAGGCGATCTTGTCCATGTAAACATCCGGCGCATGGAGCAGCGTGCCGCCCTGCGCCATCGCCACCACCGCAAGCGCGTTCGCCATGGCCTTTGCGGTCAGCGTCGTACCTTCCAGAGGATCGAGCGCAATGTCGATTTTCGGCCCGTCGCCGAGGCCGACTTTTTCACCGATATAAAGCATCGGCGCTTCGTCACGCTCGCCTTCGCCGATCACCACCGTGCCGTCGATGTGCAGCTTGTTAAAAGCCTCGCGCAAAGCCGTCACGGCCGCATCATCGGCGCCTTCCTTGTCGCCGCGCCCGATCATTTTTGATGCCGCGATGGCGGCGGCTTCGGTGCAACGCCCGACTTCCATGGTCAGAACGCGGTCTAATAAGTTTTCGTCTGCAGACATTCATCTTCCCGTATGCTTGCAAGGGCTCGGAAGCGCGAAGGCTCCGGTTATTTTTCTGGTTGCGGCGGCTTCAGGTTTTCACGCCGCTCGCGCGCTGCGGCGGCGGCATCCTCATCCACCTGCGTCTTTAGCGCATCGCGCCGCTCTGGCAAGGAGAACTCATCGGTCGCCTCCGCCGCAGCTTCAGCGCGGTCCTCGGCAAGTGCCTTATCAACAGTGTCCCGGGCCGCAGCGAGCTCGCTCATTTGACTTTCGACCTCGGCAACAGGCCGTTTCGCAGGACGCTGGGCCTTACCCGGCGTTTCGGACAGGCGCGGGAATTTCCCTGCGCCCGGCTCCTGCTTGCGCTCGGCGACGCGCTCAGCCACCACCGGATTGATGGGCTGATCGCCGGCAATGTCCTCGTATTTGACGAGGCCCGGCGGTGCAAAGCGGGCAAGGTCCGAATTTGCACATGCCATAGATGCGAAAATCGCCAGAATTACCGGAATTCGGGCGGCTATCCGTATTAAACCTTGCCGTTTTACAGTAGGCACGCGAGCATCCTATAAGGGCCTCAAAGCACCTTTAACCCCTAAACGGCGTCATGACGCAAGCCAAAGAAAAAACCGGTAAGAAAACCAAAAAGGCGGGCAAAAAACCCGCCGACAGCAAAGCCGCGCCGCAAAAGCCGCATCCCTCACGCATGGCCTCAGTCGAAAACCCGAAGGAGCCGCATATCCCGACCCCGCCCAAGTCAATCTATGAAGATTTCGACGCGCTTTCAGAATACCTGACCGATGTCAGCGGCCGCAGTCAGGAAGTCATTCGCGAATTTTTCGACCGCAACCGGGACATGCGCCGGCTTACCGGCGAGTTGTCATCCGATCCTTTAAACGTGGGCGAAGCCTTTCAGGAGATGATGAAGGGCCTTTCCATGGACCCCGGCACGGTCATGCAGCGCCAGTTCAATCTCTATGGCGACTACGCCAAGCTGATGGCGACCATGTCACAGCGGATGGCCGGTGAAGTCGTCAGGCCCGCCATTGAACCTCAACAAGGCGATAAACGTTTTGTGCATCCTGCTTGGTCTGAAAACCAGATGCTGGATTTCATCAAGCAGTCCTATCTTATCTTCGCGCGCTGGCTTGAGACGACCATCCAGCAGCTCGAATTCGACGACGAACACGAAAAGAAAAAGGCAGAGTTCTTTACGCGGCAATTCATCGACGCCTTCGCGCCGTCGAATTTCGCGGTGCTGAACCCGGAAGTCGTCGAAGCGACGATCGCAAGCAAGGGCGAGAACCTTTTAAAAGGGCTGAAGAATCTCCTTGAAGATATCGACCGTGGTCATGGTGAACTGTCGATCCGTCAGGCCGACCTCGATTTTTTCAAACTCGGCGAGAATGTCGCAACGACGCCCGGCAAGGTGGTTTTCCAGAACGATATCTTTCAGCTCATTCAGTACACGCCAACGACGCAAGAAGTCGGCAAAACACCAATGCTGATCATCCCGCCATGGATCAACAAGTTTTATATCCTTGATCTGCAGCCGCAGAACTCATTCATCCGCTGGCTGGTCGATCAGNNTGAGCTGGGTCAATCCGGGCCCTGAACTGAAACAAAAAACCTTCGAAGACTATATCAAGGAAGGCCTGTTCGAAGCGCTTGGCGCCGTCGAGCAGGCGACCGGTGAAACAAAGGTCGATACGATCGGCTATTGCATCGGCGGGACGATGCTGTCCACCGCCCTCGCCTTGATGGCGAAGAAAAAGGATGACCGGATCAACTCCGCAACCTTCTTTACCGCGCAGGCGGATTTCAAGGAATCCGGCGNNTCGTTGACGACGAACAACTCGACGCCATCGAGAAACAGATGGATGCGGCCGGCGGCGTACTCGAAGGGCGCGCCATGGCGACGACCTTCAACATGCTGCGTTCGAATGATCTCATCTGGTCGTTCGTCATCGACAATTATCTTAAAGGCAAAGACCCGGCGCGGTTCGATCTTCTGTTCTGGAATTCGGACGCCACGCGTATGCCGAAAAACGTGCACCTGTTTTATTTGCGCGAATTCTACCAGAACAACCGCCTCGCCAAAGGCGAGATGGTGATCGACGGCGAAGCGCTCGATCTCGGCGACGTTAACATTCCGATCTTCATGCAGGCTGGCGAGACAGACCACATCGCGCCGCATAACTCTGTTTTCCGGACTGCGCGCCTTTTCGCCTCGAAGGGCAACGACAAGGTGCAATACATGCTTGCAGGTTCCGGACACATCGCCGGCGTGGTCAATCACCCGGATAAGCATAAATACCATCACTCTGTGAATGTCGGCCTGCCGGCGACACTCGATGAGTGGAAAGCGAGCGCCGAACGCGCGCCCGGCTCGTGGTGGCCGCACTGGATAAATTGGCTCGATCATGTCAGCCCCGGTAAGGTCAAGGCGCGCACGCCCGGCGACGGCAAGCTGAAAGTGATTGAAGACGCGCCGGGAAGTTATGTAAAAGTCAAAGCCTGAGCGGTTTTGGCTTTTGCAAATGGATCTGGAAAAATATCTGCAGCGCATTGGGTTTGTAGGCACGGCGAGCCCTGACCTATTCACCTTGAAGCGTATTCATCGCAGACACGCCGAACATATTCCTTACGAGAACCTCGCAGTACAGTTCGAAACGCCGGTGACGCGTTCGCCTGTGGACGCGTTTGAAAAGATCGTCATCAAGCGCCGCGGCGGCTGGTGTTATGAAATGAACGGCCTTTTAGGCTGGGCGCTTGAAGAAATCGGCTTTAACGTCCGCCGCCTTGCAGGAGGCGTACATCGCGAAAGCCTTGGTGATGAAGTCGTCGGCAACCACCTTGTTCTGCTTGTTGATCTTGATCGCACCTATATCGCTGATGTCGGTTTCGGCGACGGCCCTATTGAACCGGTGTTGCTGGAAGAAGGCCAGTTTTCAAACGGTCATTTCCGATGCCGTCTGGAGCAGCTCGATAGCGGCTGGTGGCGATATCACAATGATGCGCGCGGCGGCGCACCGAGTTATGATTTCAATGAAAACATGACAGATGAAGCATTGCTCGAACGTTTGTGCATTTGGCTTCAGACCCATGAAGATTCATCATTCGTGCAAAACGCCGTCGTGCAGCGCTGGCGCGGCGGCGAGCACCTTTCCTTGCGCGGGCGCGTCCTGCAGACGCTGGGCGAAGAAAAAACCACGGAGATTATTTCCGATGCTGATGGATACGTTGAGGCTCTAAAAGACTTGTTTCTTCTCGACCTGCCGTCCGCGGGCGATCTCTGGCCGAAAATCTGTGAGCGTCACGAGGCGGTTTTCAACGATGAGAACCCGACTGCGGAAGCAGCCCGTTAACCTTTCGTTAACCAAGACGAATCACCATTCTCGTTTAGGAATTGAGCCGGGGGGCTTTGATGAGCCGCATGGATGTGACGACGCAGGAATTGTTTCTGCGCTTGGGAACGACGTCGCAGTCGCGTAGCGCTAAAGCGGACGCGCTGTTCCGGCGCTTGCGCGCGCAGGAAGAAGAACAGGTCGCCGATAAACTCAAACGCGCGCCGTCGCGGCTCAAGCTGAAAAACGCCAGCGGAGCCAGCGAAAAACCCGAACTGTTACTGAAAAAGGCTTTGCCGTAGTCGACGGCAATTAAGCCGCGACACCGTCAGGCCGCAACGGGCACGCCCTTGCCTTCGAGGAAACCGCGCAATTCGCCCTGCTCGAACATTTCGCGGACGATATCGCAGCCGCCGACAAATTCGCCTTTGACGTAAAGCTGCGGAATGGTCGGCCAGTCGGAAAACGTCTTGACGCCCTGACGAAGGTCGTCGGATTCAAGAACATTCAATGAGCCGTACTCGACGCCAAGGTGATCGAGAATCTGCACGACAACCGAGGAAAATCCGCATTGCGGAAACTGCGGCGTTCCNNTTCATGAACAGCATGACCGGATTGGCGGCGATTTTCGCCTTGATGTCTGCGTGCGCGGCGTCGCTCATTTGATCTACTCCTGACGGTTACAGCCTAGCTAGGCGCCGGGCGGTACGCCGTCAAGGGCGTGGCCTTTGAAGGCCCTAATAGCGGGCGTTGCGGGGCTCGTATGCCGGCTGCAATAACGGTCCGTTGAGGGCGAGATGATCCTCATAGTCAGCCAGCGCCGCCTCGGCCCGGGCAAGGTCGCGGTCGAGCGCGGCAAGCGTATATTCGATCTGTTCCTTGTCGTCGTAGAGTTCTTTCATCTCCAGAAGGAGCGCCGGGCGGTCGGCCATGGGCGTCGCCGGCGAGATGAGCGCGGTTCNNTGCTCGGTGTTATAAAGATCCTGCTGAGCCTTTTTGATCTGTCCGGCAACCGCGTAGACGTTCTGCTCCAGCGAATAAAGACGCCGTCCCATTTCAAAGGCCATCAGGAAGTCGTCTTCGTCGTCACTGGCGCAAACGCCGTAATATCGCCCGCCATTGGCGCCGACGGCGTATCCGTTCGACGGCCGGCAATAAAGGTAAAGCCCGTCCTCGCGGCCGGCGTTATAGGCGGCCATATCAACGGTGATCCCGGCTTTTTTTGCGCAAGCCGCGCGGCGCGGCGATACGGCGGAAACGGGCCGGCCTGCGGCGCCGTCTTCATAACCTATAGCGCTCCAGTCGGCGTAAAGACATTCGTCTTTCGACATGCCCGCGCAACCGGCGAGCATCAGCGCGATGGCTGGTGCAATAATGAAACGCATGGCTAAGCCCTCTTGAAAGTTTCCCGCGTTTCAAAATCGCACGCCTGCGGTTTAAGTCCGGGTAAGCGAATGCGCGGCAATTATTTCAAATTTTTTCTTGCTGCCCGCTTTGCTCGTGTTTGCTCAACTTCCTTAAGTTTAGCGAGCGCGCTGGGTGGCAAAACGCGCCGCGCGGCGGCGGCGTTTGAAGCAATATGATCTGGACGCGTGCTGGCCATGACTGCAAGGTCTATATCCGGATTGGCGAGCGTAAAGCTGAGTGCTGCTTCCGCCGGCGTCCAGCCGTCAATGTTCTCGAGGATGCGCCGCGCCTTAATCGCCGCACCAAGAACACGATTATTTTTTAATGCGCGCGCCAGATGCCAGAGATCTGCGAGCCGCTTCGGCGCAAACAAATCACGGCGATAAAGCGCCTGTCCCAGGGGCGCAATGGCGACGACAGAAATGCCTCGGCGTTTGGCTTCGGCAAAACTCGGCGCGTAATCGCGGCAAAACAGATTATAGGTCGCCATCACCGCATCCACGGCGCCGTTGCGGACTACGTATTCGAGTTCGGCGCCGACGCTGCACGAACCCGCCATGGCGATCTTGCCCTCCTCTTTCAGCCGCGCCAGTATTCCCGACGCCTGGTCGAACTGATCAATACCCGGTCCGTGCAGATACAATAGGTCGAGCCGTTCGCGGCCCAGGCGGCGCAGGCTTCCCTCAACATCCGCGCGGATGGAGATTTCAGAAAAGTCCTTCGCAGGGCGGCCGAACCGGTCATAGCGCGTACCCGTCTTGGTGCTGATGAAAACCTCCGGCTGGCCGAGCGCCGCAAGCGCTGAGCCAAGCCGCCTTTCGGCCTCGCCGTTGGCGTAGGAAGCGCCGGTGTCGAAATGCACAATGCAGCTCTCAATCGCCGTGGCCACAAGCCGTTCGGCCTCCCTTTCCGAAAACCACGGCTTCGCCCAGGCCCCGGCGCAGCCATAGCCGAGACGAAGGCCGTCCGCGCCCAAGATGGGTTTATCAAACGACACGATCGACCGGGGCGCCGTTTTCGAAATAGGCGTCAATGNNAGATCGACCGGGGCGCCGGTTTCAAAAAACGCGTCGATATTGGCGAGGACGCGCGCCGCCATGGCGCTGCGGCTTTCGAGCGTCGCCGACGCCACATGCGGCAGGCAGAAGACGTTCGGCAGGGCTCGAAGTCCCTCTCTTATCGGGCCGGGCTCCGTCTCGAAAACATCGAGGCCCGCGGCAAAAATGCGCCGCGACTTCAGCGCATCAATCAGCGCCATTTCGTCAATCACAGGACCGCGCGAGATGTTGATAATGACCGCCGACGGTTTCATTTTCTCAATAGCGGCTGCATCGATCAGGTGATGCGTTTCGTCTTTCAGCGGACAGTGCAGCGAAATCACGTCCGATTGTTTCAGTAAGTCATCGAACGAAGCCGCCCGCGCGTTGTAAAGCTCATCAATTTCCGCTGACGGGCGCGGGGTGGTGTAAATAATGTTCATGTCGAACGCCCGCGCGCGCTTGGCGACTTCGCGCCCGACATTGCCCATCCCGACAATGCCGAGCGTGCGGCCGGTCACCCGCTGGCCCCAGCTTTCCGGCGTCAGCATGCCCCGCCCCTCGCCGGTTTTCGCAACGTCGAGGCCTTCACGGAACCGCCGGCACACGGCGATGATGAGGCCCATGGTGGTGTCGGCGAGACAGGCGGTCGTCACCTCGGGCGTGTTTGACACCTGAACGCCGCGCGCCTTCGCCGCTTCAAGGTCGATATGATCGACGCCAACGCCAATCGACGCAATCAGCCTGACGCTTTCCGGCAGGTTTTCAAAAAAGGCGGCGTCCATATCGTCGAACGCCGTCGCAAAGACGGCTTCCGCGCCTTCCGCCAATGCGGGAAAGGCGTCGGGCGCAGCGACGTCGGCCTCAGGCTCGCGCACGTCGTATTTCATGCGCAGCATGCCGGACAATGCGCCGGGCAGCCGCCTGGGGCTCGCGATAACAGGTTTGGTCATGGAATAAACGCCTTGCTGAAAATCGATTTGGCAACGTTTTTATGGAAAATCGCTGCGATTCCTACCGGGTAGCGCATTTTCCACCCGTCGGGTAAGCTTTTGGGCAGGGGCAGTCGGCTGGTTACGCCGGAGGGTAGAACGAGTATGCGGTATCTGATCGGCGGAGCCATCTTGCTACTGGTCGCCGCGGTAGGCTGGTCGATGCTTCACGTCATCCCGGCGTCCGGCGCGAACGCCGAACTGGCGACAAAACTTGTGGACCAATGCACCCGTGTCGATGTGGCGCCGGGGACGGAGGACGTCACAATCGATCCGGACCTGCAGCTTGCATTCATCTCAACGGCCGATCGTCGCCAGTGGTATAACGAGGGCAGCGGCGAGGTTAATCCGCAGAACGGGATTTACGCCATGGCGCTCGACGGCTCTGGCGTGCGCAAGGTCTCGCCGCCCATGGAAAATTTCCTGCCGCACGGGATCAGCCTTTGGCGCGGGGCCGATAGCGAGCGGCGTCTGTTCGTCATCAGTCATCCGCCTTCGGGCGAAGAAGTCGTCGAACTTTTCGACGTGGGCCCGAACGGCGACCTCACGCATCGGGAATCGATTTCGTTTCCGGCGATGTTTTCGCCGAATGATCTGGTCGCCGTCGGCCCGCGCCAGTTTTACGTCACCAACGACCGCAAATATGAAAGCGGACCGCTGGCGATGGCTGAAGCCTATCTCGCCCTGCCGCTATCGAGCATTGCCTATTATGACGGCAGTGAAGGCCGCATCATCAAGGGCGGCATCGCCTATGCAAACGGCATCAACCAGTCTGCGGACGGCAAAACCATTTATGTTGCGGAACTTTTAAAACGCCGCATCGCCGTCTTTGACCGAGATATGGCGACCGGCGCGCTGAAACGAGTCAAAAACCTCAAGGTAAACACCGCTCCCGACAATATCGAAGTCTCGCGAGACGGCGCCTTGTGGGTTGCCGGCCATTCGAAGATTTTCGACTTCATCAAACATGCCGAAGACGAAAACGCGATTGCGCCGTCCCATGTCATTCGCCTCAACCCGCGCAACGGGCTTGCTTCGGACGTGTTGATTTCCGTCAATGGCGAAATCAACGGCTCGTCTGTGGGCGCCGTCTGGGCCAACACGCTGATCGTCGGCGCCGTTTTCGACGGTCACGTCATGGTCTGCCCGATGCTGGAGATTTTGCTGCGCGGTCCTGCGACCTCGCAGCAGTAAGTTTACTCCTCAGCGAAAATCCCGTCGATCCGGCGCTGTGCAATCGGGTGATAGCCGGACCGCGCGCGCTCATAGACGTTTGCCGCCCAGTCACGGCGGCCGTTATCGACGAGGCTCTGATAAAGCCGGTAGATGAACTTGCCACGGCCCACCCGCATGAGAAACGCGTCGAGCGGTTCGAATGCCGGCTCGTATCCAGCCGGAATGGCTTTCAGATACCAGGCGCTGGCGATTTCCGCGTTCTGCGATGTCGACAGATCAAATCGTCCGTCAAGCGCCGCCATCTGCTCGATGGAAATTTCATCCGGCAGCGCATTGATGAAATGCAGCCATTCATGGGTCGTCCATGCACCAGTCTCAAGTCCGCTGACGTCGCCGGCGCCGAGCCATGCGTTTAACTGCGCTTCAACGCGGGCGAAGGCTTCGGACTGCGGGTTTTCAATCGTACTCGGAAAGCCCGGTTCGTAAATCCACGCGTCGATTTCTTCCTTGGTGACGGCGTCCGGATTCTTCGACCACAGATAATCCTCGAAATAGGCGAGAAAATCTTCTGTGGTGATGCTCTGGAATGCATATTCGTCGAAATAGGATCGCAGGAACGCATCGAACGTCTCCCGCCCGAAACGCTCCTCCAGAAACTTCAGGAAAAACATGCCGCCGGCGTAAGACACCTGGCTAAACGCATCATCGGGATGGGCAATATCCGCCGGCATTTTCAGCGCCGTCAGTTCGGGACGTTCGGCATCTGCAACGTCACGCATCAGGCTTTGTTTATCGAGCGCACGCTCCATCACTGCGCGTTCGGTTCCGTAAAGCGCTTCCATGGTGCGGTTTTCAACGTAGCTGGTGAAGCCTTCGTTGAGCCACGCATCGCGCCAGTTGGAATTGGTGACGAGATTGCCGGACCATGAATGCGCCAGTTCGTGTGCGACGACATTGGTCAGGCTCTTGTCGCCTGCGATCAGCGTCGGCGTCATGAAGGAAAGCCGCGGGTTTTCCATGCCCCCGAACGGAAAGCTGGGCGGCAGGACGATCAGATCGTAACGGCCCCAGCGGTAAGGCCCGTAAAGGTCCTCAATTGCCTCTTCCATCAACGGCGTGTCTTCGAACTCTTCCGCCGATGCCTCGACGATATACTCTTCGGCATAAACGCCGATGTGATTGTTGATCGCCCTGAACTCAATGTCGCCGACCGCGAGCGCCAGAAGATAGGACGGGATCGGCTGGGACATTTTGAAAGAATAATCGCCGTCGCGGTCGCCGCTTTCATCCTGGCGCGCGCTCATGATCGCGATCAGTTCCGGAGGCGTCGTGATGTGCGCATCGTAGGTGATCCGCACCGCGGGCGTATCCTGCAACGGAACCATGGTGCGCGCCAGCAACGGCTGGAACTGCGTAAACAGGAACGGGTGTTCGCCGCCCGCGGTCTGTTCCGGCGACAGCCATTGAATGCCTTCCGCTTCAGGACTTGTGGCGTAAGTCACGCGCACCTGGTCGGCCGCTTCCGGCAGCATGATTTCAAATCGCGACCCAAGCGTCTCGTCATCGGGGCCGAGTTCGTAGTTCGCCGTGATCCAGTCGCCGTTCACATGCGCCTCCACCCTTTCGATGGCCAGATCGTTGGCGTCGAGAACGATTGAAGACGCGTTTTCGTTTAGCATGTCGAATTCAAGCACAGCCGCGCCGGAAAGAGTTTTCGCGTCAAAATCGACATTGAGATCGAGATCCACATGGGTGACCCGCACGTCCCGATAGTTCGAGTAGGTGAACGCATCGCGCGCTTCTTCGGGCGTCATCGCCTCCCAGCTCGCCTCTTGCTCCGTGCCCGGCGGATCGGTTTCCGGATTGACGGCCGGTTCCGTTTCGTTGCGCGAACAGCCCGCAAGGACAACAGACAGGGACAGAACAAGGGCGGCGATGCGGTAACTCATGTTTCGATCCTCTGGGGTGGCTTTGGGCGGCACCCTAAGAGGCCCGCTGGCAAGGGGCAAGCGGGCGGCATCAGCCGGCAATATCGGCAACATTCTCCGCCTATTCGGAACAAGAAAACGCGGCTATGCTGATAAAATGCGCCGAATATCGCGCGCAAAGAATTTTGGAGAGAGACAATGGCCGGTCCCGTAGGCAGTGAAACACCACAATGGTCTTCGCGTTTTGCATTCCTCATGGCGGCGATCGGCTCCGCCGTCGGTCTCGGAAACCTCTGGCGGTTTCCGTTCCAGACAGGCGACAATGGCGGCTCGGCGTTTGTCTTCGTCTATCTCATCTGCGTCGCCTTCATCGCCTATCCGATCCTCATGGGCGAGCTTTCCATCGGCCGGCACAAGGGTCTGTCCGCCGTCGGATCGACCAAGCAGCTCGCCATCGACATCGGCAAATCGCCCGCATGGCTGGTGGTCGGTCTCGCCGGCGTGCTCGCAGCGTTTCTGGTGCTGACCACCTACAGCGTCATCGCCGGACAGGTGATGGCCTATTCGCTGATGTCTTTCATGGGCGAGTTCGCGGGACGGTCGGCGACAGACGCCGCAGTCGCTGCATCGCTTTATGACGGCCCCGGTCTCGCGCTGTTCTGGCACACGCTGTTCATGGGGCTCACCATCTTTATTGTGACGCGCGGGCTGAAGGGCGGCATCGAACGTGTTGTGACCATCCTGATGCCGATCTTTTTCCTGATGCTGGTGGGGCTCAGTATTTATGCGATGACGACCGGCGCCGCCGGGCAAGCCATCGATTATCTCTTTAGCCCCCGTTTTTCGGAAATCACGCCGACTATTGTGCTCTCGGCGCTCGGTCAGGCGTTTTTCTCTATCGGCGTCGGCGGCGCGATCATGATCACCTACGGCTCGTTCCTGCCGAAGACGGAGAATATCGGCAACAACGCCGCGATCATTGCCGGTTCCGATACGCTCGTCGCTATCGTCGCGGGCTTGATGATCTTCCCGATTGTCTTTGCGTACTCGCTCGACCCGGCGGCCGGCATGGGGCTGATCTTTAACGCACTACCGGCCGTCTTTTCAGGCATGCCGGCGGGCTCGATCATTGGCGGCCTCTTTTTCTTTCTCGCCTTTATCGCCGCGCTGACATCGTCGATTTCGCTGCTGCTGGTGGTCTCGTCCGTGGGCGAGGACCAGCTCGGTTTCGGGCGCACAAAGTCGGCCATCATCTTCGGCGTGATTTGCTGGGCGGTCGGCACGGCGACGATTTTCATCGGCGGGCTCGGCGGCTGGCTCGATTTCTTCTCGGGCAGCGTCTTCCTGCCGCTCGGCGGACTGCTCGTCGCGATCTTCGCCGGCTGGATCGTGCCGCGCACGATCATGCGCGGGGAGCTGCACAATACCAGCGACGGCCTCTTCCGATACTGGCGGTTCTTCATCCGCTACGCCGCACCGATTGCAGTGTTTTTGATTTTGATCTTAGGCATCGATGCCCGGTTCAACTTCGGCATCAACGCGGCGATCACCGGGCTGACGGGGGGCTAATCTTCCAGCCTGCCGTAGTCGAGCCAGCCAATGGTCGGATTGAGATCACCAACCACCGGCTCGGCAAGCTGTTCGATCAGCTTCAAGCCGTTGTACCCGTTCGCGAAATAAACAACGCCGTCGCGGGTTACAGGATTAAACGCAGTAAACGCTTTAAACTGCCCATTATCACCCCAGTGAAAATAAACAGTGTCGCCGTTTCCTGACTGAACGCCCCAGCCAAGCCCCCAGACGATGCTCGCGTCGTCAGTCGGTGATTGCGGCCGCAGCATCTCGCCGCGCGCTTCGATGCTCACGCCGCCTCCACTACAAAGATAGGAAAGAAAACTGGCATAATCACGCGCATTCGAAATCCCGGAAAAAGCGGCGCCAGCGCGCGGCGATATCTGCATCTCCCGACCCTTTTCCTTTCCACCCTCTTCGTCATGACCGAAAGCGGTCATCGATTCTTCTACAGGCGTCGATAAAATCGTCATCGGCATGATAGCGCCAAGACGTTCTTCAAACAGCGTATTGAGCCGTTTGCCGGTTCCGTCTTCGACATAAGCTTGCAATAATTGGTAGGCTTCGCCTGAATAGCCGAATTCAGTATCCGGCGGGCTCATGAACGGAATATCGCCCCATGTATCTTCATCGGCTGGATCGCTCGCCCAGTTCGGCAAGCCCGACCTGTGCCCAAGGATTATGCGCGGCGTGAGCAACGCATATCCTTCCTGATCTTTTATACGAGGGTAAGCGAACGTGTCGCTAAGCCGCGTATCGAGATCAATAACGCCTTCATCAGCCAGCTGATTGACGATCAACGAAAAGATCGTCTTGGTAAGCGAGGCCGCTTCGAACAGAGTTTCCGGTCCAACAGGCTCGCTGGTTTCGATATCAGCAACACCGAAATAGGAAACGCTGCTAATCTCGCATTGATCAATCACTGCGATGGAAAGTCCTGGCACTTTTGCGGCGGCCATAGCCGCTTCAACGTCCGCCCTCTCAAGCGGATGCGTGACGCCTGCCGGTTTTTCTGTATCACCATTGCCCGCTCCACACCCCGCGAGTGAAAGCGCCGTCATGCATGCAGTGAATGCGTAAGTTATACTGCTGCTCATGCGTTCCTCCCTTATGGCCTCCCTTTAGCCCTGAACTTTGACCGTTGAATAAGCCTCAATCAAGACAGCCAAACGCATGAAAGCATCGTCTTATCTGCAACTACTCCCGCGCCTCCGTTTCCAGCGCCAGCGCGTGAAGCTCGCCGCCCATGCGGCCCTTTAATGCTCTGTAGACCAACTGATGCTGTTGCACACGGGACTTGCCGTTGAAGGCTGCGGAGACGATGCGCGCGCGCCAGTGGTCGTTGTCGCCGGCGAGGTCTTCGAGTTCGATTTCCGCGTCGGGCAAGGCGTCGAGAATAAGCTTTTTGATGTCTTCGGCGGCCATGGGCATTGTCGCGGCCTCCTTTCTGGTTTGGGCGTTCATGTAATCCGGCAGGGCAGATTCAAAAATATCAGACAAATCAAGGAGCGAGATCGCATCCTTGCCGTCAAGCGTAATGTCCGGTCCGCCGAAGCGGCCGATTTTCGAGGCCTGGACCCCGGCCATGGCGGCTTTCAGGAGCAGCGTATCGGCGGCGGC
>DGNI01000061.1:2191-18779 GCA_002388885.1 Parvularculaceae bacterium UBA4496 | reverse complement strand
CTCTTTGTTTTTGAACTCAATGAAAAGGCCGTTCAGCGCGAGACCGAAACCGCCATTCGTTTGACGCAGGCCGCCAATGACGGCGCCGCGGCGCTCAACATTTCCATCATGACCGGCGCGCCGGTGCGCGAGACGCTGAACGCCGTTCGACCAGGCGGCTATGCGGCGCTGTTTCATCTTTCACAATCGGGCGACATCATCACCGCGGCAGGCCGCACCGATATTGTGGACTTGCCGATTGCGAGTTTGCGCACGCTCGATCTCGACGACAGCGGACAGTCACGGCTCGACTTGCCGGGTGGCGACATCGCCGTCGCCTGGCGCCATCTCGACAACGGCGAAGCGCTGCTGGTCGCGGCGCCGGCGCGTGACATCTATGACCGCTCACCAATCTGGATCAGCTACGCGGTCATCATGGGCGCCATCACGCTGGTGATCGGCTCGCTGGTCGCGGCGTTCATCCGGCAGTCCCGCGCGGCGGCGAGCGCAGCGCACGCGCTGTCGACGCTGACGGATTTCAATGCGGCGCTGGCCGGCGGGCGCTGCTCGCCATGGTTCTACGATCACAAGGACCGCACGGTGCATTTGTCGAAGTCACTGCTGCAGCCTTTGGGGCTGTCGTCCCGCGACCGCAAGCTGACATTGCGCGAGATTTCCGCACTGGTGCATCCTCAGGACTTGCGCACCGCGGTTGCAGTGATTTCCGGCGAGCCTTCCGGCGTCTCCGAAGGCGTCGTGCGGTTGCGCGAACCTGACGGCGGCTGGGCGCGCGCCTATTTCAGAACGTCGCTTGAGGCGACGCGGTTCACCCGTTCGGGCGTCGCCTTCGATCTCGCCGGCGCGACAACGCTGGCGCCGGGCGCGGCCATCGCCGAAACGCGCCTGCGCGACGCTATTGAAAGCATCCCTGAAGCGTTCGTGCTGTGGGACGCGCAAGAACGCCTCGCCATCTGGAACAAGCGCTTCGCGGCGATCTTCCGTATCCCGACGAAAGTGTTGCGCGCCGGGCTGACACTCGATGAAGTCGTCACCTGCGCCGGGGTGGCCGGCGATGTGCTCGCTGCGCATTTCGGCCCGCTTGAAGACAAGCAGCAGGAAAACCAGGAAGTCGCCCTGCCCGGGTCGCGCTGGGCGCATGTTTCGCGCCGCAAGACAGCGGAAGGCGGTTACGTCTGCGTCGCCACCAACGTCACCGACCTCAAACGCCGCGCCTGGGCGCAAAAGAAAAAGGAAAAGGAACTCGAGCGCACGGTCGACGACCTTGAAAGCTCGCGCAAGGAACTGTCGGAAGCTTTGCGCAAATACGAGTATGAAAAGTACCGCGCCGAAGAAGCGAGCCGTTCCAAAAGCGAATTCCTCGCCAATATGAGCCATGAACTGCGAACGCCCTTGAACGCCATCAACGGGTTTTCCGAAGTGATGCAGTCGGAACTTTACGGGCCGCTCGGCGATATCAAATACAAGGAATATGTGGGCGATATCCTGTCGAGCGGACGGCACCTGCTCGAACTGATCGACGACATTCTCGACATGTCGAAGATCGAGGCCGGACGCCTGACGCTCGAGCCGAAGCGTATGGAGCTTGAGCGCATTCTCAACGAAAGCGTGCGCCTTGTGGCGAAACGCGCCAGCGACGCCGGCGTCAAGCTCACCGCCTCGGTTGGGCATGCGCCCCCGGTCTGGGCCGACAGCCGCGCCGTCAAACAGGTGATTTTGAACCTTCTTTCCAACGCACTGAAATTCACCGCCAGCGGCGGCGAGGTGACGCTGACCGCCGAGGCCGACCTTGACGGCGTCACTGTAATCGTTGCGGACTCCGGCTCCGGGATTGACCGCGCGCAACTCGCCAAACTCGGCGCGCCGTTTGAGCTTGCAGAAAATCATTTCTCCCGCACGCGAAACGGGTCCGGCCTCGGCCTCGCATTGTCCCGCTCGCTAATGGATATGCAGGGCGGTATTCTCGCGCTTGCCAGCCAGCCGGGCAAAGGCACCGTCGCCTGCGCGACTTTCCCCCGCCGGGAAAACGCAAAAGTCCGCCTGCCGCAGTTCATCCGCAAGGAGGCGCATGTGCTGACCGGCAAGGAAAAGCCCGAAGCGCCGCATTACGACGCCAGCCAGGCAGCGGAATAAGCGGTCTTTCCCTCGCATTCGCGTGAAATTGTAAGGGTTCGGTTTACGCCAGATTTTCCGATTGCGCGCACCATGCTGTGCGGTATCCGGAAGACATCTGCAATGCAGTTCGAAATCGACAAACAGGATCTCGTTAATCTTACCTATGACACGCGCAAGCCGTTCGACCGCGCGCGCATGGGCTTGATCGTATCGCTCAGCGTTTTGATGACGGGCGCGTTCGCCGCCGCCTATCAGACCTATGTGTCGGCAGGCGCTTTTTTGAACGCCGCCCCATCACTCAGCGGCGAAGGGTTCGCCCGCGCCTACGCCGTCGCGCCCGAAGCAGGACAAATGACACTGCTGTCGCTCACGCTGTTTGCCCTATGCGTCTATTTCATTACCGCCGTCATTCGCGCCCGCCGCAAACGCGAAGCATCGCGCAAGAACGAAATTCTTTCTCACACTCTTTCGATAGGCCGGTTCGATTATACACTGGCGCTCGACCAGCTGATCATCAAGGGCCCGCTTGCGATCAAGAAAATCTCCTGGGCGCGCATCGCCAGCATCACGAAAAAAAGACACAGCATTATCTTCTGGCGCAGGGACGGGACATACGATTTCATCCCAAAAAACATTCTGCCGAGAGACAGTTACTACGACGAAGTCATGGCGAAACACGCAGCCACAATGGCCGCGCCCTGCCCGTTTGAGGAAGCAAATCACGCCGGCCCGTTAAGCATCACATTTGAGACGTCGCGCGCGGATATGGACGAATTTTTCAAGGATTATTTTCGCCGCCGCGATGGACGGGCGCATATTTTCCGCCGCGTCGGCCAGTGGCGGCCATGGACGCCGATCCTGTTCTTTGCGTGCGCGTTGATCGCCGCATCATCGGCATTCGCAGCCTTTGCCGTGCAGGACCTCGTCTTTGCCGGGATGAGTTTCGGGTTCGCCGGCGCGGCGGCGGCGATATTCGTCTTGAATTCGAACTATTTTCGCGGGGCCGCTTTTCCGTTCCGCAAGGACAAGAGCTGGCCGTTTGCACAGACCGATCTCGCCACCGTGACGCTTTCGAAAAACGGCGTTCACCGGAAACAGCACGGCATGTCGGAACTCCTTCACTGGGGCGCATTCGAAAGGTATTTCGAAACCCGCCTTTACGGCTATCTCGTTATATCAGGGAAGTCCGTCATCGCGCTGCCGAAGCGCGCTTTTCTAAGCAAACCGCATTTTGAAAAATTCACAGGCTTTGCCCGTAAAGCCATTGCCGATGCGAAACATGCGCGAAGCGAAGCGAAAGCAGGCCGGATGATGCGTGCGGTCGGCAAGCAGGAACGGGCAAAACCCGCAGCAAAAGCGAAGGCCGCACTGGCGCAGGCAATGCCTGACGCTGTCAAAAAGTCCGCCGCGGTCAAAATGCCCCCGCCGGTAAAGACCGCGCCCCAGCCTGCATCCAAAGCTCGAGCAAAGCTTCAAGCCGCGACGTCGGAACTGCAAGGGGCAGCATCGCAAGAACAGACGACGGCGAAAGCGCGCCCCGCGGCGCCAACGCAAAAGCAAAAATCCGCCCCGGCCGTGTCTCAACAACAGCCGCCGCCAAAACCTCAGCAAAAAACGCCCGCCGCTCCGGCGCAAAAAAAGCCGGCGGAAAAACCGTCGGCTGAAGCCTCATCGCTTGGAGCAAGCCTCGCCACGCCTCCGTCGGCGCAACCGGTCACGCAAAAGAAAGCGGCGGCTCAGTAATTACTCTTCCGGCGGCCCGTCTTCTTCAGGCGACCCATCTGCTTCAGGCGGCGGCGGACGATCTTCGCTCCGGCGTTCGCGCCGTTCCTTGCGCCGTTCGGCGCGGCGCTGGTTCGCCGTATCGATCAGCAGCTTGCGCTGTTCGCCCGGCAATGTGGCGAACGCATTCATGAACGCCTGATTGAACGCGTCGCGCTGGCGATCCTGCGCCGCACTGATTTCATTGATCTTCACCGCCACCGCATCGCCGTCCCATTCATCGGCGCTCATGAGCGCGCCCAGCTCTCGGCGCAGGCTTTTCATTTCCTTGTGATGCTCGCGCAGCGCCGGAAGCTGTTTCTTGATTTCAGCCCGGAACGTCTCGCGAAGTCCCGGCGAAAGCTCTTCAGCATAGCGCATGACCTGAAACGGATCGTCAAAGCCGCGATGCTTGCTGCGTTCTATATGTTCAATGTTCGGCGGCTTTGGCCCCGCCAGCATTTTTCCCGAAAAGTGGCCGAGCGCGAAAATGTTGAGGCCGAGCGATGCGACCAGCAGAATGATCAGTCCGCGTCCCATGTCGCGGCCTCCTCTTCATCGAGCGATGCCAACACGATATCCGTTTCGAAATAGGCGAGCGCTTCGCTTTCCGGCGTCAAGGGCTGTTCTGCGGACGCAGTCATAATGCCTGATGCGAGGCCAATCGCGCCCAGCCCAGCGAGCGCGCCGGCGGGAACAAGCCTCATGCCCTTAAATCCAGCGAAGGGCGCCAGGGAGCGGAACCAGTCCATGACCGACAGGCTTTGCTGCGCGGGCGGTACATAGGCAGCCGTAATCCGGCGCGTCAGATCTTCGGCCATGCGCGGCGCAGTCGCAGCATTCAAAAATCCGTCGAGTGCTTGCGCCTCAGCGCGGATTTCCGCCGCCTCGTCCGACAGGAAAAGCGCGGCGTACGCATCGCGCTCGACCGCCGGCCAATGTGCCGGATCAGCGCCATAGGTATCGCAAATACGCCGCAGCTCCTCGAGACGATCAGTTGACATGGGTTGTTTGCTCATCGTCCATCTTCCCCATCAAATGCTCGCGCATAGGCGCAAGCTTCTCGCGTAACGACCGCCGGCCCCGCGCCAGCAGCGATTCCAGCGCGTCAACGCTGATCTTCATAACCTCAGCCGCTTCAATATTCGAAAGCTCCTGATAGTGACAAAGCGTAATCGCCAGACGCTGGCGTTCCGGCAGCTGGCCGAGCGCCTCGTCAATGGCGAACCGCTGCTCCGATAAAAACAGTTTCTGGTCCTGACGGTCGGCGCTGTCGGCGCGCCCGTCTAACCCTCCTGGCGCCGCCTCTTCAGGCGCCTCGCGTTTCGATTTGCGCAGCTGGTCGAGGCAGTAATTCATGGCGACGCGATAAAGCCAGGTTTCAAACTTGGCGCCGCGCGGTTTCCATTTCGCAGCATTGCGCCATAGCCGCAGAAAAGTTTCCTGCGTCGCGTCCTCCGCCGCATCGCGGCTTTGAAGCATTCTATAGCTTGCCGCATAAATCATTCGCGAATGCCTTTCGACCAAAAGCGCCGCCGCGGCCCTGTCGCCACGCCCTGCACGCTCTACCAGCGCTTCATCACTATCCGGTTTGTGTTCCAATGAAAGCGCCGGTTATCTTGCAATCCATGTTGGTCCCGGCCCGCTGATACACAACATGCGGGCCGGAAACTCCCCCAGAGTTTATTCCTTATCGCCACGGCGATGATGACCGCGACGCCCGCGGCGCTTGCGCTCGTCCTCACTCAGTACGCCGTCCCCGTCCTTGTCCATTTTATCGAAGCGTTCCTGCGCCGCATTGATAAACTCGGTGCGGTCAACCACGCCGTCGTCGTTCTTGTCCGGGTTACGCGCTTCCTTCCGCGCCTCGCGGCGGGCCTGATGAAACGCTTTCATTTCTTCTTTTGAAACACCACCCGAACCGTCGGTGTCCATCTCATCGAGATGTTCTGAAAAACGCCCGGACATTTCGTCAGCAGTGATTTCACCGTCGCCATTGGCGTCCATTTTATCCCAATGACCGCCACGGCCTTTACCGTCATCAGCATAAGCGCCAGCCGCCATTAACGCAGCGCCCGCCGCCGCCATCGCGCCAAAAACAATCTTCTTTTTCATAGGGTTTCTTTCCTCGATACGATCGATAGTTTTCGCCTTCCAGCACGGGGTTAAACGCCTCAGCGGCGGAAATCCGTCGCCGCGCCGGCCGAATAGCCTTTTTCCCCCGAATAAGCCTTTGCCAGCGCGCTTTCCGCCGTTTCCAGCACACGCGCGGCGACCCGGCCTTCCTTCGGGGCGGGAACAGAGATTTCGTAGTCTTTTCCGAAACTTGAGGCCGCAATATCGGCGAAAGCAACAACTCTCTTGCGCGCCGGGGACCACGCACAGCTGGTGATGCGCCCAACGGGCGCGCCATTTTGGAACACGGCTGCGCCGGGCATCGAGACCTCGTCGTCAATCGACAGGGAAATCAGCCGCCGTTCCGGCTTGCCCGTTCGTTCGCGCAAGCCGCGGCGTCCGTTGAACCAGCCATGATCCAGAGGCGCCAGATGGGCGAGCCCCAGTTCTTCGGGCAGGCGTCCTTTGTTGTTGCCGCCAGCTTTTGAAACGCGGTCCGCCGGGATGAAATCAACGCCGGGGCGCGGGGCGCCGCTTTCAAGCCGCAAGACTTCCATCGCGTCGAGACCGATTGGCGCGCCGACGCCGCGACGCATGATCCGTTCCCAGATGGTCAGCGCTTCGTCTTTCGGAAAAATAAGTTCAACGCCCGGAAGCGCGCCAAACTGGATCGGACGGGCCGCCGTTTCAACGCCGCGCAACACGCCTGACGCCGCCATGGTTTCGTTGACGGATTTAAGGCCGGCCGCCGCGAGCACCCCCGATGCCTGGGGACCAAAAACGCCAAGCGCCGCAACCTGTCCTGAAATGTCATCGGCGTCGACATTCATCCCGCGCGCCGCGAGCTTGATCCGGCGGCCATGCGCCGTCGGCGTCGTAATGACGAACAAATCTTCCGAAAGCCGTGAGACTTCGGCAAGATCAATAACAAATCCCTGTTCGTTCAACATAAGACCGCGCGCGCTCTCGCCTACATGGAGGCCCGCAGCCGGCGCGGTCGTCAGTCGCCCGAGAAAGTCCGCGGAATCTGCGCCGCGCACGGCGTAACGCGTAAGCGGTCCGAGATCGGCGAGCGCCGCCGAGTTTTTCGCGGTTTCATATTCTTCGCTTACAGAGGAATAAACCCGCGCCGCCGTCCAGCCATTGATCGACGTCCACAAGTTCGCTTCGCTGGCCGACGCAACAGCAGCGAATAACGGCGTCGGACGCGGCGCGTCGGCGAATATGTCCTCGCCCGGGAAAATCACACATGCCCCTTTCGATAGGCGCGCAACGCCGCGCGGGCCGCGCTGCGCGCTGCAGAGCATGACATTCCCGAACCGATCTGCGCTTCCGGTCCGCAGAAATAAAATCCGTTGATCCCGCCCGAAGCCGCCGTCGCCGCCGCGATCGCCCATTGACGAAGAATGTCGGGTTTTGCCGCATACGCCCCGGCATTGGCGCCCACCGCGGCCGCTTCATCGCCCGGCAGGCGCAAGTCGACTGTCTCAACTCTTTCAGAAAGGCCGGTTGCAAACATCTCGATGCTGGCAAGCGCTGCATTTTTGATAGCTTCGCGGCGTGCATCGTCGGGCGTCGCATCGAACGGAACCGGATGCGCCATCACCGACATCAGCTGGCGCCGGTCGAGCAGCAGTTTATCGTCAAGCGCGCCCGGGAACACAGCCTCGACAATCAGTTTTTCCGGCACGCGGCCTGCGCGCGCATCAAGAAACGCCGCCGTCACATCCTCAACTGGCGGCGCATAGAACAGGCGCCGCTTCATGTTGGCCCGCGTGGTTTCATCCTGCGCGACGCCCTTCAGCACGAAATGCAGGCGCGCCGTCGCAATCTCCGGCCGTTGCGTTGTCAGCACGCGTTGCAGTTCTATGTCGATGTTCGCTGGGCCGATCATTTTCAGGAACGCGCTTGATGCATCGGTCGCCGCAACAACAATCGGCGCACGAAGTTGCCCGCCATCTTCGAGCATGACGCCGGCGACCCTGTCGCCCTCAATCAGGATGGATTTCACCGGCGCCGATGCGCGAACATCGACTTTTGCGCCCTGTGCGGCTCGGCGCAGCGCCGTGACAACGGCGATCGCGCCGCCTGCAGGGTAGGCGACAGCGCCTTGCAGGCCCGCCGCTTCTCCTGAAAGGCGGCGCAGGAACGGCATGAAACTGAGCGACTCGTTCGGCGCAGATGCGGAACGAAACGCCACCTCACTGTATAGCAGGGTTTTCAACGGACCGTCGGCGAAGCGAGCGGACAGCACATCGCCTGCGGATGCAATCAGATATCGCCTGATTAATGACGCCGTCTCACTGCTCGCGCCCGCCAGCGTCTTTCCCAACATTTTTTGCGTGTCGCCGCTCGCATAGACAGCGGGCCTGAACGCGGGGCGAAGGAACGCCGACAGCTCCAACAGTTCCGCCATGAACGCTTCGAGGGCATCGCGCTCTTCGTCATCATCAAGCGCGATATTCGCGGCCTGCGAAAGATCGCCGTCAAACCTCAGCGCATCATACGCATCGAAAAAATACGTCGTGTCGAGACGGCGCGCGGCGTATTCGAGGCCATGCCGGTAAAGGTCAAGCTCCGCGATGACCTCCGGATCAAGCAAGCCAACGAGATGTTCGCCGTCAACGCCTTCGACGCCCGGCGCAATCTCACGAACGGCAATTCGCCCGCCGGGCTCCTTGCCGGCGCCAACGAGAATGGTGTGCAGCCCCGCCTTGCCGAGATAAGTTGCAGCCGCAAGACCATCGACGCCGTCGCCGATCACGATAGCGTCAATACCGCCTTCGATGCGACCCGCGACCGTAGCGCCTTCCTCGTCTTCAGGCATGTCAGCTGGTTTATTCACTGCGCGCCATGACCTCGTCGATAAGCTTTACCGCTGCGCTGATGGCGTTATGCCGCCGCCATTGCACGATCACGCGGTCGCAGCCTTCAAAAAACGATTCTCTTGTATTCGGCGTCATCACTTCCGTTTCCGCACGGCGTATTTGCGAAGCGAAATCCGGCAACCGGCTGGCAATCCTGTTCTTGATGATCGCTGCAGCGGCCTGACGGTCCTGCCCGGTCCATCCGCGCCAGGCGCCATCTTCGAAAAACGCTGCAGGGAAATAAGCCGTCCGGGCAACAATCTCTCCGTTTGGCGTGTATTCAAACTCGACCGGCGCGCGCTCATGGAGTTTTCCCCTGACGGCGGCGTCGCGCGCATCGCGCACATCTTCAAGGTCGTCAATGATCTGAAATATCGCCTTGTCATCGCCGGCGGGCGGTTCAATCCGATTGGACAGTTTGAACCGAACCGTAATGCTTGCATGCGCGGTGTTGTTCAGGCCCGGGCGCCCATCGCCCTGCAAGGCGCCAGCCGCAGCCGCAGCTTCGGGCGTTGCAAAAAATATATAGCTGGTCCTGATCTTGTCTTCGGCGCCGATGGAAACCCCGATCTGCTTGGCGCCATCATTTGCAATCTCGGTTATCTTGCCCGCATAGCTTTTCACGCCCGCATCCTGGCAGGCGATTTCAAGCACGGTCATGAGGTTTGTGGCGTCTTTTGGCGTGCGCGCCCGCCACGAATCTTCGTCAAAAAATTCCGAAAGCGCTGCGGCCGATCCGGCTTCCCGGTCACTCGCGCCCGCAAGCCCAAGCGCATGCGCCGAGACATGCGCCTTTAACCGCTCGTCCGTAAAATAATCGTTCAGCAAGTCAGCGGACGGGCCAAACAACCGCGCCGTCCGCTCAAGCGCGACCGGATCCGTCAGCATCTTTGCAATGCCTTTGCCGCTGTCTTTGCCGGCGTTGAAAAGAGTAGAGGCGAGATAACCGTTCGCAGCGAGCCCGTTCGTTTCTTCGATAAAGTCGCTCCAGACGAAGTGATCGTCGATTCCGGTTTCTTCCAGCGCAGCGCTTGTCTCTCTCGGTTTGGCGTAGGTGATGACAGGGTCGCCATCCTTGAACAAGGTGACGCGCGCGCTCGCCGGTTCGAGCGTGAGGTCATAGTCCTGAAGCTCGAGCCGCCGCCAAACGAAATTCGGGATTGCTGGCGTTGTCGCTGCGCCGCTTTGTTTTTTGCGTTGGTTGATCCGCAGATGCGCGGTTGACGCACCTGCGCGCGCGGCGGCCGCAGCGGCGCACAAGCTTGCTTCATCATCGCCAATTACCAGAAAGTCGTATTGACCGCTCATAAGCCTTCGGCCTTGCGCGTCATGAAACGCGCGCAGCAAAAAGCCGCGCAACGTCGCGCTGATGCCGCGTCAGCAATTCTTCTGCAGCCTTGATGGTGGTTTCTCCGCAGACGGAAGCCATGCGCGCGCGCAAGGCTTCTCCCGCCTTTTCGGGTGAAAACACGCCGCCGGTCGCCGCCCTGCCCGCCTGCAGAACAGCGTCAAAAACCCGATGCGCCTCTTTTAAAATCATCGCATCTTCTTGCGCCAATTCGCCAATTTTCGCAAACCAATCAAGTGCTTCGCTAACGGCGCGGGGCGCCCGCCCACGACGACCGGAAGTCGTTATCGTCAAATACTGGCAGATGAATGCGATATCGGTGAGCCCGCCGCTGGCATTCTTTACATCCCACGGTCCCGATGCGGGCTTGGCCTCGCTTAACCGGACGCGCATGTCGTGCGCGTCCGCCGCGGCGGCGCCCGCGTCCCGAACGCGGGTGAGGATCGCGCCAATCTCATCCGAAACGCCTTTGACCAGCGGACAATCGGGACCGATGACCCGCGCCTTTACCAGCGCCATCACCTCCCATGTCCAGGCGTCTTCTTCGTAATAGCGCCGGAAGGCGGACAAGCTGACCGCCGCGGGACCCGCCTTGCCCGAGGGGCGTAGCTGCATGTCGACTTCGTAAAGCGCGCCTTCTTCCGTCGCCGCAGAAAGCGCCGTGACGGCGCGGCGGACAAGGCGTGTGAAATAATCGACAGCCCCAAGGGAGCGCGCGCCGTCTGACAAGGCGCCTTCAGCCGCGTCATAAACAAACATCAGATCAACGTCAGAAGTCGCCGTCATTTCGCCGGCGCCGAGACGTCCGAGGCCGATCACGACAAAGGCGCCGTCGATTTTCCCATGCTGGCGCTGCATCTCTTCAATAACAACACGAAGAAGCGCCCTCACGGACGCATCGGCAATGGCGGTGTAGTGGAGCGCTGCTTCATCGTGCTCAATAAGGCCGACCACCAAGCGAACCGTAATCCGGAATTTTTGTTCGCTGGCCCAGCGCCGCGCCGCGTTGAGCGCCGCTTCATAGCTTTCCGCAGCATCAATGCGCGCAGCACATTCCCCCGCATATTCTTCCGGGTTGCGCAAGGGCGCAGACCAGTTCTGGTCGAGCAGGCTTTCAACCAGATTGATATGTTTTGAAAATTCCCGCCCCATATAGGGCGAGATGGTCATGATGCGGATCAGCGTATCGAAAATTTCAAGATTATTAAGGAGAAGCGAAAAAACCTGCACGCCTGAGGGCAACCGCATCAGAAAATCTTCGAACGCGAAAAATGCTTCATCAGGCTCCCCCGCCTTCGACAGGGATTGAAGCAGGGGCGGCACGAGCTTCGTCAGCAAAACACGCGCGCGCTCGGTTCTTGTGGCCCGCATGGCGCCGGTGTGCCAGCGCCGGATCGCGGCGCTTACATCCTTGGCGCGTTTGAAGCCCATGCCCTCAAGGGTTTCCAGCGTCGCCGGATGCGCCTCGACGCCAGTGAAAACGAGCGGGCCGGGCTGGTCATGGCTCTCGCTATCCAATTCAAAAAGCGCATCATACCGGCGGGCGACTTCGCCAAATGTACGGAGAAGCTGGTCGCGCAGCCCCGCCGAATTTTCTTCGCCGGAAAAGATCGCGATGCGTTCAATGTCGTTTTCTGATATCGGAATGCGATGTGTCTGTTCGTCGTTCACCATCTGCAAGCGGTGTTCAACATGGCGGAGGTAACGATAAGACTCGCTTAAAGCTTCGCACGCCGTATCGGTGATTGCTCCATGCCGCGCGAGCGCAGCTAGCGCATCAAGGGTCGGGCGCAGACGCAAGTCTTCGTTTTTGCCGCCGAGTATGAGTTGCTGCGTTTGGGCGTAAAACTCGATCTCCCGGATGCCGCCGCGCCCCAGCTTTATGTCGTGGCCTTCAAAAGCAACGTCGCCGCCGCCTTTGGCCGAATGCATCTGACGTTTGACCGCGTGGACATCTTCGATGGCGGCGAAATCCAGATATTTGCGCCAGATAAAAGGCCTCAAGGTCTTCAGGAAACTTGTCCCCAGCGCAATGTCGCCGGCGCAGGCGCGCGCCTTGATAAAGGCCATGCGCTCCCAGTTTTGTCCGTAAGCCTCGTAATAAGCCTCCGCCGAGCGGACCGATACCGCCGGTGCCGTAACGCCAGGGTCGGGCCGCAGCCGCAGATCCGTGCGAAACACATAACCGTCGGCGGTCTGCATGTGTAACAGGTTGACCATGTCGCGCGTGATCGCCACCGCGTGTTTCTGGGCTGCGCTGCGGTCCGAGATGCCCATTCTTTCCTGATCGAACAGCACCACAAGGTCGATGTCGCTGGAATAGTTGAGTTCAAATGCGCCATGCTTGCCCATAGCGAGAACAGCGATCCCGTCCGCCGTCTGAAGAGGCGAGCGCAAGACAGCGCCGGCAATCGCCCCGGCGACGCAGGCGTCAGCAAATTGCGACAGCAGCGCCGCAGCTTCCATCACGTCAACCGCGCCGCCGATATCGCCCAGCGCAATTGCAAGCGCGGCTTTTTGTTTCGCCTTTCGAAGCTGGCGCGACTGCGCCTCCGCTGTCTCTTCCGACCCTGCGGCGATAGCCGACTTTATCGCATCGTCGGCTGCAAGCTGCAGCGGCGATGAAAATACGCCCGGCAAATCATCGGCGCGCCGCAGCGCCAGGCGGCGCAGATAGGGCGACGCGGATGCAACGCCCGTCAGCAGCGCCTGCGCTTGAGACGGCAATCGCGTGAATGGCTCGCCCATTTCTTCGCGAAAACGCGCGGCCGCATCGCCATCAAAAACTTTCGGCGTATGTCGGATGCATTCAGCAAAGGAGCGGACATTGTTCATTGGCTCAAGTTGACAATGGGAGGTTTAAAAAATCCACAAAAAAGAACCGCCGCGCGGGCGCCCGCAGCGGCGGTTTCAGGTTTTCCTGAAATTGGTAGAGACGTTTCAGCAGCCGGCTGCGTCTTTCAGCGTAGATGCCGGGCGGAAGCGCAAGGATTTCGACGCCTTGATCTTGATGGCCTCGCCCGTACGCGGATTGCGGCCCATACGCGCGGCGCGCTTTGATACGGTAAAGGTGCCGAACGTACCAATCGTATATTTGCCGTCTTTCTTGGCGCGCTTCAGGCCGTTTTCAATTTCCCCGAAGACCAGTTCGACGACGCGCTTTGCTTCGGCGTTGCTCATGTCGCCCGCTTCGGCGACGTTGGCGATAAATTCCGCTTTGCTCATCTTGAAAATCCCTCAAATGGCGCGGTCGCATTTTTGCGAAAGCCGACCGCAATTTCAGACAGTGGGTTGTTGTCAAAGCAAGAACTGATTTCCTCAGATTCGCAAGCGGCGAATTTGATATCGCCCAGCTTTTTACTGGCGAATCGGCGAATTCGAATCAGATTCGAACATTTAAAGCGAAGGCGCAAACGTCATGACGATTCGCAAGCCGCAACCGCCGCCGTCGGCGTGCTTGATGCCGTCGAGCAATTCGATTTTGGCGTTGTGCGCTCGGGCGATCGCCAACACGAGCGATAGACCGAGGCCGGAGCCCGGCGTTGACCGGCTCGCTTCGAGGCGCACGAAGCGTTCGAAGATTCGGTCGCGGTCCGCCGGCTTGACGCCCGGTCCGTCATCTGAAACGGAAAGCACCGCGCCTCCCGTTTTCGTCGGCTCCACTTTCAGTTCAATGCGCGTGCCGCCTTCGGCGTATTTAAGCGCGTTATCGAGAAAATTCGCTACCGCCTGAGAGACAAGCTCGCGCGAGCCCTTGACTGTCGGCGTCGGCGCCGTGATCAGCCGGAAATCGAACCCGGCGTCTTGCGCGGCGGGTTCATAAAGCTCCGCCATTTCTTCGGCGATGGCGACGATATCAATGGGCTTTAAAACCCCGGCGCCCTCGCCTGACTGAATACGCGCAATCGAAAGCAGCGCGTTGAAGGTCGCCAGCAGCTTTTCCGAATCGTCAATGGTTGCGCGTAAGGCCTCGTCCTTGGCTTCCGATCCGCCCTTCAGCGCATCGCTCAACCGGTTGCGGATACGCGTCAGCGGCGAACGCAGATCATGAGCGATATTATCGGAAACATCCCGCATGCCCGCCATCAGTCGTTCGATCTGGTCGAGCATGGAGTTGAGGTTCTCGCCAAGGTCATCGAGCTCATCGCCGGCGCCTGTGGTCGGGATCCGCTGCGAAAGATCGCCGCCGCGAATGGCGCGCGAGGTTTTGTTCACCACCTCCACTCGCCGCAACAGGGAACGTGAAAAGATAAGGCCGACGACGACGCCGAACGCGACCGTCACCAGCGCGGCGCGCGTCACGATGCTTTGCGAACGCTGGCGCAGGAATTCGCGGCTCGCAACGTCGCGCGCGACCACCACGAGATAGGATTGTTCCGCATCGGGCGCCGCACGAAAGCGCATCATTTTCCCGCGCGCTTCGCGCTGCTGCACGCCGACCTCGCGCCCCGCAGGATCGACCAAGGGCTTTTCGAATTTGAAATTGAAAAAATCGCCTTCCGCCGTCAGCGCCTCCGGCGGCAGGGCGGTCAGGTTTCCCGCCAGAACAGCGCCTGAGGGCGCGCCGATCAGCATGTAAATCGCATCATCCGACCACGCCGTGCGCTGACGGATGACGCGCGTCAGCATGCCGGGCCCAGAGGTTGAAAAAAGATCAGCAAGAACGCCGATCTCGCTGTCGATGACATTGTCGGTCTGTTTCGCCGCTTCGCCGAATGTCGCGTTGTAAAAGTAAGCGCCCAGCGCCGCCACTGCGCCTGCAAACAGCACGACATAGATCACCGTGAAGCGAAACGACGTCGTGCGAAGAATGCGCAGCATCAGCGCGTCAGTCCTCGTCTTCGGAAAGCCTGTAACCGGCGCCGCGGATGGTTTTTAAAAGGGGCTTGTCGAAGTCCTTATCGATCTTTGCGCGAAGCCGCGAGATGTGGACGTCGATGACATTGGTCTGCGGATCAAAGTGATATTCCCAGACATTTTCCAGCAACATGGTGCGTGTCACCACTTGGCCGGCATGACGCATCAAATATTCAAGCAGGCGAAATTCCCGCGGCTGCAGATCGATCTTGCGCGAGGCGCGGCGCACGGTGCGGTTCAGAACATCAAGCTCAAGATCGGCGACCTTGAACCGGGTCGTCACTTCAGCCGGACCGGATGCGCGGCGGCGTCCCATCGCCTCGATCCGCGCCAGCAATTCCGAAAATGCATACGGCTTTACGAGATAATCGTCGCCGCCGGCCTTGAGGCCGGAAACGCGATCGTCCACCTCGCCGAGCGCGGAAAGAAACAGGGCCGGCGTTTCATCGCCGTTCTCGCGGCGACTTGAAAGGAGCGACAAACCGTCCATTTTCGGGAGCATGCGGTCGATCACATAGGCGTCGTAACCGCCCGATGTCGCCATGTTCAGGCCGGACTCGCCATCAAGCGCATGGTCGACCACATGGCCAGCCTCGCGCAAGCCCTTGGCGGCGTAGGCCGCCGCTTCCGCATCGTCTTCGACCAGTAGAATTCGCATGTCAGCACCTTAGCGTATTTTCGCTCCCGGCAATACAGGCAGGCCCGGAGATTAAACAGTAAACTTACAGACAGACTTTGAGCGTCTGCGCGGAAAGGCTGAAAGCCCTAACGCCCAGACGCTCAAAAGGTTCGCCAATTACTCGCGATCCAGCGACAGCGCGCCGAACTGACGGTTGGCGCCAAACTGCATGCGCAACAGAACAGCGTCCTTGTCTGCGCTTTTTGCGTTGTCAATTTTGGCGCGCAGATCGTTGCTCGACGTGACGTTTTCTCCGTCCACCTGCAGGATGACGACGCCGGGCTGCAATCCTGCTTCCTGCGCCGGACTGCCTGGGCGAACGCCGGTGACAACGACCCCGTTCACATTATCAGGCACGCGGAACTGCTGACGCAATGTCTGGTTGAGGTCCGACACGCGCAATCCAACGTCACGCGCAAGACTGTCATTGTCATTGGACGGAATATCCTGGGCTGCGGCCGTCTGCGTCTCGTCACGCTGGCCGAGGGTCACGTCGAAATTGCGAATCTTGCCTTCGCGATGAACTTTCAGCGCAACCTTTTCGCCCGGCGGGAACGAGGCGACCCGGCGCGATAATTCATTGGAGTTGCGCACGTCCTCGCCAGCGATGCCGAGAATGACGTCGCCATCGCGCAGGCCGGCTTTTTGCGCGGGCGTGCCGTCTATCACATCGGCGACGAGAACGCCGCCGCTTTCCTTCAAGCCGATCGCCGCCGCAATTTCGGTGGTGACTTCCTGTAGCTGAATGCCGAGCCAGCCGCGCGTAACCGATCCGTTGGCGATCAACTGTTCGACGGTCGTGCGTGCAACACGCGCCGGGATCGCAAAGCCGATGCCGACGCTGCCGCC
>DGNI01000061.1:0-2162 GCA_002388885.1 Parvularculaceae bacterium UBA4496 | reverse complement strand
CCGGAGTTGCCGCGGTTGATCGGCGCATCAATTTGAATGAAGTCGAGATACTGGTTCTCACGGTTCTGGCCGCCGATCGCAGAAACGATCCCGCTCGTCACTGTGCCGTTGAGGCCGTAAGGATTGCCTACCGCCAGAACGAAATCGCCGACGCGCAGGTTTACGTCATCGGCAAATTCAACGAACGGCTGGTTTCGGGGCTGCTCAACTTTCAGAACTGCAAGATCCGTCAACTCATCCGTGCCGACAATTTCTGCGTCGATTTCATCACCATTGGCGAGCCTGACGCGGACGATGTCAGCGTCTGCGACGACGTGATTGTTGGTGACGATGTGGCCGTCGGTATCAATAAAGAACCCGGAGCCTTGCGCTTCGAGGCGGCGCACGCCGTCATCGAACCCATCGGGCGCCTGATCGTTCGGATCGCCGAACCGGTAATTGAAGAACTGCTCGAGGCTTTCCGGGATCCGCGGCGTATCAACTTCACGCTCGACGAGAATGCTGACCACCGCGGGGCTGACCCGCTCGACGAGATCGGCGAAAGAAAGCGTGCCGTCGGCGGCGACAGGCGGCGCCATCAGGCGCGGCGCTTGCGCGCTGGCGGAGGGCGCGATGGAGAGGGCGCCGAGCGCCGTCGCGACCGCTCCCGCAGCGGCGATAGCCATGAGTGATCGTTTGGGTGAACGTGAATGCGTGTGCTTGTTATTCAACTTTTTCTTCCTTCTTTGCCTTCTGTGACAGAAAGCGCCCCGACGGTTCTGAGTTTAATGTAATTAATCATGATCGGGCGTAAGCAAAAGCGCGTCGGCACCATTAAAAATTGTTTATATAAATCAGGCGATTCGCGAGCGAACGCTGACGCCCTCGGTCAACATCCGGTGAACCGGGCATTTATCGGCGATTTCGAGGAGCCGGGCGCGTTGTTCCTCGTCCAGCTCACCGGTGACGCGCATCTCCTTTTCCAGCACATGCGGCGCGTGATCATCCTCAGACTGGGCGCGTTTGACCGAAATTTCCACCGATTGCACGTCCCATTTCTTGCGCCGGGCGTACATCTTGACGGTCATGGCGCCGCACGCGGCGAGCGCGCCCTCGAGCGTGCGCGTGGGGTTGGGGCCAAGGCCGCTTCCGCCGTCATCCTTGCCGGCGTCAATAATCATCGGATGGCCGTCCACGGAAAGCGCAATGGCGAACGCCTCGCCGTCGATCGACCGCGCCAGCGCGCCGCCCGGAAATTCAGGAACATTGTGTTTTGGCGGCTGAGCTTTCGGCGGCGCCGGTTCGATGGAAGCGCTTGCACCGATGTAGCGCGCCGCCCACGCAGCGAGCACATTGGCGGCGTATTGCGCGTCTTCGGTTTTCGACAACAGGTGATCGGCGTCATCGAGGCTGACGAAACTTTTCGGGTGCTTCGCCGCGAGAAGAATTTTCGATGCGTTGTCGACGCCCACGGTCTGGTCGAGCGGCGCGTGCAGAATGAGCAACGGCCGTTTCAGTTTTCCGGCGCAGGTCAGCACATCCTGATTGGCGAGATCGTCGAGGAACTGTTTCTTGATGGTGAACGGGCGCCCTGCGAGTTTGACCGTTGCGTAACCGTTCTTTTCGATTTCGTCGCGATGTTCTGCAATCTGCATGGCGACGTGATCGGCCTCAGCCGGGGCGCCGATGGTCGCAACGCCTTTGACTTCCGCAATGCGGGTGGCGGCGACAATCGCCGCCGCGCCGCCGAGCGAATGTCCGATCAGAATCGACGGCGCCTCGAATTCATCGCGCAGATAATCCGCAGCGCTGACGAGGTCATCGACGTTGGATGAAAAATTCGTGTTGGCGAAATCGCCTTCCGATGCGCCAAGCCCGGTAAAGTCGAAACGCAATACGGCGAAGCCGTGCGCGCGCAAGGCCCGCGCGATTTCACGGGCCGCCTTGATATCCTTCGAACAGGAAAAACAGTGGGCGAATAATGCAAAGGCTTTCGGCTTGCCGGAAGGCAGCTCCAGCGCCGCGGCAAGTTTTTCACCGCTTTTTGTGCTGAATTCTGTTTTTTTCGTTTCGCCGGTCATCGCGCCGTTCTCCTCGCGTCAATGCCCAGTGTTCATACCCTCACGCCGTCACCGCCGCAGCGGCGGCGCGATCACGGATGAGGCCGATCTCATCACTTTTGA
>DGNI01000092.1:6217-11797 GCA_002388885.1 Parvularculaceae bacterium UBA4496 | reverse complement strand
CGACTACCGCACGCTTGGGCTCGGTCACGCCAATCTCGGCGGGCTCCTGATGTCGTCCGGCATCGCCTATGACAGCGAGGAAGCGCGTGCGCTCGCCGCTGGCGTCACCGCGCTGATGACCGGGGCGTCTTACCGCGCAAGCGCCGAAATGGCGTCGGCGGTCGGCCCGTTTGAAAAATACAATGAAAACCGCGAGGCCATGCTGCGCGTGTTGCGCAATCACCGGCGCGCTTGCGTTGGCACGGCCATAGGCGGCGCATTTGAAGACCTCTCCGTTGAACCCGCGCAACTCGATGCTGATGCTGCGCCGTTCAAGAACGTCACCGACGCNNTGGAACGAAGCCTATGAGCTCGGCGCCATCAACGGGTTCCGCAACGCGCAGGTCACGGTGATCGCGCCAACCGGCACCATCGGACTTGTGATGGATTGCGATACGACCGGCATCGAGCCGGACTTCGCGCTCGTCAAATTCAAGAAGCTCGCCGGCGGCGNNGGCGGCATGCTGAAGATCATCAACCAGTCCGTGCCGGCCGCCTTGCGCGCGCTCGGTTACGCCGACAACGAAGTTGAAGACATTACGCTTTACGCCATCGGCCGCGGCACGATGAAAGACGCGCCAGGCGTCAGTCTTGACGATTTGCGGCGTGAAGGGTTCGAAGACCGGCATATCAAGGCGCTCGAAGAACGGCTGAAAACATCCTTCGACCTTACCTATGCGTTCACGCCGCAGGCGCTTGGCGAAGATTTCTGCGTCAATGTGCTTGGCATGCATGAAACGCAGCTGACCTCTACCGGATACGAGGTGCTGCAGTTCCTTGGCTTTGCTGATGAAGAAATCCATCAGGCCAACCTTTTCTGCTGTGGGGCCATGACGGTCGAGGGCGCACCGCATCTGAAAGAAGAGCACCTGCCCGTCTTTGACTGCGCGACGCCATGCGGACGCATCGGCACGCGCGCGCTCCGCGTCGAGGCGCACCTTTCCATGATGGCGGCGGCGCAGCCCTTTATCTCCGGCGCCATTTCGAAAACGGTGAACCTGCCTGCGCGCGCCTCCATCGGCGACTGCGCGCAGGCTTATCTTCTTGCGTGGCGCATGGGACTGAAAGCCATTGCGCTTTACCGGGACGGCTCGAAACTTTCGCAGCCGCTCGCCTCTTCGCTTCTCGCCGCCGATAGCGATGAGGAAGAAGGAGACCTCGCCGAAGAACTCGCCGCGGCGCCGGCGGCGCAAAAATCGAAAATCGTTGCTGAACGAATTGTCGAGCGCGTCATCGAGCGGACGCCCGGACGCCGGCGCCTGCCTGACCGGCGCAAGGGTTACATCCAGAAAGCCATTGTTGGCGGACACAAAGTCTATCTCCACACCGGCGAGTTTGACGACGGCGAGATCGGCGAAGTCTTCATCGACATGCACAAGGAAGGCGCGGCCTTCCGCTCGCTCATGAACAATTTCGCCATCGCGGTTTCGCTCGGCCTGCAATACGGCGTGCCGCTCGAGGAATTCGTCGACGCCTATGTCTTCACCCGGTTTGATCCATCGGGGCCGGTGCAGGGCAACGACCAGATCAAGAACGCAACCTCGATCCTCGATTACATTTTCCGCGAACTGGCGATTTCCTATCTCGGCCGTACCGACCTTGCGCATGTGGCGCCGGAAGAATCCGCCGTCGACGCTATTGGCCGCGGCGTTAGCGAGGAAAAAACGCAAGCCGATGCAACCAAGCTGATCTCCAAGGGCTTTTCGCGTTCTACGGTAACGGACAATCTTGTGATCCTGCGCGGCGGCGACTTCGACCGGTTGCGCGACGACGCCGAAGGCCGCAGCGCTAACGAAAACAAACATGACGACGCCATCGACGTTGAAATCGAGGAAGAAGCAAAGGCCGAAAGCCCGCCGGAGATCGAGGCGCAGATCGCCAAGCTCGCCGATGCGGTCAATCAAAAGGCCCCGCGCGGCATCCTGGCGACGCCCGGCAATCCGCGTTCTGACGCGCGCATCAAAGGCTATGAAGGCGACGCCTGCCCCGATTGCGGCCAGTTCACCATGGTTCGCAACGGCGCCTGCCTCAAATGCGACAGTTGCGGCGCATCGACGGGCTGTTCCTAAACAGCGGTTAACCATCTTTCCCGCTGGCGGCGCGCCTTGTTCCCGCAAGGGGACAATTCGATATTTACCCTTAAGAGATCGTTGACCTCCCGGCGGCAATATCTTCGTCATTGAACTCTTGGGGAGATCGCCGCGGTGAAGCTGATCGCGCTTATTATTATTTTGATGATCGCCGTCCTTTCGGTAGTGACGACGATTACGCCGGGCTCGCGCAAGTATAACAAACCGAATCCGGTGGCTGAGATCGGCAAGGAAATCACCAAGCCGTTGGCGCAGGTGGATCAGCTCGGACCGGAACTCAGCCGCGCGCTTGACGATGCAGGCAAGGCGCTTGACGGCGCGGGTGTAAAGCTGCCGTCGCTGACCAAGTCCGATAAAACAATCAAGGATACGGGCCATACGCTTCAGGACTATACCGGCTCCGTATTTTCGAACATGGACCTGCCACGCACGAACTTCGCAAGCTCCGTGCTGTCGGGCGCGCAGTTCAATGACGCGCTGATGGACGGCGCCAGCCTTGAAGGCGCGAGTGGCGAAGCGGTCAATTTCAAAGGCGCGCGCATGGAGAAGGCGAATCTCAACGCGGCGATGTTCCCGAAAAGCGATTTTTCAGGCGCCGAGATGCGCGAAGCAAAAGCCCGCGCCGGCGTTTTCAACGAGTCGAAATTCATCGACAGCGATTTTTCCTTTTCTTCCTTTGCGGGCGCGAATGTTTCCAAAGCCGACTTCCGCGCAGGCTATGGCGCTGGCGCATCGTTTGTGGGCGCGAACGCCGTGGAGGCGATCTTCGACGGCGCGGATCTGACCGGCGTCAAATTCATCAACACATCGCTCGACAAGGCGACCTTTGCAGCGGCGGATTTGAAAGCCGCCGACTTCACCGGCGCGCGCCTCGGCTCTGCTGACCTTTCCGGCGCGGTCAACGTGACGACAGAACAGCTCGCGAAAGCCTGCGCTGCGCCGGAAACCAAACTCCCCGAAGGCGTTACCGCCCCACGCTGTTAGTTTCCATATCATTCCGGATCGCCGCTTCGCGTCGTCCGGAATGACAGGGTAGGTTCATAAAGACTTAGCTGCCGAACCTGTCGTCCCGATCCTTACGATCATCACGCATCAGCGTCGCATCGAGCGCGTCGATGACGCCGAGCGCCATGGCGCTGAGCCCTGCGCCCGGTGAAACCGCAGCACGTGCGGGCGCACCGAACGTATCGGCGACAAAACTGCGATAGGCGGCCACAGGCGCGAAGCTTTTCGTTTCCGGCGCGGAGGCATCCGGCGCCGGCGCCTGAATTGAACCGCCCATGGATTTCGCAATCGACGCGACGACTTCGCCCACGGTTTTAGGGCGTGCGCCGTCGTAGAACACAGGCCGGTTCGCCGCCGCCGCTTTCGGCAACAAATCCGCCGCTTTCGCATTGGACGCCGCCGACAATAGTTTCACCGCGCCCCCGGGCCCGAGAAAATGCGCCGTATAAAGGTCCGCGCTCGACGCCGCGCGGCCGAGGCGCGATTCCAGCGTGCGCTTGTTTTCATTGGCGAGCTCGCCCGCCATGGCCGACGCTTTTTCGGCGTCAAAACGCATGTTGAGGATCGCCTGGCGCTCTGAAGGATCGGCGACGGTGTAACGCCCGTTTGCATTGCGTGTGATCTTCGCCGCGACGTCGCCCAGCCCGTGACCGGCGCCGTAATTCTTCACCGTCGCGAGCCAGGTCTGTTCAATAAACTGGAAAAGTCCGGCGGCGCTCGACGTCTTTGCTTTGGCGTTCGGATCGAAGCCGCTTTCGCGCGCGGCCATCTTCATCAGAAAATCGAAATGCGCGCCGGTCGACTGCGCAGCGCGTTTCACCGCGCCTGTCACCAGCGCGGCGCCGGTGTTTCCCGCGCCTGCAATTTCTGACGTCATCTCAACCTGTTCCTAATCGCCTGCTTGTCGAACGGTCTTTCGCTTCAATTTGAGGTTTATTCGTCAATAAAGCGCTAACCATGTTCGGCCATCGCAAGAGCCCCGAAGCGCGAAGGGTTAAAGCTTTGTAAATCGTCGCTCGTCCGCCCGTCGAGGATCAGCGCTGCCATATCTTCCGCGCTCGCCGGCGCATGGAGGACGCCGTTGCGGTAATGACCGAGGGCGAGATAAACCCCGTTCCCTGCCCGGCCGAGAATAGGCGCACCATCCGGCGTGCCGGGACGCAGGCCCGTCCAGCGCTCGATCTCGCGCGCCTGCCCCAGCGTCGGAACCGCCTGCGTGGCGCCGGATTTCAGCGCATCGATCGCTTCCGCATCAACGCTCAAATCGTCTCGCCCGCGCTCCTCGCTGGCGCCGATGACCAGCCGTCCGCCCGCCTTGGGGCAGAGATAGGCGCCCGGTGCGCGAATGACGCGCGTGACGGCGCCCTCTTCGATCTCCACCGCGACAGCGTCGCCCTTGACCGGAAACACCAGTTCTTTCGAGGCCAGCCCTGATACCGCGCCGCCGGCGAGCACGATTTCGCGCGCGGCAACCGTCTCGCCGCTTTTTGTTGTACAACTTGCGCCCGCCGCCTGAACGACAATGCGCGCAACCTTTTCCGGGAAATGTTGTACAACTTTTTTCTTCACCGCCGCGCGCAGCGCGATCAGCAATCGGCGCGGATCGACCTGCGCGTCCCTTGGCGCCCAGAGCGCGGCCACGATGTCTTTGGACAGGGCCGGCTCCATCGCGCGCGCTTCGTCGCCGGAGATCATCGACACGTCGCCGCCGAGCGATGACGTTCGCACGGCCTGCTCGCGCAATTCTTTGGCTTCGTTTTCAGTGAAAGCAACGCCGAGCACGCCGTCGCCGCGATAGTCGATTCTGACGCCGGTTTCTTCTTCAAGCGCCGCCGCATAACCGGGCCATAAAGACAGTGCGCGCGCGCCGAATCGATGAAGCGCATCATAAAGCGCGCCGCCGCCTTCCCCATGTTCGAAGGACGGCGCCAGCATGCCCGCAGCGGCGTTTGTCGCCGGCGGGATCACCGCACCGGCGTCAAACAGCGCCAGCGATGCGCCGCGGCGGATGAGCGCGCGCGCCAGCGTGAGGCCGATCACGCCGCCGCCGATAATCGCAATGTCAAAGGTCTTCGTCATGATCCGGTGTTAGTGCTCTTGCCTATGCTTTGTCATCCCGGGGACGGCGCCGCCGGAACCCGGGATCCATAGCGCAATTCGTGTCATGCTGCTCAATCGCTCTCCTGGGTCTCTCCAGGCGCTATGGATTCCGGGTTCGCAACCTTGTTGCGCCCCGGAATGACAGGACATTTTATTCATCATGGTGCTTGAGGTTTTTTATTTCCGATGCCGGATAGGCCATGAGGCGGGTTTTCTCTTTCGAGCCCGCTGATGAGCCGAAGAAATAATTGACCACCGCGGCGGTCATGGTGGCGAGCGCGCCGAGCATGATCGAGAATTCGGTTTCGGCGCCTGCGGGCAGTTTTTTCGCCACCATCACGCCGAG
>DGNI01000092.1:4793-6156 GCA_002388885.1 Parvularculaceae bacterium UBA4496 | reverse complement strand
CGCCGGCGTCGATGCGCAGTTCCTCGACGCTCGCCTGGCGCAGCGCGATCTGAAATTCCTGTTCGGCTTTTTTGAGCGCAATCAGATGTTCGGGCCCGGCGCGCTCCAGCGTTTCGGCGAGCGTATCCTCGTCAACGTCATCGGCGCCGAAAATGGCGCGCGATAATTGCGACACGGCGGCGCCGGCAAGCGGCCCGCCAAGCGCATGGGCAATGCCCGGCGCGACGTTCGCAATCATGCGTTTAATCTTGCCGCGCGTTTTCCCTTTTTTATCGGCATCTGAAGATGCAGCCATAAGCGACTCTTTTCATTGGCTTTGAACTCAAATTTCAAACCGCATGATAAGGCCGCGAGAAAAGTGGTGGATATCTATCCACCACTTTTTTTTTCATGCTATCATGAACCGTCGCAGACTGTTTGCGATTCAAAACCTCAAGGAAACATGCGGGCGAATACACCGCATGCGGTCTTTTCTTAAACAAAATTCAATTTGCATTTGCGCGCGGATCAACTCACTCTCGCGCATGAATGATTCGGCGACGAAGAAAAGCGCCGTGCGACAACAGCGGTTTTAAAATTCCCTATGGCTCTCGCGATCGCTGCGGTCTTTTGCGCCGCAACATTCTGGATTCTGGGACGGTATGACGTCAGGCGCGCAGACGCGAAAACGCCGGGCGCGATCGACGCCGCCGCGCGCGCTCCGGCGCTACTCATTGCCATTGGCGCGGGCGCATCGCTGATCTGGCGGGCCTCGGGCGCGCCCTTCGCGCCATCAGAGTGGACCGCCGCCGGCGCCGACATCATGCTCGCCGCCCTCGCCTTCGCCGCGGCGACGCAATTCCGCATTACGAAACTCGCCAGCGTCTGTCCGGCGTCATTCCGGCTGACCCTTGGCGGGGCGCCGCTGTATCTTGTCATATGCGGCCTTGCCGCATTCATTCTGGCGCCGCAGCTTTCATTCAGCGCCGCCTTCCTTCTCGCCGGCGCGCTGACGCTCAACGGCGCGGCGTTCGACCGGCGGGCGGTGACCGATGCGCCAGCGCCGTCGATCCTGAAATCAGCCGTAAGACTTGAAAGCGCGGCGATCCTCGCGCTCGGCATTCCCGTCGCGGTGATGCTGGAAGCGATTGCCACCCCAGCGCCGCAGGGCATGCCGCCGGTGACGCCGGTGTTCGAAGCGGGCCGCGGGTTTTTATTCGCATTTGCTGCCGGCGGCGCATTGGGCCTCGGCGCCGCGCGGATCGGCAATGATGCAAAATTTCGAAAGCATGCCGGCGCATTCGCCGTGGGCGCCGCATTCGTTGCTGTCCTGATCGCTAGTTTGACCGGCGCTCACCCGGTGATCGCCGCCGCATCGGCGGGG
>DGNI01000092.1:288-4785 GCA_002388885.1 Parvularculaceae bacterium UBA4496 | reverse complement strand
GTGCGTCCGTCATGTCGCGGGTGCGCCTGCGCCGGCTCGCAGAACGCAACATCGCCCCCTTCGCCTATCTTGCCTTTGGCGTTCTGCTGGCGCCGCGGATTTTGCAGGCTGATTTATTGTCCGTTGTCTTCGCTGCGGCGGCGGTGACGGTGATGCGCGCGGGGCCGCGATTATTCTCGCTCAAGAAAACCTCGCTGCCACGCGAAAGCCAGATGTTCCTCGCCTGGTTCGGCGGCGCGCCGGGCGCGGCCTCGGCCCTGTTCCTGATTTCGCTGTTCGACGCGCCGTCCATCGTGGCGCAGGACGCGGTGCTGACCGTCGGCGCGCTCGCCGTCACCTTTGGCGTCGTCGCCGCGCGCCTCACCTCGCGGCCGCTGGTGAAGCTGCTGCTCAAGGAAACAGCGCTGGCGAAAAAGCGGGCAAGGTTCGCGGGTTAGGTTAGACAACCGACACTCGATTTGGGACCGTCGTTGGGAACGACTGTTTGGATTTCAAAATTTCGACCAAATCAAAGGTTGAGTTTGCTTTTGCAAACGCAAGTTCAGGATCTGTAACGCCTACTAATTCCAACAACCCCACTTTCCCTGACGGCAGCTTGAATTCATGGGGAACTTTTGTCGGCTCGGCAACGATGAGGTTCCTGACCATGGATTCCTCTCGTCCATCAACCGGCGCGCGAAGTGGAATTCGGTCATTAAGCCCAAGAGGTGCGCCAGCACCTATACGTCCTGCAGCCAGCAGCATGTCGAATGCCAACATCCTCAAGAGCAGCTTTATCGCCCAATTCGCTTGCTGGTTTGTCTCCATCAAGAACTCAACACCTGATCCTGAAAACTCAGACATGTCATAGTCATTTGGATCAAGCTCCCACGGATTTGAATAGCCCGAAGTGACATAGAGCCAACTATCTCGGCTGGCTGTAGGTCCAAACTCAAATACTCCGTGCGTTAACCAGCGAGGGTCAATTTCATCAACCTCATAGCTCGCAAAAACCTCACTCGATAACGGAAATATTCCGCGTGACATCTCTCCAAAGAAATCCGGATAGATGCTCTCCTCCCGGATTTTCCAGACCGTTTCCAAGTCCGTCGAACTACCCGTCACCACTCGAACGTCTCCAGATGCGCGCGCAGGTGAAACACCGTCGGGAATTTCTTGAGAATTAAATCCGAGCGGTTGCCCATGCAGATGTCGCGGATCGCCTGAGGCTGTTTCTTGTAGTGATCACGCCCGCCGGTGATGTCGTATAACAGCCGCGCAATGGCGAGGACGTCTGCGCGCCGCTCCGTCGCCGGCGTTCTGCCCCATTCATGGAAGTCGATGGTGCGAAGGCGAAAGAACACGCCATTGCGCTCAACGAAAATGTTTCCCTTGTGCAAATCGCCGTGAAATTCCTTTCGCGCGTGAATTTCCTCGATGCCGGCGGTGAGCGCGTGAATAAGGTTCAGCGCCTCGAACGGCGGCATGCGCTGCCCTCGATATTCCTTCAGCATGTCTTCTAAAATCGCGCCTGCGAAATATTCGCTGATCAGGCAATAAATGAAGCGATCATTGATCCACACTTCCTCGGCGTGGAGATACTTGACGACGATGTCGCAGTCGCGCAACGCGTCGAGCTTGCGTGCATAGCGGATGAAGCGTTTGGAATTGTGTTCCTTCGACTTGAAATAAAGCTTCGCCGCCCGGGTAAGCCCCGTCGCCTTTTCGCGGATTTTATAGACCTCGCCCTCGGTCCCGGCGCCGATGCGCTCGATCACCTCGTAGCGCCAGGTCAGCCGGTCGCCTTTTGAAAGGCCGAAGGAATTTGTCTTGCTCATTAGGCGGATAAGGTCGCATTTTTTGCGCCCGCCGAAAAGCGTTCTCGCCTTTAGAAATTTTTCCGCACCGAGACGGCCCATGTCCGGGGCGCGCCGAGGAAAATATTATAGCCGATGAAGCCGAAACCGGAGACGGCGTAGTCCTTGTCGAGCAGGTTTCGCGCGCTCAATGACACCTCCAGCCCGGCGTCATCGAAAATCAGCGCCGCTTGCGCATCGACGGTGGTGTATGCGCCCTGACGGCGGTCGGCGAGGCCCTCGGCGTCGAGGAAAAACGCGCTTTGATATTTGGCGTTGCCTTGCAGAGCAAGCGAGAGGCCGTTGGCGATTTCGCGCTCGTAGCGGGCAAAACCGGTCGCAGTAACATCCGACGCGAAGGGCAGCGGGTTGCCGTTAAACAGCGCGGCGTTGCCGCCGATATCGGTCGTCTGTTCGATTTCGCTTTCAAGCCACGTGGCCGACCCGCCAAGCTCAAACGCAGGCGAGGCGCGCCATGAAAAACCCGCTTCCGCCCCGTAGACTTCCGCTGCATCGAGATTGGAAAGCGAGTTCGACGTAATCGAGGAACCGTCAGGCAGAGGGAAGTTCACGAAAATCCGCGCCTGGGGCCGTTTGTAGTCCTGATAGAAAAGCGCTGCATTGACCGAAAGGTTGGGCGCAGGCGCGCCTTTATATCCGGCCTCAAAGGAGTTCACTGTTTCCGCGCGGAACAACCCTTCATCCGACCAGTGCGTCGCGTTATTTTGTACTTCGCCGTTGAAACCGCCGCTTTTGTAACCGTTCGAGAACGAGACATAGACCATGTCCTGCGGCGTGAAACGGTAAGACAGCGCCGCGTTGCCGCTGACGCGATTTTCTTTGATACGGTTCGAACCGATGGCGGGGCCGAGACCATCGCGATTGTTAAACCCGATAACGCCATCATCGAAAATATGAACGCCCTGCCCCTCGCCCTTGATGTTTTCGTGTGTGTAGCGCGCGCCCGCAGTCAGTATCAGCGCATCGGTAAAATTGATCTCGTGATAGGTGAAGATCGCGGCGGTTTTGCGTGTCTGTTCGATATCCGTCACCAGCGTGGTTGCAACGCCGGATGATGCAGGCTCCGGCCCGACCCGACCCGGCGCGCCTACATAGCGGCAATCGCCGAGCCGCGATTCAGGATCGAGAACGCCGCACCAGATGAGATATTCCTGTTCAAAATCCTCTGCCGACGCCGCAACGCCGACAAGGCTGTGACCAAGCGCCCAGTCGCCCTGCAGGCGCAGTTCCTCGCTCCACTGGAGGAACTCGCGGTCATAATGAAGGTTGGCGTTCAACGTCGGATCGCCGAACGGCGCCGGTGTTCCGTCAAAATCGAACCCGTAATCCTGCGCGTAGNNCCTTCGAAAGCCGTCAGGGAAAAAATTTCCCAGTCGCCGAGCGGCGCCACAACTTCCAGCGATGCGCCGAAAAATTCATTGTCCGTGTCCTGAACGCCGTCGGCGCCAACCGATATCTCATGATCGCCAAGGTCAAGGCCAAGATTGCGCGGCGCCGGGTTGACGCCATTGTCTTCTTCGTAGTGGGCGCGGAACAAAATGTGCGCGGCATCGCGTTCCCATTTGAGCGATGCCCTCAGGCCGAACTCGTCACGCATGCCGGCGGCGCGTTCCGGGCCTTGCACAAAATCCGGATCGCTTTGTACATTGTCGAGCCCGGCGTCCTGTTTCAGGTAGCGTCCGGCAATGCGGCCGCTGAATTCATCGCTGATGGCGCCGCTGACGGCGCCGGAAACGTCAAGCCGGCCAAAACGGCCATAGGACCAGCCGAGATAGCCCGAAGTTTCTTCAGTCGGGCGGGCAGATATGAAATTGACAGCGCCGGAAGACGCATTGCGGCCATAGAGCGAGCCTTGCGGGCCTTTTAACACCTCAATCCGCTCCAGGTCGTAGAGCAGCGGACCGGTCTGGACATTGGTGGCGAGAAATACGCCGTCCATATAAATCGCAGCGGCGCCGGGCGTCAGCGCCTGATGATCGACGGCGCCAATGCCGCGGATCTGAAACGCGATCTGGTTGCCGTTCGCTACCGCCGCCTGCGCGCCGCTCAACAACTGCGCGATGTCCTCGGCGCTGTCATAGGTGTTCGCCGTGACAGCCTGCGCGCCGGTGATCACGTCAATACTTGCCGGAATGGCGTTCAAGTTCTGTATGCGCTTGTTCGCGGTGACGATGATTTCGTCGGCAATTGCGATTTGAGGAATAATCAGAACGGAAAAAAAGAGACCAAGGAATTTATGACTGATCATGAAAACAATTTTTTGTAACTTCGGGGCGGAAGCCCTATCGGCTGACGCCCCGAATGTCCAATGCAGAATTTCTTATAAAGCAATCGTGAAAACTAACTGACGTTTACAGGACGTATCTTGTGTTTTGTAAACGCATCAGTTTCTGTTCATGCGGCCGGCCCTACCCCGTCTTCGAAAACAGCTCCCGGCCGATCAGCATACGGCGCACTTCCGACGTACCGGCGCCGATTTCGTAAAGCTTTGCATCGCGCAGGAGCCGTCCGGTGGGGTACTCGTTGATGTATCCGTTGCCGCCGAGGAGCTGGATCGCATCAAGCGCAACTTGAGTCGCTTTTTCCGCCGCAAAGAGAATGCAGCCCGCTGCATCCTGACGCGTCGTCTCGCCCCGGTCGC
>DGNI01000092.1:0-142 GCA_002388885.1 Parvularculaceae bacterium UBA4496 | reverse complement strand
TCGTAATCAAGGCCGGACATCAAAACGCGAACGCCGTCATTCACCTGACCCAGCACGTTTTCTTCCGGTACTTCGCAGTCTTCAAAGACCAGCTCGCAGGTATCGGACCCGCGCATGCCTAGCTTGTCGAGCTTCTGCGCCG
>DGNI01000129.1 GCA_002388885.1 Parvularculaceae bacterium UBA4496 | reverse complement strand
CGGTCGCCGCACCCTGATAGGGTTCGATGAAGGACGGGTGATTGTGGCTTTCCATCTTGAAGACCGCGACCAGCGGCACGCCGTCATTGTCCGTTCCGATGTCAATGACGCCAGCGTTCTCGCCCGGCCCCTGCACCACCCATGGCGCGCTCGTGGGAAGCTTCTTCAAATGCCGCCGCGAGGACTTGTAGGAGCAGTGCTCCGACCACATGACCGAAAAGACGCCGAGCTCAACGAGGTTCGGCTCGCGGCTCATATGGGTCTTGACGCGTTCGTACTCTTCTTCGTTAAGGCCGTGTTCGGCGACGATTTCAGGCGTAATGGCGGTCATGGGAATCCGTGAAAGGTCAACTCGCCGCTTCCTTAGGACGCTTGGCCCCCGCGCGCAAACGGGGCGGCTAGTAGAAGACAGAACCTTTTTATTCAGGCGGCGTTTACGCAACAGGATTAAAGGATAATCCCATGCGAAAATTGCTCCTCATCGCGACCGCAGCCGCCGTTCTCGCCGCCTGTGGCGAGGCTCAGCGCTCATCAGATTCTCATGCCGCCTCGCAGCGTGAAGCCGTGGCGCAGGAATCAGCCCCAGCGGAAGTGCAAAGCCGAGGCGATGACCGCCAAGTCGCCCGAAGCGTCAAGACCGAACCGGGCGAGTGGCACTACAAGACCTCTAACGGCTACCCCTGGGCCGGCTTCGGCCCGCCGGCCAGCGAGGCGGTATTCACCATCAGCTGCCAACGCGGGCAGATCGTTTTCGGGCATGCCATAGATTTGAATGGCAATGACGCTGAAATGACAATCTCCGCCGGCGGGGAAACAAACCCCGTCAGATTGACAGACCTCAACGCCGAACTTCCCATGGCGGAGGGCTCGGTTCCCGCCAACAGCATGTTCATCGACGCGCTGCTCGACACTGAGCAAGCATTTTCAGTGAAGATTGATGACCGCGACTTCACCTTCCGGCCTGCGCGGGAATACCGTCAGGTCATTCGCGAGTGCCGGGCAGGTTAATCGCCACGGGGCATCGTGCTTGTGGTGGTTGTGCAATCCGCAGGCGACGCCCCTTCGGCGCATATCACTTCTTGTTCAAGGCGCATTGGCGGGTTTAGAATCGTATAAACAGCCAGACCAACGATAACCAACGCCGCACCGCACAGGACGCCGAAATAAAACTCCCGGCGCCTCTCGAAATGTGAACTCCTCTGCATTTTGGCGACGCCAGGTTCGCCCGTCGCGGTTTCAGCGCGCATTCTCTCCAGAACCGATTTATCGAGCTCGTACCCGAAACGCGGCGCAGTCTTGATCACCCGATAGGGCCTGCTGGCATCGCCAATGGCGCGGCGAAGCTTCGAGACCGCCTGTGTCAGCGCTTCATCGGAACCTTCGTCCCCCCAGATTTCATCCAGCAGCTCTTCCCGTGAGACTGGCCCGTTCGATTCCGCGAGCCGCAGCAGCAATTCGCCAACCTTGGGCTCAAGGCTCATTTCCTCACCGCGCGCATAAATAACGCGCAAGGCGGGATCATAAGTAGCGTCTCCAATACGAAGGAGTGCGCCGTTTTTGACACTCGGAATCCTATCCACCGGCTGAGTAAGCGACATGAGACATCTCGAAATGTTTTCTTCAGGCTTTCCAGCGCGAAAATCGGGCAATTTGCGCAAAGTGCAACCAAAAACAGGAATTTACCCGAATGATGAGCTTACACAACATGGCAAACTGGCGGCTCGGCGCTAAACCGTCTCGGAAGGCCGTAATTCTCGCCACGCTGATAGCGATCGCGTGTCCCGCCGGCGCCCAGCAACTCCCCGCTCCGTCACCCGATCAGATAGAGACCCGGTTTGAACAAGCCGAAAACCGCCTTGAAGAAATGGGCTTCACCGGCGTGATCGCGGTTTCGGCGAAAGGCGGCAAGCCCCTTTTCGCGGGATTTGGCGACACCGCCGCCGCTGACGGGCGCCCTGACAAGGAGACCCTTGTGGATGTAGGCTCCATCACCAAAACATTCACCGGCGCGGCCGCGATGAAACTTGTCGATGCCGGGAAATTGTCGATGGCTGACAGGTTGGGCGATTTTTTTCCTGACGCGCCGGAAGACAAAGCCCGCATCACCGTACATCAACTCCTCACTCACTCCGCCGGATTCACCGAACATGTTGGTAGCGATCTCGAGTATTTGTCGAAGAAAGAATTTCTGAAGCGCGCGATGAAATCTGACCTGCTTTTTGAGCCCGGTACGGATTACGCTTACTCCAATGTCGGCTTTTCACTCGCTGCAGCGATCATCGAAAAGACAGCCGGAAAATCATATGCGGACTTTTTGAAAGATGATGTCCTGCGGAAGACCGGCATAACTCATGTCGGCTATGAAGAGGCATATGACGCCGGACGCTCGCTTCTAACCAAAGACGGCAAGGCCGTTTCAGAGGCCAGCTGGGGCGGCACATCGCATTGGGCGTTGATCGGCAATGGCGGAATTTTGGCGACTGCTGAAGACATGATCCTGTTTCGGAATGCGTTCGCTTCGGGTGACATCGTTTCAAAGGCCGGCGTTGAGCTTGCTCAGGCGCCGCTGGTTCGAGAAGGAGAAGACGCGCCGAGCCATTATGGATACGGGCTTGTAATTCAGGACGACCCTGTACTGGGCCGGTTCTACTGGCACAATGGCGGCAACCCGCATTTCAGTGCAAACTGGACGGACTATGCGGATTACGGCCTGGTCATTTTCGTGGCGTCCAACCACCCTGAAATCGATGCAGATACCGCCGTTATGATCCTGACGGAATCGCTATTTGGCGTGAGAATGATGCGCATGGACGAAGGAGACGTGGAATCGGAACAGGACTAGCGCCGGTAGAGATAATCTTCCGGCAGTCCCAATCTCCTGCAGGACTGCGCCGCCGGGCTTGAACGCAAAATCAGGCGATCGGCCCGGCGCGCCATGCGGCGGACGACTCGCCCTTCGAACGGGCGAAGACCGTAACGGCGCGTCAGCCCAAGAATATCGCGGATATTGCCCGGTACCATATCCACAGCCGCGCGCACCAGCGAATGCTGCGCCAGTTGCGCCGGCTGTGGAAACGCTTCAGCACGCTTCATGATGTTGAGGAATTCAAAAATGATTTCCGAAGGTTCGAGATTCGACAGCATTTCTTCGAACAGCATGCGTTCTTCAGCCTGCGTACGCGGCGCATCATTCGCGCCATACAAAAGCGCGGCGGGCCGCCCCTCGGCGTAGTAGCGGTCACGGTCTTCGTCGGTTAGCGGTGAAGCGTATGCCGAATAGCTTTCCATGAAGCCGAACGCCGCCGTCGCTTGCACCCATCTTAAAAGTTCGGGATCGCTTGCCGCATAAGGCGCGCCCGAAGGCGTCACGCCCGCAATCCGGTCATGCATCCGATTGACGTTAGCGATCATTTTCTCGGCGACGCTTTGCGCGCCGTAGACCGTCACCATGGCGGCGAGTCCTGTGCGTTTGAGCCGGCAAACAGGATCGGTGCGGAACGTCGTGTTGTCCCAGACGCCGGTGCGCACGCGCGGTTCAGCGAATTCGAGGATCACCGCCGTGACGCCGCCAATGAACAGCGTCACCGGGTTTTTGAAAATGCGCCATGAAACTGAATCCGGCCCAACCAGCGCCGGTTCGCCCGCCGGTTGGGCGAAATCGATTTTCGACAGCATCGGATCGCCGAGATAGGCTTTTGCGGCCTTGTCGAGGCGATCTTCCACTCCCCGCCGCAGGCTTGCCCTTAACGCATCAACCGGCATCCGAACTCCGTACTTTTTTTCAGTATCTCTTCTAGCCTAACCTTGGGCCGAAAGTGAGGCCTCTCCCGGGCGATCTCACGGCTTTTCACAAGCGCGCGCTATGTGCGCACTCGCCATTGCCGCCGCGCCCGATTTCAGCAACACCAATGCCGTGGCGCGAAAGGGACGGTCATGATCATTCAGGACAACGTAAAAGAGTATTACGGCAAGAAGCTCGCCTCGACAGCGGATTTGCAGACAGACGCCTGCTGCACGATTGAGGCGACGCCCGATTACCTCAAAGCGGCGCTTGCGAATGTGCACCCAGAGGTGAAAGCGCGCTATTATGGTTGCGGGCTTGTGGCGCCGCTGGCGCTTGAAGGCGCGCGCATACTCGACCTTGGCTCTGGTTCCGGTCAAGACGCTTACGTGCTGGCGCAGCTCGCATGCGCTGAAGGCGAGGTCGTTGGCGTCGACATGACGCCTGAGCAACTCGCGGTCGCCCGTGAACATCAGGATTGGCACGCTGACAAATTCGGTTACGCCAATGTTTCATTTCTTGAAGGCGACATCGAAAATCTCGGCGTGCTGGACCTTGCGCCGAATTCTTTCGACGTGATCGTCTCCAACTGCGTCATCAATCTGGTTGAAGACAAGGCCGCGGTCTTTCAGGCCGCGCACACGCTTTTGAAGCCCGGCGGCGAGCTTTATTTCGCTGACGTCTATGCCGACAGACGGCTTGCCGAAGATTTGCGTCATGATCCGGCGGCGCAGGGCGAATGTCTCGGCGGTGCGCTTTACTGGAATGATTTCCTGAACATCGCGAAAGCTTCGGGCTTTGCCGATCCGCGGCTCGTGAGCGATCGGCCGATTGCGATCAACAACCCCGCCTTGCGGAGCAAACTCGAACCGGCGGTTTTTCATTCAGCCACCTATCGTCTGTTCAAGATCGACAGGCTGGAGCCGGCCTGCGAAGACTACGGACAGGCGGTGATCTACAAGGGCGGCATTGAACACAGCGAAAAAGCGTTCGCCCTCGACAATCATCACTTCATCGAAAAGGGGCGCGTTTTTCCGGTCTGCGGCAATACCTACCGCATGCTGAATGAATCGCGTTTTGCACCGCATTTCGAATTCATAGGCGGCTGGTCAACGCATTACGGGATATATCCCGGCTNNACCGCCTCGCCGTTCGGCGAAAATGAGCCTGAAATGCTGTCCGGCGGATCGTGCTGTTAGGTCAGAGGCGCTCAGCGTAAACGGCATGATCCATAACGAGCCCGCCGCAGGCAGGCGCGCGCGTGAACTCCGCCCATATTGTAGCTTCCTTGCCGAGCATATCGCCGGCCGCAACCGGCGCGCTCATGCGCCAGACCATGCCGTCGTCGCTCTCAAGCGTCATGCAGTCAGCGCCCACATGGCTGACATAGCCGCGTAAGACCGTGAGGTCCTCGGCGGGCGTTGGCGTAAGACCTGCGCCTCGGGTCATGATCGCCCGGCGCGGCCCGTCATTCGCCGTCAGTGACGTACAATGCAATGGCTTTTCTTCGTCGGCAGGAACCGGCTTTACCTCACGCACCTGACGAATTTTTCCATCCGGCTGGCGGCGCAATACCGAACACTCCATTAGAGGAGTCGGATAGGCGCTGATGGTTTTCAGCTCGCCCGCCAGCGGCGCCGGCCTGATAAAGACCGGCGATGAAGTCGCTGGCGCAGGCGCATATCCGGCATTGCGAATACGCGCGGCGGAGAGTTTCTGATAGCTCAGCCGCTCATCGCGCTGCGCATGGATCGGCGCGGTGTTATAGGTATCAAAATACGTGGCGGATGCGCTGACATTGACACGCCGCACGTCGCTGCTGTCGTCATAATAAGAGCGGTATGAATTTACCGGCCTGCTCGCCACATATGGATGGCTGACGACCGGTTCGTCATCAATGACAGGGTCTTCCGGTCCGGGCGCGCCGATGTCGCCGGCATATTCGATTTCATCGGGCACGGCGAGATGTTCCCCGGGACGCACATAGGAAGGATCGACGCCGCGATTGGCCTCAACCAGGGCCCCGTAGGATACGTTGCAGGCGCGCGCGACCTTGGACAGGGTCGTCGGCGTGTCGACAGCATAAGAATGACCGCAGCGCCCGGCCATCGCAGGCGTTGCCGCCGCTAGTCCCGCCGCCAAAATCGCGCAAGCTGCGGCGCGCCGCATCATCAGGTTCGAACCCATGGCTCCCCTCCATACGGATGTTCCACTTATGGTTAATAACACGGATTCCGCGGATTTGTCCGCAACATCCAGTGAAATCTTTGACATCACGGCCGGGGAAGCGCTCTGGCCGCGCGCGCGAAAAACCCTATGCAGGTCAGGCAGTTAAGGCTGATTCCTCTCCTCTTCCGCCACTGCCGCCGCCGCAACCAGAGCCTAGCGAGGCCTTGCGGGCATTCCAGCTTCACGGAGATCGCAGCCTCATGGGCCCGGACAGTAGCTCAGAGGCGCCGCACGCTAGGCACTACAGCAACGTGCTGATGAAAATCTGGGCCAGCGTGACGAAAGGGAATTCCGGCGACTGTCATGGTAAAATTTTAAATCAGTGTCATGAGAGCTAAAACATCCGTCAAACCATTCCGGTTACGGATAATTTAACCTCATGATAAGCTTTGACGCCTGAATACAAAGTGTTTTTAACGAATCCGGAGAATATTCGCGCTGGCAAGATTATTGCTAGGCGCTTTAAAGGTAAAATAAAATTTTTCAGTTTCTCTTGTTGTTAACCACCTTTGCTTACCGCCCTTTAATGACGTTCGTCGCATTGTCTGTCTCGCAATATAGTGTTGCGGGGAGTTTCGTATGCTGGTTGATGATGCCGGTGTAGCCAGTAACGGCGAGGACAGCATTGCGAGTCGCGACGCTGCTCGCATGCGGCCCACGTTAAAAAGTTTTGCGAAAGATCGAAGCGGAAACATCGTCTTCCTATTCGCTTTCATGCTGACCATCCTGTTTCTTTTCGCAGGCGGCGCGGTTGACTATTCGCGCTGGAACGCCGTTCGCGCCGACATGACGGAATCCATGGACGCTGCCAGCCTTGCGCTAGCGCAACTTGCCTCCAGCAACCCGGATCTAACCGAAACAGAACTCAAAGAATACGGCCGGAAATTTTTCGAAGCGAACTTCAATTACGAGCAAAACCTTGAGCCTGGCTGGAACATCATCTTCGCGCTGAATGACGACGCCATTATCGGAACCTGTATCACCGGCAAGATCAAAACCTATTTGCTTGGCGTCGCAGGCATCGACGACCTCAAGATCGATAAATGCGTGGAAATCACCAAGAAGGGCTCCGGCCGCATCGAACTGGCGCTCGTTCTCGACGTCACCGGATCAATGGATCAATACATTGATGGTGAAAAAAAGATCGATAGTTTGAAAGACGCAGTCGATACGTTGCTGGACGTTCTTTACGGCAGCGACGAGACCAGCGAGAACATCAAGATCGGCGTCGTGCCGTTCAATGCGAACGTCAACGCAGGCGGTTCGTCAGGCTGGTCGAGCACTTGGGCCGACACCAACGCTGAAGCCTACTATCACGGCAAACGCTTCTTTCATGTAACCGAAAGCGGCGATGTCGACATGAACACCAAAGTCAATCACTTCAGGCTCTACGACTCGCATTCAAATTTAAGCTGGTCTGGATGCGTTGAATCACGCCCTTACCCGCTTGACGAACTTGACATCGCGCCCGGCGCTTCCGTTTCCAGCGCATCGATTGACGCCGAAATGGCGACGCCGGCGGAATATAGTTCAAGCACAGACACAGAAGGAATGCGCAGTTTTGACGCGTTTGACGACGCGCCGGCTTATTCGGTTTCAAGCGCTGTATTGACCAATCCAGTGAACCTGAAATGGGTGCCGGTTTTTCTTCCCGACGAAGCTGATTGCAGCGACTCGACTTGTGGTTACAGCAATTCAGGCACGACCAGCTACGGCACGCCGTGGGCCGGTTATATGTTCGACGATCCTGATGACGACAACTCTCACTCACCTGATGTTGAAGAAGACAACTACGGCAACAGGAGCTTTATCGCCGACCGTTATTATGCACGGTATGACGCTTCCCGGTTCGAAAAATACGCCAAGGTCGTTCATTACTTCCGCGAAGTCCTGCAGGGCAATGTCACTGATACGCCCTTTGTCGACTATCTCGACGGCTTGACTGTGTCTACATCACCGCTGTCGTCTTCAAACTACGGATTCGGCAATCAAGAATACCTGATGCGTATGGGATATGTCGGTTGGTGGGATCCGGCGACATCAACCTACAAGGGAAAATATGATCGTACGCCCAGCCTCACTTCTTCGCGCGGCCCGTCAATCGATTGCCCGAAGCCAATTTTGCCGCTCACAAACGTTAAGGCCGACATTCAAACCCATGTGAACTCGTTGAGTGCTGACGGCAATACCGACATCGCTCATGGCGCGGCCTGGGGCTGGCGCGTGCTTTCCAAACAGGCGCCTTTCACTGAAGGCATCGGCCCGGGCGATACAGATTATGAGAAATGGCAAAAAGCAATCGTGATCATGACCGACGGTGAGAACGTTGTCGGCTCCGACACCAGAACGCACTGGAGAACGACGCAAGGCCAGTATGGTTTTGGTTTGGAAGAGCGTCTTGGAGCCGGACTCAACGATTCAGGTGAAATGCGGGACGAGCTTGATAACAAGCTGCTGCGCATCTGTCATCGCATGAAAGCGGAAGGCTATCTGGTCTACACCATCATGTTCGGGCTCGACAACTCGTCTGTCCGCACGCTCTTCAAATCATGCGCAACAAAGCCGACGGCCCCCTATTTCCATGATGCTGTCGATGGCGACGACCTAGAGGACGCCTTCGGCGACATCGCCGCCGACCTCGTTGACCTGCACATCAGTAAGTAATCGGAAACATCCATGTTGCGTTTAAGGTCACGATATCATCTGAAAAGACGGCGTCTCGGGTTTGCCCGAAACGCCTCAGGTTCGACCGCCGTCGAGTTCGCACTCGTAGCGCCGGTGTTCCTGATGATGATGTTTTCGATCTTTGAAGTCGGCTGGTTCTACTTCGCCAACTCGGTCGTTGACGCAGCCATTACCGACATGGCGCGGCTGGTCAAAACCGGCCAGGTGCAGGGCTGGGACGGCACCGACGAAGAAAAATACGACAAGCTCTACGACGATGTCTGCGAAGTCGTCGAATCCTTCGGCGGATGCGATAACCGCCTGACGCTTGAGGTCGACACATTCGACACATTCTCACAGCTTGCTGCGGACAACACGCCGGCGACCTGCGCCGACGCTCCTCCGGACGATCTCGCAGCGCTTCCCTTTGACCCGGGCGAGGAACTCCAGATCATTCGGGTGCGGGTCTGCTATCTTTATACGACGCTCAACCCGGCGATCGGCGTCAACCTCGCCGAACCAGGAACGAACAAGCGCCGGATCATTTCCACCATGATCTTCCGCAACGAGCCCTACGAGCTCAACTCCCAGGGTGATTAAAGGCTTATGAGCATGCGCTGTTTATCATTTTCCCTGTGGACACGCCTCCGGCGCTGCACCAGCGGCATTGCGGCGACAGAGTTCGCCGTCCTGTTGCCAGTGCTCGTCGTTATGTTTTTCGGTCTGGTTGAAGCGTCGGACGCCATGACCGCAAACCGGAAGGTCGCCATTTCCGCCAACACACTGGCGGACCTCGCCGCGCAGTCGGAACAGCTTTATGAAGCGGACCTCGACGACCTTTTTGACGGCGTTAAAGCCATTATTGAACCGAACGACTCATCAGGCATGCAGTTGACGCTGGTGAGCGTCATACTCGACGAAGACGACAACCCGATTGTTCATTGGAGCCGTGACAGCACGGGCGCAACGCCATACACTGCCGGAAACAATTACACCAAGCTTAGCGATGATGACGTTGTCAGCTCGTTAGGCTCGCTGATCGTGGTTGAAATGACCTATGTTTATAACCCTGGGCTCACCAGCCATGTTCTTGAGACCCCGATCACGTTTAACCGGCAATCGATCCGCTGGCCGCGCCTATCAAACCGCGTACAGCTTTGCGACGCCAGCGATAACTGCACATCGTAATCAGCGCGTCAGCGGCTTGTATTTGATCCGCCGAGGCACGTCGGCGTCAGGGCCCAGCCGCCGTTTCTTGTCTTCCATATAGTCTTCGAAGTTACCTTCGAACCATTCCACATGGCTGTCGCCTTCGAAGGC
>DGNI01000058.1:208-6221 GCA_002388885.1 Parvularculaceae bacterium UBA4496 | reverse complement strand
AGACATGTTCGGCAACGATCGCGCGTTTGCCCGATGCGCCGCCGGTCTGGATGGAGATATTCGCCGCGCCTTGCGGGCGCTTGGTTTCGCGCAATTCTTTGCGCATAGCTTTCAATTCGCCGACGCGGCGCATGTTGCGTTTTCGCCGGGCTGTCACGCCATAGCGCATCCAGTGTTCTTCAGCCACAATCTTGCGTCCGAGTTTGTGCAGAGCTTGTTCTTCTTCTTCGAGGAACTTGTCACGCCACGTCTCAAACTCGCGAAAACCCTTGCCCGTTGCGCGTGTCGCCCCGCGATCGATCCAGACCGTGTCATTGGTGAGGGTCTGCAAGAAACGCCTGTCGTGGCTGATCAGGACAATGGCGGCGGAAGACTGGCGCAACCTGTCTTCAAGCCAGGCGATGGCGGGCAGATCGAGATGGTTGGTTGGTTCGTCGAGCAACAGGATATCCGGTTGCGCTGCGAGAGTTTGCGCGATCGCGGCGCGGCGTAATTCGCCGCCTGAAAGGCCTTTGGGCGCTGCGCCCGGATTGAGCCCCAAATCTTCTAGCAAAGCCTCCGCGCGATGGCGCCCGCCGGTTTCATCAAGACTGGCGCAGGCATAATCGCCGATGGTGTTGAAACTGCTCGCGTCAGGCTCCTGCGGAAGATATCGAACGGTGGCGCCCGGGTGGATAAACCGCTCGCCGCTGTCGGCTTCGACAAGGCCGCCGGCAATTTTCATCAGCGTCGATTTGCCGGAGCCGTTCCGCCCGACAAGCGCGATGCGTGCGCGCTCCGCAACCATCATTGACGCGCCTTCGAACAGAAGTTCGCTGCCAATGGTCAATTTGATATCTGAAAGAGAGAGAAGAAGCGCTGACATTAATCACTCAGTTGGTAACAGCTCCCGGCAAGACTTCTTGTTGCGCTGCGACATTTCTTTACGGAATGTTGCGAGTCTCGTGACACGTTCTGCACCCGAAGCGAGATGATGAAGCTTTGCCGATCATGCATCCCTTGAAGCAGTATTTGTCGGAAGTCGAGGAGGCGGTTCAGGATTTCGCCGAGCGCGTCGGCGCTTCGCGGCAGACGCTCTATCGGATCATTGCCGGCATTCAGGCGCCAAAACCGGCGCTCGCGCGGCGGATCGTCGAGGCGACAGGCGGCGCGGTGACCCTCGATATGCTTTATGGCGGCGATGCGCCGGACTCGGCGGATATCATTTCCCTGAACCCGCGTTCCGATGAACCGCTGCTTGATCACGGGCGGCTGAAACTCGCCCTTGCGGTCGTCGTTAACCATTTAAGGCCAAATGGAGCGGACTTATCGCCGCCCGATACGATGGATGTCGCGGCCGAGGCGGCTGCGAATACATTCGCCGCACTCTCCAAAGTCACGACCCGTCGTGGTCCTGCTCGTCTTGAGCAAGCTCTTCGGCCAGTAATTGAAGAAATTCTGAAAGAGTGCGGGGGGTCTCCCGGGCCTTCGGCCCTTGATCGAGGGGCTGAGATGGCCGCCCAGCTTTACCTCCAGTCAGGCGACCGGCAGCGCTCCCTGTAGAGGCCCGCTCCAGGGCGAGATCCTGGCGTTTGATCTCATCCGCCCTGCGTTTGGCGACCCGCCACATGGTGCGCCCGAGACGCGCCGCGTAATTATCTTCGTCAATACTCAAGCAAAAAAATTCCCGTAAAGGTTGTATTTCCTCTGGATTATAAACCAACTCGCGCTAAGGTTGTGCCGATGTATGAGTAACACACCTCCAGATGACGGGGATGATTACCATGAACGACCTACGTAAAGAGCAGTTGGCGTTGTTGCGTATCGAGAAGCAAATTGCGGGCCTTGCAGCAGTTGTGGCCGCAGGAGCCGCAGCCGCAAAAGGTGCTGATGGCAAGCTTCATGCACCTGACGGAACCAAGGCGTACGCGCAAATCGAAGCCGCTTTGGTGAATCTTGCAGACGTCACATCCAATGTGCATGCGACGTTGAACGCGAAAGCATTGGAAACAGGAGCAGTGGTGCTCGAAGCGATTGGCGGCGGACGTCCCAAACTCGATGCGAGCGGGGCCGTAAGATCGATTCTGGGTATTGGATAACCATAAGTTTTTACGCTGTCTTTGTTGGCGTAACCCTTCTTACAGCAATGCATTCCCGGTCGCCGCATTTAGCGGCGGCCGCCCGGCTTATCGGTCTTAATTGGGCTTATACGCTGCAGTTATGGCTAATCTTCGAAGGCCCCGCGCTGGCGGCATCCTATTTTGTCGCTGAAGTCGCCGTCACAATTGGGTTTTATCAAATTTCAAAAAACCGGTGGTTTCCAGTGCCACTGGTTTGTCTGCACGGCGTTCTCGCCGTTTATCACTTTTATACGGTTTTTCTCGATCCGAATAATTACTGGGTTATTTTTGCATTGAACCGGCTTTTTGAGCTGGAAATGATTTATATAATCGCCTGCAGTATATTCCGGATACGGAGCTTAAGTGGAAAGCAGACCGGGCGCGCCGCTTAAAGCGCCCGGATGAATTCAGCAATATCAGCATGCGCCTCTTTCGTTTCCGAAAGGCCCCAGTGCATGTGAAACAAATGGAACATGCCGTCAAAAACCCGCAGCGTAGCGTCAACCCCGTGCCGGCGCGCCCCTTGCGCGAACCGCGCTGCATCACCGAGCAGCACTTCGCGCAATCCGACATGGATGAGGACGGGCGGCAGGCCGGTGAAATCGCCGTAAATCGGCGAGACCATCGGATTGGTGAGTATTTCGCCGGGCGCATAATACTGGAACAGTTTGCGGGCATTGCGCCCGCCATTTGAGCGGATCAGCGGATCATGGCCATCCAGCGTGCGGTGGGTGTCGCTCGCGCCTGCGCCATCGAGCGCGGGGGAGGCGAGAACGGCGCCAGCGGGCAAGCGAACGCCCTCATCGCGCCAGCGCAACAGGCTGGCAAGCACCAGCGCGCCGCCGATAGAGTCGCCAAACATGACAATGCGCCGGTCGCCATACTGCTCGAGCATCGCCCGGTATACGGCGTCGACTTCGCCGATCTGGGTCGGGTAACGGGCTTCAGGCAGCAGCGTGTAGGATACGCCGACAGCTTCAACGCCGCTAAGCTGGCAGGTCGGCAGTATCATGGACGCGTTGACGCGCGGTGATCCGCTCACCAGCGCGCCGCCATGAACATAAAGTATGATCATGTCCTCGCGGCTTGTTGTTTCCGTTTCATATCGAACGCAAGGTCGGCCGCCCACTTCAATATCGCTCAGGCGATAAGGAAAATCGATTTCATCGTGGGTTTTCAGCCATTCCTGGTTGGAAAAATGCCTGGCAAGACCGCGGGTCAGCGGGTTCATCCAGGTATCGAGCGTCGGATATTCACGCAGCGCGGATATTCGCGCGCGCGCATTCTCACTGACCGCTTTGCCCAATCGCCGCGCTGCAAACGCCATAATCTCCCCTACGCAAAAACTCTTTACACGCACTGGTGTAGCGGGATGATCTTGGCCTTGCCGCCGGAAATATCTGGTTAATGGCGGCTCTAAAAAGCGCACACAAAAAGCGCGTACAGCCTGTTTTTTTAGGCTGCACGCGCATGAAATTGGTAATGAAGGTAAACGAAACTTAAGAGAAAGATCTCTTACGCTGTGAAAAGCTTCGCCCAGTTGCGCGCTTCCCGCTTTTTCCAGCCGCCGCGATGCCATGCATCGGAAACGATCAATGGCGCAACCGAAGTCGCTTCAGCATAGACCATCTGTTCGTAAACGGTCGACACTTTGCCCCAGCTCGCCGCTTCCTTGAGCGTCGAGGAAGAGCACGCGCCGTCGCGGACATCGGCGACGGTGATCTGCACGGCGTATTTGTGCACTTCGCAATCTTCGTGGCCGAGAATTTCCGCACAGACGACGGTGTCCTGCGCGAAGTTCTTCGGCACGCCGCCTCCCACCATGAAGAGGGCGGTAGTGCCGGCCGCGAGTTTGATTTCGGTGAGTTCGCGGAAGTCGCCGCCTGAATCGATCGTCACATAAGGCTTGCCGGCTTTGCGGCGCTCGACCTGGTGCTTGACGATGCCGAAGCCTGCGGAACAGTCGGAAAACGCCGGTACGAAAATCGGCACGCCTTTTTCATAAGCGCGCTGGATCAGCGAGCCTTCTTTCTTGGCGTTGCCCGCCGCAAGCCATTTGCCAATCTCGTAGATGAATTCACGCGACGTGTAAGGGCGCGGTTCAAGCTGCTCGCAGATCTCGTAAATCGTGCCGTCTACGTGCTGGAGTTCTTCCTCGTCGATATAGGTGTCATAAATGCGATCAATATAAAGCGAGCGCAGCGTATTATCGTCCGGGATTTCGTTCGCCTGGTAGTGCTTGAAGCCGAGTGCTTCGAGGAAATCCATGTCGATAATGCAGGCGCCGGTGGCTACGACAGCGTCGGCCATGTTGTATTCGAGCATGTCGCGCCAGACATGCAGGCACCCTCCGGCGCCGGTTGAGCCCGCCATGATCAGCCAAGTGGAGCATTTCTCGTCTTCGAGCGCCATGTTGAGGATTTGCGCGGCGCGCGCGGCGTCGCGGCTGGTAAAGCTCATCTTGCCCCAGGCGTCGATGATCGGGCGCGCATCGAACTTTGTGATGTCGATATGCTCGACCGGCTGAGAGAGCAGTTCGGCTTTACGGTTATCTGTTGAAGTCATTTGATCGGTCCTTTCTCGTAACCGGGTTTTAAAACCGGATCCGGACCGCGCCTTTGTATAAGACGCGCGGAGGGCCGTGAGGATTAATAGCGCTGATCTAGACGATCAGCGCCGCTTTTGCCAGCGCGCAGGCCGCTGCTGGTCAGAGTTCAATTACCGCATCTTTAAGCACAATGACTTCCGCAGGCTGTTTGACCTCGCCATACATGGTGCTCATGGGTGCGTCGTCGGTAATCGCCTCGATATACTCGCCAAAGCCGTTGAACTTGGTCGCCAGCGCCGAACCATAAGCGCCGGTGAGACCGAATTCGATGTAATCGCCTTCGCTCACGTCAGCCGGCAAAAAGAACGGGCCTTCCATGACGTCGATAGAATCGCAGGTCGGACCGAACAGCTTGAAGGCTTTCATCGGCCGGCGCGGGCGCCCCTTTTCACGCAGAAGCTTTACCGGGAAAACGAGGCCGTCATGCGCTGCATCGAACAGCGCGCCATAGGCGCCGTCGTTGAGGTAGAGCGCATTGCCTTTGCGAAGCTCAACGCGAACGACGTGGCTGCCCGCCTCGGCGCACAGCGCGCGGCCGGGTTCGCACCACAAATCGGCGTTTTCGAGCACCGGCATTTCTTCGAACGCCGACTTGATTTCTTCGATGTAGTCATTGAGCGGCGGCGGAGTGAGACCGGGATAGGCGGCCGGAAACCCGCCGCCTACGTCGACGATATCGACTGTGACGCCCGCAGCGCGGATGATCTCGCTCACCGACTGCATGGCGACGCGCCAGGCTTCCGGGCGCATGCATTGCGAACCCACATGGAACGATATGCCGAGTTCTTCCGCGACGGCGCGCGCTTCACGCAGGACCATCACCGCTTCCGGGCCGGCCGCGCCGAACTTGCCGGAAAGCTTGTGCTGGGCGTAATCGGACGACACGGCGATCCGCACAATAATGTGCAGGTCCGTCGCGCCGCCTGTCTCGGCGATGAGCTTTTGCAGTTCGGCCGATGAATCGACGGCAAAGATGCGGACGCCGAAATCGAAATAGGCGCGGCGGATCGCCGAGCGGGCTTTCACCGGATGCATGTAGGCGAGCGTTGCATCGGGGCACCGCGAAGAGACGAGCTCAATTTCGGGAACCGACGCCACGTCGAACCAGCGCACCCCGGCGGCGTAGACCGCGTCGATGATCGCCGGATGCGGGTTTGCCTTGACCGCATAGAGGACGTCGCCGGGAAAATGACGGACGAACCAGTCCGCCGCTTTTTCGGCGGCGTGTGGGCGGAGACAATGTACGGGAAGGTCCGGCCCGGACGGGCTGCCGGAGGACCCTACGACCAGCGCAAGCGCTGAAGTG
>DGNI01000058.1:0-189 GCA_002388885.1 Parvularculaceae bacterium UBA4496 | reverse complement strand
GAGGTCCCATGGGATTGGCGAAATCGCCAAATAGGAACCAAGCAGCGCCTTGTAAAGAAAAAATTTTGAGCCGGGCGCGATTTTCGGGCCTCGCGCGGGCCCCGGCCTGTCAGCAGTCTCCGCGCCATGCTGCCAAGATATTGAAATTCCTTGGCGATTTTTGATTCAAAGCGTCCTGTCAAGCTTGCG
>DGNI01000029.1:4281-6126 GCA_002388885.1 Parvularculaceae bacterium UBA4496 | reverse complement strand
GCGCGCCTCGCGCAGGATCTCGGCATCGGCCGCATTCTCGATTACGTCAACCGGTTCAATCTTTCCGACAGTCTGCCGCGCGAACTGGCGATTTCGCTGGGCGCCGGCGAGACGACGCTGATGCGCATTACCGCCGGTTACTCTGTGTTTGTGAATGGCGGCAAGGGTGTCGATCCGGTGCTGATCGACCGTATTCAGGACCGTTCAGGCAAGACTATCTACAAGCGCGATCAGCGCGAATGCGAAACCTGCAACGCGGAATACTGGTCGGAACAGGCCGAACCACAGCTCGCCGATCCGCGCCGTCAGGTGATGGACCCGCGCACCGCCTATCAGATCACGTCGATCCTCGAAGGCGTTGTCATTCGCGGCACTGGTTCGGCCGTGCGCCGCGCTTCCAACAAGCCGCTGGCTGGCAAGACCGGCACCACCAACGATTACAAGGACGCGTGGTTTGTCGGCTTTTCGCCGGACCTCGCCGCCGGCGTCTATGTAGGCTTCGACATGCCGCAGACCCTCGGGCAGGGCGAAGCGGGCGGCACGGTCGCCGCGCCGATCTTCGCCGACTTCATGGTCGAGGCGCTGAAAGACGAAGCAGGCATTCCGTTCCGCGTGCCGTCGGGCATTCGTCTCGTCCGCGTGAACGCCCGTACGGGCAAGCCGGCGGGGCCGGGCGATTCCAATGTCATTCTTGAAGCCTTCAAGCCGAACGACGTTCCCGGGGCCGACCGCATTGACGACTTGGCGCTTGATCCATTAAGCGCCGCGCCGCGCAACGACGATCAGGAAGACGATCTAAACGGTCTTTACTAAGACGCCGGGCCAAACCATAAACGATAAGGAAGGTGCCGCACATGTTCTGCGGGCTTTCCGGTTTTAAGGAGACGCACATCATGCGCGCGGAAATGGAAACGCTCGTAGACGATATCAAGCAGTCGGTGGAACTGCTGAGGAGGCGTCTTTGACTGGGAAAAATCCGAAAAAGACTTAGCCGAGCTGAACGCAAAGGCCGAAGACCCGCATCTTTGGGACAATCCGGAAGAAGCGCAAGCGCTGATGCAAAAACGCACGGCGCTTGAATCCCAGATGAACTCCGTCGGCGAAATTCAAACTGAACTTGATGATCTTGTCGGTCTTGCAGAACTCGCCGCGGAGGAAGGCGACGAGGCGAGCCTTGATGAAGCGCAGGAACTGATGGCCGCGCTGCACAAGCGCGCCTCGCAGGCTGAGATTGAGGCGCTGCTTTCTGGCGAGGCCGACGCCAATGACTGTTTCGTCGAAATTCACCCCGGCGCCGGCGGTACGGAGTCGAATGACTGGGCGGCGATGCTGCTGCGCATGTATGTGCGGTGGGCGCAACGCCGCGGATTTAAAGTTGATGTCATCGAAGAACAGCCTGGCGAAGAGGCGGGCATTAAATCCGCAACGATCCAGATCAAGGGGCACAACGCCTATGGATGGACGAAAACGGAATCCGGCGTGCACAGGTTGGTGCGGATTTCACCGTTCGATTCAAACGCGCGCCGTCACACGTCGTTCGCATCGGTCTGGGTTTATCCGGTAGTGGACGACAATATCGATATCGAGATCAACGAAAGCGACTGCCGGGTCGATACGTTCCGTGCGTCCGGCGCCGGCGGCCAGCATGTGAACACCACGGACTCGGCAGTTCGCATTACGCATAATCCGACCGGCATCGTCGTTCAGTGCCAGAATGAGCGCTCACAGCACAAAAACCGCGCCACCTGCTGGAACATGCTGAAAGCGCGGCTTTATGAGATGGAGCTGCAGAAGCGTGAAGAGGCGGCGCAGGCGCAGGCGGACTCGAAAACCGATATCGGCTGG
>DGNI01000029.1:0-4271 GCA_002388885.1 Parvularculaceae bacterium UBA4496 | reverse complement strand
AGATGGTGAAGGATTTGCGCACGCAGGTCGAAAAGCCGGACCCTGAGGCGGTTCTCGGCGGCGCGCTTGATGACTTCATGAATGCGGCGCTGGCGCAGCGTGTTGGTGGTGACGTTTGATTTCGCAGTTGCAGCGAGCAGAGTTTTCTCACCGCGTAGCATGACTCGCTACCCGTATTAGGAAAGTCTTAACGAATATTTCCAAAACCTTAAAAAGTGAATATAGTTAANNNNGGTGGGTTTCGATAGTCCTTGTAGGTACTAATCCCCTCCTTGTACCAACGAACGCCTACTTAGGATACTTTGGTCAACGCTAGAAACGGAGCTAAGATCGAACAAAACCTGATAAAGGAACATCAATCCCGGACCACGCAACAGAACACACTCGGAAAACAGCGAAGTCTAGTTAGCTGGCTAGGGATTTATGGAGAGCGCGCGAGGGCAGCACAGTCCTTGCGCGCTTTTTTGTTCAGTCGCGATAGTCGAGCGGCGGTTCGCGGTCGCCGAGAAGCGATGTGTATTTGTAATTTGCGCCGCGCGCTTCGATGAATTCGGCTTTCGCGGTCTCACGAAGGTCAGGGTTTGTATAGAGTTCGATGGCGCCGAGCGTCATCGCTTTTGCCGCGACCTGCGCGCCCTTGAAACCGATAGACATACCGCTTGCGGCGACCGCCTGCCAAGAGTGCGCAGAAGTTCCCGGCGCCCATGTGGCGGTTCTGACGCCGACCGTCGGCGTCGCATAGGAAACGTCGCCAACATCCGTCGATCCGTAACCGAGCGAGCGAGAATAGGGCTGAATTTCCGCGGCGCTTTCCAGCGAAAGGCGAGGGTCCTCGAAACTCTTGCGAATATCTTCCGCGAACTTGCGCTCAGCTTTGGAATACTGAACGCCGCCGACCTCGCGCAGCTTCTGGTCCATCATCTTGGCAAGCGCTTCATTGACCAGCAGCGGGTTGTTGCCGTGGATCACTTCCCATTCGACGTCCGTGCCGGTGCCAAGCGCCGCGCCGCGCGCCGCGTCCTCAACCCGTTTCCAGATGGCGTCCACGCCGGCGGCGTCAGGATGACGGACATAATAGAACACTTCGGCGAAGTCCGGCACGACGTTCGGCGCCAGGCCGCCGGCGGTGATGACGTAATGGATGCGTGAATCCTGCGGCACATGCTCACGCATCATGTTAATCATCATGTTGAAGGCTTCGACGCCGTCGAGAGCGGAGCGTGCACGGTGCGGCGCGCCGGCGGCGTGGGCGGAAACGCCCCTGAACCGGAATTTTGCAGAACGGTTGGCGAGGGTCGTGCGCGCCGCGGCCGAATTCTCATCGTCCGCATGCCAATGAAGCGAAAAGTCTACATCGTCGAAAAGACCGGCGCGGACCATGTAAACCTTGCCGCTACCGCCTTCTTCGGCAGGCGTGCCATAGAGCCTGATGCGTCCGGGCGTGCCCGACTCTTCGAGCCACTCGCGGATCGAAAGCGCCGCCGTCAGCGAGCCGGCGCCGAAAAGATTGTGACCGCACGCATGGCCCGCGGCTTTACCGTCAATCGGAGCGCGTGACGCCGATGCGTCCTGATTGATGCCGGGCAGGGCGTCGAACTCCGCCAGGATCGCAATGACCGGTCCGTCTTTTCCATATTCTGCGATGAAAGCGGTTGGAATACCGGCGACACCCTTGCGGATGGAAAACCCCGCGGCTTTCAGCTTGTCCTTCAAAAGTTTGCTGGATTGTTCTTCCTGATAGCCGACCTCGGCCCATTCCCAAAGTTGGCGCGCAACGCTCGCCGTTTCATCGTAACGGGCGTCGATCTTTGCGAGAACGGCGTCGTCGGCGTTGGCGAAATTCGGCGCCATAACCGGCAGGGCTGCAAGCGCGGCAGCGGCAATCAATCTTTTCATTCAAAATCCCCAAACAGCGAGAAGGAATGCATTCATGGCATAGTTTGGGGGTTCGGCAAAACGGCATGATGCAGACGGAAAGCGCCCAACAACGGCAAAACGACGCCGCGATTTCCCGCAGCGCCGCTTTATGTTCAGCTCTCAGTAGCGTTTATTGGCCGAATTTATATTCGAGATTGATCCCGAAGCTTTCGGCGTTCGCGTCGCTGAAATCGTAATGTGTATAGTCAGCGCGGATCGCCAGCGCTTCTGTCAGGTCGTAGCCGGCTGAGGCGCCGACAGCGAGCCCGTCATCGGAACCGCCGAAAGTCAGCTCGTTGCCGCCGAGCGTTTGAACAGTGGAATCGATCTCGGCGAACGCGTAGCCGGCGCGCGCCGAAACATCGAACCGGTCGGTAAGCGGCAGGATCGCCCGGCCGTAACCGCCGACAAGGTAGTCGAGCCCGAGATCGCCGGGACCGGCGATGACATCGTCGAAAAAGCCGTCATCATTGTCATCGAAATCGAGGTCGTCTTCATCGGCGTTGAAATCAAAATCGCCGTCGTCAATGCCGAAGGAGATATCGCTTTCGATAGCAAAATACCGGCTGAACTGCCAGCCGGCGCGCGCGGTGAGGGCGCTCACGTCTGCGTTGCCGCCAAGTTCTTCATCGAAATCGAGATAGTTGTAGCCGCCGGAAAGATAGGGGCCGGTCGTTTCTTCCGTCTCGTAATTCTGCGCAGACGCCGCGCCGGCAGTGATCATAGCTGCCGCACCAGCGAACAGGAGTGTTTTTATTCGAGTCATCAATGACCTCCTTCATACTCAACAGGGGTGACGGGCGCGGAACAGCCTCCAGCGGCGGGCGTTCCATTGTTTTTCGGAAAGGTTTTCGTGCTTTTTGAGCGGCTCTAGGCTCTATTTGATCTTCCGGACAAATTTCGCCAGAGTTACCGAAAATTCAGGGAGGCACCGCATGGCGGCTGTGGCGACGCAAAAAGGTTTTCTGGGGCTGGTTGAACGGGCGGGTAACAAACTGCCCGATCCGGCCTTCATATTTTTCTATCTCATCATCGTCATGGCGGTTCTGTCGAGCGTCGCCGCCATTTTCGGGTGGTCGGTGCCGCATCCGACCCAAACGGATGACGCCGGCGCGCCCTTGATCGTTTCCGCGATCAGCGCCATCGCGCCGCAAAGCATCGAACATCTTCTGACGGAGATGCCCGAGATATTCACAAGTTTCCATCCGCTCGGTTACGTACTGGTCGTGATGCTCGGCGCCGGCGTCGCCGAACGGGCTGGTCTGTTCGGAACGGCGATGCGCGCGGCCGTGCGTAAAGCGCCGCGTTTCTTACTGACGCCCGCCGTCGCACTGGCCGCGATGATGGGCAATCTCGCGGCGGACGCTGCGTATGTGGTGTTGATCCCGCTTGCCGCTGTGATTTTCGCCGCTGCAGGGCGTCATCCGATCGCAGGGATCACTGCGTCGTTTGCAGGCGTATCTGGCGGCTTTTCCGCAAACCTCTTGCCGGGACAGCTCGACGCCTTGCTGTTCGGCATTACCGAGGCCGCCGTTGCGCCGCTCGATCCAACATGGGTCATGAACATCACCGGCAACTGGTTTTTCATCGCCGCCATGACGTTCATCTACATGCCGGTGATCTGGTTCGTCACGGATGTCATTATCGAACGCCGGCTGGGGCCGTGGACCGGCGGCGCTGTCGCGGGGTCGGACGATCCCGGCGACGATCCGAACGCGCCGCTGACAGACGGTCAGAAAAAGGGCTTGCGGCAGGCAGGCTACGTCGTGCTCGTCATCGCTTTCATCTGGCTGGCAATGGCCGTCGATCTCGTGGCGCTTATTCCGTTTACGGATATTTCCATGTATGGCGGCGACGTGCCGCTTTATGACGAAACGCCTGGCCTCCTGGCCGCGCAGGCGCTGGTGCCGTTCTTTCAGTCGCTGGTCGCCGGCTTCATGATCCTGTTCATCTTTACCGGGATCGCCTATGGAAAAGCGGCTGGAACAATATCCAATCATCGCGACATCGTTGAGATGATGGCCGCCGCCATGCGCGACATGGGCTATTATCTCGTGCTTGCGTTTTTCGCCGCTTACTTCGTTGAGATGTTCAACATTTCAAACCTCGGCCTGATCTCCGCGGTGAACGGGGCAGACGCCATTCGCGAGTCCGGACTGCCGCTGCCCATTGTATTGTGCCTGATCGTTCTTTTTGCAGGTCTGCTGAACCTCTTTGTCGGCTCGGCGAGTGCGAAATGGGCGCTGATGGCGCCGGTGCTTGTTCCGATGCTCATGCTTTTGAACGTCAGCCCGGAAATGGCGACGGCGGCCTATCGGGTCGGCGACAGCGCCACCAACATCATCACGCCGCTG
>DGNI01000206.1 GCA_002388885.1 Parvularculaceae bacterium UBA4496 | reverse complement strand
GCGCCATCCGCGCAGGCCCATGCGCATAACGTCCCTGCCGCGGGCCTATGACCATCACCGCTGCGAGCGCTGCAGCGCCAGCGGATGCGTGAAGCACGCCGGCGCCCCCGAGATCGCGGAAGTTCCATTCCGCACCGAAATACCCGCCCCCCCATACCCATGAGGCGACAATCGGATAGATCAGGCCCGACCAGATGGCGGCGAAAAACAAAAACGGCCAGAGCCGCACGCGCTCGGACACCGACGATGAAACAATCGCCGCGCCGAGCGCCGCGATGATCATTTGCGAAAACCAGAAGGCGCCTGACGCGCGACCTGACGCGGCGGGATCGAGATCGTTCAGCGACCAGGGTTTGAACTCGCCCAAGAATCCGCCGGGCTCCACATCGTAGAGCAGATGAAACCCGGTCATCCAGAACATGAACGCCGCAATGGCGAGCAAGCCTATGGTGCGCAGACAAACCGCGGGCGCGTTCTGGGTGCGGGCCAGACCCACATCGCGCAGTGCGAATCCCGCAAGGGCGACGAGCCCGGCAACCCCGGCGGCGATCATCAACCCCGTATCGAGAAGGTAACGCGTCACATCGCTCGAGGGCGACATATCCTGCGCCGATGCTGAAGCTACCGCGAGAATTGGCGCTGCAGCGAGGACGGCAAGGGCGGCAATAGTGAACGGGCGCATCTGCGTTCTCCGGACGGCGGGAAGTCTTTCTTGTCCTAAAAGTGTTTCCCAAACAGTAAAAGCAAGAATGCCGCATCCCCGCGCCATTCAGCGCAATGGACGCGGACGCGCAGAAGCGCGAAACTGCCAATCATGAGCGTCACGCAGCATTACGACATCGCCATTGTCGGCGGCGGCCTTACGGGCGGCCTTGCGGCCCTCGCGCTGAGTGCGCGCGGGTTTACATGCGCCGTAATCGACGCCGGAGATCCAGCCGCCATGCGAGACGCTGCTTTTGACGGGCGGACGACGGCGATCTCTTACGCTTCGGCGCGGGTCTTCCGCCGGCTTGAGCTCTGGGACCAAATCGCGCCCGCGGCGGAAGCCATCAACGATATTCTGGTGACGGACGGGCGGGCGAAAAGCCGTTTCGACGACGGCGCGGTCTCGACATTCAACCTGCATTTCAACAGCCGGGAACTGGAAGACGGGACGCCGCTCGGCTGGATCGTCGAAAACCGGATTTTGCGCAACGTCCTGTTCGACGCCATCGAAAAAAATCACGCCGTAACGCTTTTCGCTCCGGCGAAGCGCGCGGACACAAAATTCAATGCCGGCGAGACGGTGACTGTTCTCGAAGACGGCCTGAGCATTTCAGCTGCGCTGGTGGTTGCCGCAGACGGGCGACACTCTTCGCTGCGCGCGGAAGCGAATATCAAAACTAACCAGTGGCGCTATCCGCAGACCGGGATTGTCGCGACGGTCGCGCACGAGCGCCCACATAAGGGCGTGGCGCAGGAGTTATTCCTGCCCGCTGGTCCGTTTGCGATCCTGCCCATGACCCCCGTCCGCGAACGCGGACAAACTGAAAAGAACAGAAGTTCGCTTGTCTGGACCGAGCGTGTGGAAGCGGCCCCCGCTTATATGGCGCTAGACGACGAAAGCTTCCGTAGGGAAATTGAAAAGCGTTTCGGGCCGTACCTTGGCGCGGTCGAGCCGGCGGGCCCGCGCTGGTCCTATCCGCTCGCTTTTACGCTGGCGCAATCTTACATCGCGCCGCGGCTCGCCCTGATTGGCGATGCCGCCCACGCGATCCATCCGATCGCCGGGCAGGGCTATAATCTTGGCGTCAAGGATGTCGCCGCACTGGCGGATGTTTTGGACGAGGCGCGCGCGCTTGGGCTCGATATCGGCCATCTTGCCGTCCTGCAAAACTATCAGCGCTGGCGGCGTTTCGACTCTGCCGCGCTGGCGCTCGGCACGGACCTCCTCAATCGCCTGTTTTCGAACGACATTGCGCCGCTGCGCGTTGCCCGCGACATAGGCATGGGCGCGGTCGGAAAAATCATTCCCTTACGGAAATTCTTTATGCGGCAGGCGGGCGCCGACGCGGGCGCCCTGCCCAGCCTGATGGCGCGCGAGCGTTAACGCGCGCGCCAAGCGGCGAGCGCCGCTTCCTCCATCTCGCGAGAGACTCCCATCCCTCCCTGCGGGAAGGAAACATGCCGGAAGAAATGCGACTGCGTCCACGCAAAGGCGTCACGCGCGGTCTCAGTCACAGGCCTGAACGTCATGCCGTCATTCAGCCCTTTCTCCGAACTGATCTGATAGAACCCTTCATCTTCATCAATGGGCGCCCAAAGCGGCATCTGATCGAAAGAGCGGATATTTTGTTCTTGCCGCAGAAAATCTGCATCAACCCAGACAAGCTCGGCGCCGCCGCCAATGCCCGCGCGCGTTTGTTCCAAGAACGTCTTCAAGGTCAAAGGCGGCTGCGGCCCGGTAATGTTATAGGCCCCGGCGAGGCGGCGTTCCGCACAGTCGACAACCCAGTTTGCAACATCGCGAACATCCACAGCCTGAACGAAGTCACGGCCCGTCCCCGGCGCCAGAACTTCATCATAGGATGAAAGCCGCTGCAGCCAGTAATGATAGGCCCATCCGTCATCGCGCGGACCGATGATCGCCTGGCACCGTCCGGTTCCCGCGCGTCCGGGAAAGAATTTGTGGAGAAATTGCTCGGTCCGGGCTTTTTCGCCGCCGTAATACCGGCCTTCTTCATCAACCCGGAGATTTGCGTCTTCCGTCATGCCCGGTTTGTTAAAACTGGAATAGGCGGCGATGCTGGATACGAAATAATAGTAGTCTGTTCTGTCTTCGAGCAGTCTTGCCGTAGTTTCGACCTTATCCTGATATTCAGGCCAGACATCGATCACGGCGTCCCATCGGCGCGCGCCCTTTAGTGCGGTCAGATCGCCGGTTTGCGGATCGCGGTCACCGCGCAACTTTTCGACGTCAGGAAACAGGTGCGGGCGCGTAACGCCCCGGTTAAACATGGTCACCTCATGTCCGCGGGCGAGGGCTCGCTCTACGACCGCCGGGCCGACAAAATTCGTACCGCCCAGAATCAGTATTTTCAGCGGCTTTGCCGCTTTGGCCGCGGCAAATGCGCCCTGCGCCGCCAGAAAGGCCATTGCCCCGGCGCCCGATTTTATTGCTGCTCGCCTGTTCATCGTCATTCGAAACTCCACCATGAGTGCTTCGAAAATACTATTAGTAGTAATTTGTGGCGTTTACAATACGAGACGACAAAGCCGCAATCGCTGCGCTCACCCTCTCAATAACAGCTCGCCCTTGCGCGCTTCGACGCTTTCAAGCTGCGATAAGAAACTCATGCCGAGAAGATTGATGCTGAGCTGTTCATCCTGAAGAATGAACGCCTTGACGCCTTCAATGCGAATGCCGTCGATTTCGATTTCATCGATAGTGACGAACGCCGCCTTGGTTTCGCCGTTCGCCGTGTGCACCGGATATTTATAATCCGTCCACGATGTATATATGCCTGCGTCACGCGCGTCGGAATCGCGCAATGCGACATAGCTCGCGCCCGTGTCGATCAGGAAACGGTATGCGCGGCGGTTAACCTCGGCGTTCACATAAAACTGACGGTCCGGCGCGGCGGCGATGCGGATTTCATCGCTCCAGCCGCCGGCAGAAACAGAGGCAAGCTGCGGGCCCGTTTGTCCCAACGCGGCCGCTTCAGCCGTTGCGTTTTCCATCGTCGCTTCACGCGCATCGAAAACGCGCACCGACACAATGGTGGCGGCGATGATCCCGGCGGCGGCGATAATCTCTGTACGCAACGCAAAGGCCCCTTCAGTTCAGAGGCCATACTTTCAGAGCTTGGTTGCTGTAAGCTCTCAGCAGTCGTTCGAATTCTATTGTTTCGAATTAACCAAGACCCAATACATCGCGCATGGAATAAAGGCCTGGCGGCTTGCCAACGGCCCAGCGGGCGGCGGCGACAGCGCCTTTGGCGAAGAGCCCCCGGTCGATGGCGGAATGGGAAAGCGTAATCACCTCCTGCATGCCGGCGAACGAAACGCGGTGCTCCCCGACAATGCCGCCGCCACGAAGGACAGAGAAACCGATATCGCCGGTTTTGCGCGCGCCGGAACGGTCAGGCGCCGTCTGTTTATCACTCAATTCGGCGCCCCGCCCCCTGGCCGCCGCGCGGCCCAGCATCAGCGCGGTCCCAGACGGCGCATCGACCTTTGCGCGGTGATGCGCCTCGAAGATTTCGATATCGAAACTTTCATCGAGCGCACGCGCCGCCTGCTCCACAAGCGCCAGCAGAACATTCACCCCGACACTCATATTGCCGGATTTGACGATGGGAACCGCCTTCGCGGCTTCGGCGATCGCCGCCTCGTCCTCGTCAGTCAAACCCGTCGTGCCGATTACATGGGCGACGCCTTTTGCGGCGGCGGCTTTTGCATTTTCCGCGGTGACTTTCGGCGCGGTGAAATCGATCAATACTCCGGCTCGGGAAAGCCCTTTGTCGGCGGCGTCTTCCACTTGAAGCCCGATGGCGTCGAGTCCTGCGAGGACGCCGATATCTTTCCCTATATCCGGCCCGCCGGGACGTTCGAACCCGCCGGCCAGGCTGGCGCCAGGCGTTCTTAAAATCTCTGCGACAATCGCCTTGCCCATGCGTCCGCCGGCGCCGGCCACGAGAATGGATGAGTTGGGCATGTGAGCTTTCCTCGACCTTCGAACCAGATGCGTAGCGCGCGCAGCGAAAATCGCAAGCTACAGCGGTACAAGCCGGTCGCCGGTTTTGATCCGCCCGGGCGTGATGACGCTCGCGGTGATCCCGCCATGACCGCGAGTTGCGGCGTATCCGCCATTCCCGAGCGTTTCTTCCATCCGCGAGCACGGCGCGCAAAGACCGGTTCCTTCGAGCACCGCTTCGCCCAGCCGGAATTTTCGGTTGCGCATTCCCAAAAGATTGATCCCGCTGATCGCGATGTTGCGCCTCAACTGGCCGGGATCGACAGCGTCAGCGCCAACAAGTGAGGCAATCACCGGCAAATGTTCCCACTGGATCACCGTCACCGCGCGCTTGCCCGGTCTCATTCGGTGATCGCCCTCAAGGCCGCCCTCCGTGATGTACGCTGTATCGACCGAAACCAGGTCGGCNNGAGCCGTTCGGGGCGAAGACCGATCCACTTGATCCGGCCGGGCGCGGCATAATTGTTGATGAGGGTTTTCAGTTCGCTCATGAGCCGCGCGGAAAAGGCGTGCCGTACCGGTGTGCGAAATATTTCGCAATGTCGCGCGCATTGTCGAGAAACCGGACGCCGTTCGATTCCTTGACCTCGGCGTGCGAACCCGCGTCAACGCCGTCAGCCAGAACAAGCGTCGGGCAATTCTGGTTTTCCTCACCCAGCAACGCGACCAGCGCCGCACGCGGTCGCGCTATCGGCTGATAGCGAATGTCCACCGCTTCTTTGATGGCCGGATAATATGCAAGGACGCCCCAGATTTCCGCACATTCGGGACAGAACTCGCGCCGCCGCCCATGCTGACTCATGGGCTCTTCAAACCCCGGCGCCAGCAAAAAGAGAACGTCCTTGTTCATGACTTGTCATAACATCTGCGCGGGCTTCGCCGGAATCTTTTTATTACGCGCTGCGGCGGGCGGCATCGCCTCGGCCTTTGCGTGGATCGGGCTGTTCCCGAAGCTGGCCCGTGCCGACAAGTTTGAAGATGCGGGGGGTGGAAGGCCCTGCAATAGCATCCCCCATACTTTTAAAGGTTGCTGCACGCGTTCCAGCTCGGGCGTTTTCTCGACATAGCTAGACAAGGCGGCGTCATTCAGCCCGGTTTTTGACTCCATAATTGCCGCCACCGCGCCCGAGATGACGTCCACGGCCTGCGACGGCTCCATGGGATTGCCGCCGAATTGCGTGATCAGTTCCGGCATGACCAGTGGCGCATCGGAAAAACTCAAATGGCCGGTTCCCGCAACGCGAAGGACAACGGTTTCATTTTCCCCCGATTCCGCAAGCTCCGCCCATAGCCCGGTGATCTGTTCGCCCATGGCGGTCCATTGCTCACGGCTTCTGCCGCGCGAAGCCAGCTCTTCATCTGTGTAAAGAGGGTCTGAGAGCAGGACGAACGCATTTCCGGAAAGGCCCCGGTCCATGACTTTCGCGCCAAACGGCGCACCATCCATGTTGACGCAAGCCTTAAGCCGGGCATCGCTTGCACAGGCGTCAAGCGCCGCCGCGCCACCCATGGAATGACCGGTGGCGGCGAGGCGTTCGCCGTCGATGTTCAGCCCTTCAACGCCGCCGCTGGTTAGCGCATTCAACGTAACCGAGATGTCTGCGGCCCAGTCTGCCACGCGCGCCGCAAGCACGGCTGGGTCTTCATCAATACGCGCAAGCGCTTCGTCAGCCGAGGCTAACAGAATGGTCCCGTCAGGCAGGATTGAAGGCGCGCCATGTGGATGGTCTATGATCGCCACCGCGTAACCCTCGCCAGCAAGTCTTTCCGCCAGCAGGGAATAATGCGCCCCGGAAACGCCAAGACCGATAGATAGTGTCGCCAGCGGGAGCGCGCCGCCGCAGGGAGCGGCGTTTTTGACGCCGACCGTTCGGTCCCGCCAGCTTTCGATTACCGCCTCGTCGAGGCCGTAATAGCCCTCATCTTTCATGACATCGACCAGTGCGCCATTAACATAATCCGCTGGCAGGCCGCCGCCGCAGGCGGGATAGATTACCCGCACCGCCCATCGCCTCGGAACGGCTTCCTTGACGATATCTGTGCGCGAGGCGTCGGTGACTTCGATGTTCGCGACGCCGAAACTGCCTGGCGGTTCGATACTTTGTGACTCAGCGCAGGCAGCGAGCATAATCGTCGCCCCGATCAATGACAGTTTCTGCATCCCATTTTCCCAGACATTACGTCAAAAACTGGTCATACGATTAGTAATAGCAGAGTCAAAAAGAAAGAAAATTCGGCAACTAGGGCTATTTTATCGAGGTCAACGCCCGTCGGTGACATTCTCCCAGAACGCGCGTGCGCGGTCGAAGAACCCGCGCGACTGCGGGCAGGCCGCTTCTCCGCCGCCGGCCTCGCAGAACTGTTTGAGCAAATCTTTCTGCTCGGCGCTGAGGTTGGTCGGCGTTTCCACCTGCACCTCGACATAAAGATCGCCGCGGCGGCGGATGTCGCCCCGCCCCGACTGGTCGAGCTGCGTCATGCCGCGCCCGCGTACGCGAAAGCGCCTGCCAGTCTGCGATCCTTCGGGTACGGAGATTTTGACGCGGCCGCCGTCGATGGTCGGCGTTTCGAATTCGCCGCCGAGCGCCGCCGTGGTCATCGGGATCGGCATGGCGCAGTAAAGATCGGCGCCGTCACGCTCAAACAGATCGTGCTGCGCCACATGACAGAAGATATAAAGATCGCCCTCGGGCCCGCCGCGCGGCCCCGCCTCGCCCTCGCCAGAAAGCCTGATGCGCGTGCCGTCCTCAATGCCGGCGGGGACGTCAACCGACAGCGTGCGCTCGCGGCGCACGCGGCCCTGACCGCTGCAATCCGTACACGGATCGGAAATCGTCGTGCCCTGTCCGTTGCAGTGCGGGCAGGTGCGCTCGATGGTGAAAAACCCTTGCTGTACGCGCACGCGCCCCGCGCCCTTGCAGGTGCCGCAATGGGTAGGGCCTGAACCGGGCTTCGCGCCCGACCCCTCGCAGGTTTCGCAGGCGACGGAACCCGGCACCTTGATCTCGACTTTCTTGCCGTGAAAGGCATCGGCCAGGTCGATTTTCAGGTTATATTTGAGGTCTGCGCCGCGACCCGGCCCGGCGCGTCTGCCGCCCCGCTGGCCACCCATGAATTCGCCGAAAATCTCATCGAAAATATCGGAAAACCCGGCCGCGCCAGCGCCGCCGGCGAACCCGCGCGCGCCGCCGAAGCCGTTGGCGCCGCCCATTCCCCCATTTTGAAACGCCGCATGGCCGAACCGGTCGTAGGCCGCGCGTTTTTGTTCGTCGGAAAGAATTTCGTAGGCTTCACCCAGTTCCTTGAACTTTTTTTCCGCCTCCGGATCATCCTTGTTGCGGTCCGGGTGATATTGCATCGCGCGCTTGCGGAAGGCGGACTTGATCGCCGCGCCGTCCGCGCCGCGCTCAACACCCAACACTTCGTAATAACACGTCTGCGCCATTGCGTTACGCCTCTGCAACTTTTCTCGCCGTGCAATAAACGCCGAATGCAAGGCGATGCGCGGACTTTTTGTTTTTCAAAAGATGATCGAGAAACTTGAACGGCCAGCCAATCACCGACATGACCAGAAACGCACCGTTCGAAAGCGCTTTTGAAACAGGGTTATCCCCTTCAAACAGCATCGCAGCGTAATACGCGTTCAGCGTCGCAATAGTAACGCTCGGCCCGATATGAAAGCCCGACTGTTCCGGCTCAAAACCATTGCGCCGCAAAAGCAATTCGAGCCCCTCCACCGTATAGCGCCGGCAGTCTATGGGATCGCGGTGCTGCTGCTGCATGAACGGAACCTCCAGATGAACGCGGCCGCCGGTTTTCAAAAGCCGGTTGATTTCACGGATGACCGGCAGGTCGTCTTCCACATGCTCGAGGAGACCTGTGGCGACGACAAGATCGGCGCTGGCGCTATCGACCGGAATTTCTTCAACGCTGCAGACATAGTCATTCTCTCCGGTATCGGCAAAATCGACGGTTTTCACATGGGGGGCGATCCGCCGGCCGCCGGCCCCGAGATCGAAAACCACCGCGCTGGTCCCGGCCGATTTGATGACCCGGTCAAGCTGGGGGCTGCACTGCCAGGTCAGATTGGGAAACAGCGGTGATAGGCCGGAACCGTAACCCATGCTCTATATTTCGCCCCCGGCCCGGATCGCATCGGCGAACGCCGGCCAGTTTGCCGGCGCCGCCCGCGCTTATCCGTCAGTCTTTTTTATCACCATCGACTTCTTCAAAGTCTGCATCGACGACGTCGTCATCGTCGCCGGCCTCATCCTTGGCTGCATCGGCGGCGGCAGCGGCTTCCCCGTCATCGCCCGCGTCGCCGGCGCCGGCCTTATACATGGCCTCGCCGAGCTTCATGGTCGCCTGCGCAAGCGTGCCCGCGGCCGTGTCGATGTCTTCGACACTGGCGTCTTCTTTCGCGAGAACATCTTTCAAACCGCTAAGCGCCGCATCGATGGCGTTGCGGTCTTCGTCGGACAGCTTGTCGCCATACTCTTCGAGGTTATTCTCGGTCGAATGGACCAGCGCCTCGGCGCGGTTTTTCGACTCGACGCCCTCGCGGCGTTTCTTATCGGCTTCAGCGTTCGCTTCAGCGTCCTTGACC
>DGNI01000093.1 GCA_002388885.1 Parvularculaceae bacterium UBA4496 | reverse complement strand
AAAGCAGCGCAGGTCCGGGCTGGCATACGGCCATGGCATGAACACCCATATTCCCGTTTGAGCGCCCGATCGTCCGCATAAAGTCGATCAGGTAATCGATGTAGTCGTTGAGATCGAACCGACCGGCGGAAATCGGCACATTGCGCGCGTCGGTCCAGTCGGTGATGTAAACATCGTGATCTGGCAGCATCGCCTCGACCGTGCCGCGCAGAAGCGTTGCGTGATGGCCGGAAAGCGGCGCGACGATCAGCACGGCCGGATCGGCTTTACCGGCGCCCCTGGCTTTGTTGAGGGCGTCTTCATCGCGCACGAAGCGGAGGAGTTTGCAGAAGCTCTTGTGCTCGACCTCTTGAACCGTCACGGGCACATCGACGCCATTCACGGTCGTTGCGTTGAGGCCCCAGTCCGGCTTCGGGTAACGGCGCATGGCGTTTTCAAAAACATCAAGGGCCGCAGCGGCGGACCGCGCGACCCAGGTATTGGCTGCCGGATTGAAGGGCGAACGCCAGAATTTGGCGCTTACGCCCGCCGCAATTCGCGCCGGCGCAACGGCCGCATAAGCCAACTCATAAGCGGAGTACAACATGGAAGATCGCCGCCCCTACGCTACTGGACTGTTATGTTGCATAGCACAAAAAGTGCGCAAATCCTTAAAGAGGCGCGGACTATGCGCTTAGTTGCCGGCCGATTGCAATGATTTATGACGCTTTTGCAATATTTCGGTTTATTGACAAAAACACACTAACTTATTGATTTAATTGCATTAATACTGAATTGGCCGTTATTTTTCAATCTCGCGGCGCAGCAAGGCGGCCAGATCCTGCGGATTTGACCCGCCCATCACGGCGATCTGGGGTTGGCCTGCCCTGTCCGTAATGAAAAACGCCTGCTGGTGCTCAACCGTATATTCAAGCGCGCTTTCAGGGAGCGGGCGCTTCTGGGCAAAGACCTTGAACCCCTCCCGCGCCGCTTTTGCAGCCTCAACACTGCCCGTCAGCGGGATCAGGCGCTCGTCAAAGGAAAAGTAATCCCTGATGGTCTCCGGCGTATCCCGCTCCGGGTCGACGGAAATGAACACCGGCGTCACTGCGTCCGCCTCATCGCCAAGCTCGTTCATGGCTGCACTCATGACGTTGATATCGCCAGGGCAGACATCGGGACAGCTGGTGAAGCCGAAATAGACCAGCATCACCTTTCCCTCGAAATCCTCGTCGCGCACAGACGCGCCATTCTTATCGACGAGATCGAACTCGCCGGTGAACTGCTCCGACAGCCGCACAACGCCTTCTGTCGGAATGGGCGAGGAAGATTGCTCGCCGCCACACGCGGACAGCACAAACAGACAAAGAAGAGCGGTCATCACAGGGCGCATGGAATTCTCCAGGAAGGGTTCCAACGGAGCATTGAATAAACGCCTTTCAAACATAATGACAGACGCGCTAAAAGCGCCGAATGCCGCACGCCCTCGCCGACCGTCAAGCCGCCATGAACGCCCTCAGGGGACCAGTGCGGCTGCGGACGTTGACAGTGCTGCGATGGCTCGCCGTCGCGGGACAGACGGTTTCCATCATCATCGTGCATTTCGCCCTCGGCTTCCCGACGCCGCTGGGTTTGTGCCTCGGCGCCATCGCCGCCAGCGCATGGCTCAACCTGTTCGTCACGCTGCGCTATTCGCCGCAACGCTTCCTCAGCGACCGCGAAGCCGCCGGTTACATCGCCTTCGACATCGTTCAGCTATGTATGCTCTTGTTCTTCACCGGCGGCCTTCAAAATCCGTTCTCTGCACTGATTATTGCGCCGGTAACGATTGCGGCGAGCGTGCTGCCGTTACGGTTTACGGTCGGACTGGCGGCGCTCGCCATCGCCGGCGTTTCCATCCTCGCGCTCAACCACATGCCGATCCCGTGGTATCCGGGTGAAAGCCTTGAGCTTGCGCCGGTCTACAAGGCCGGGTTCTGGGCCGCGCTTTCATTTTCCATCGCTTTCTTTGCTGCATACGCCCATCGCATTGCTGCGGAGTCAGTACAGATGCGTTCTGCACTCGCAGCAACGCAACTGGTGCTTGCCCGCGAAGAACGTCTGGCGGCATTGGGCGGTCTCGCGGCCGCTGCCGCGCATGAGCTCGGCACGCCGCTCGCCACCATTCAGGTGACAGCAAAAGAAATGCAGCGGGAAATTGAACGCGAACTTGCTGACCATGAAGATCTCGCAGACGACGCAGCGCTGCTTGTCAGTCAGGCCGAACGGTGCCGCGATATTCTTTCGCGCCTTTCGCGACATGGCGAGGCCGGCGACGTCATGCATGACAGGCTTGGCGTTGACGATCTTTTACGCGAGGCCGCGGCGCCGTTCATAGATCAGCCGGGCGGGCCATCCATCCGCATCGAGACGAACAGTCTGGATGGCGCCAAAAAACCGGTACTCAAGCGGCGCCCGGAAATCATTTTCGGCCTCAGGAACTTCATCGAAAACGCCGCAGGTTATGCCGAAAACGACGTCTTAATATCCGCTGAATGGGGTGAAAACCGGCTGTCGGTCTCTGTCCATGACGACGGACCCGGGTTCTCCCCTGAAATTCTGGCGCGCCTTGGAGAGCCCTATGTCAGCGCCCGCGCGGGCTATCGCCTTCCGGGGTCGAAATCAGGTCTCGGCCTCGGTTTTTTCATCGCCAAAACGCTGCTGGAGGCGACCGGCGCCCGCGTCGTCTTTGAAAACAGGCATTGGGAAGGCTCGCCTCATGGGCTATCGGGCGCATGGGTCGGCGCGGAATGGGATTTAAAGGCCACGAACGCGTCGCTAATTGCTTGAAACCTGACCGAAAAAGGTCATTTATAGCCTGACCCTACATTCAGATTCACAAGATAAATTCCGCACCCATGACATCTCTCGACGACGCCCGCGACNNGACGAAGACCGATCCCTGCCGCAGGATGCAACGCTGCTGATTGTGGATGACGACGAGCCGTTTCGCACCAGACTTGGCCGGGCGCTCGAAAAACGGGGGTTTCAACCGATCCTTGCAGCAGGCGTTTCGGATGCCGCTACGATGATCAAGGAACTTGCGCCGGCGTTCGCGGTCGTCGACCTGCGCCTTGATGATGGCGATGGCCTGCAGGTGGTCGAGCATATCCGACAAAGACGCGACGACTGCCGCGTCGTCATGCTGACCGGCTACGGCAATATCGCGACCGCAGTGGCCGCGGTCAAAGCCGGGGCCATCGATTACCTGTCAAAACCGGCCGATGCCGACGACGTTGAAAAAGCCCTTTTGGCGAAACCGGGAGAGCGCCCCGACCCGCCGGAAAATCCCATGTCGGCCGATCGTGTCCGGTGGGAGCATATTCAGCGGGTGTACGAGCTTTGCGACCATAATGTCTCGGAAACCGCCCGCCGGCTTGGCATGCACCGCCGCACGCTGCAACGCATTCTCGCCAAACGCGCGCCTCGCTAGGATCAACGCGCTAAACTTGTAGCGGCCCTTGCGCGCGCCCGTACTGCGATAAAACGTTGGGCAGACGCGCCGGACAGGCAACTTCAAACCTTTACCTTGCCTCAGCGCTCGTCGATGTTACGAAGTTCGACAGCTTTATACGCAACGAAGGGGATTTTCATGCGTACGACCCTCAGCGCCATTGCCGGCGCAGCCTTTCTGGCGCTGGCGCCGCTCCCGGCCTCTGCAGCCGATATCGACCTGCCCTACGATCAATTCACGCTCGACAACGGGCTGCGCGTCGTCGTCCATGAAGACCGCAAGGCGCCGCTGGTCGCGGTTTCGATCTGGTATCATGTCGGCTCGAAAGACGAGCCGGAAGGCAAAACCGGCTTCGCGCATCTGTTCGAACACATCATGTTCAACGGCTCTGAAAATTATAACCAGGACTGGTTCGGGCCATTTGAAGAAGTCGGCGCCACGGGCCTTAACGGCACCACATGGTTCGACCGAACGAATTATTTCCAGACCGTGCCGACAACAGCGCTTGAAATGGCATTGTGGATGGAATCGGACCGCATGGGCCATCTCCTCGGCGTCCTGACGCAGGACAAGCTGGATGAGCAGCGCGGCGTCGTGCAGAACGAAAAACGCCAAGGCGACAACCAGCCCTACGGCATGATGAACTATTCCATTCTTGAAGGTCTTTTACCGGCCGAGCATCCTTATCGTCACAGCACCATCGGCTCAATGGAGGATCTTGAAAACGCCTCGCTCGAAACCGCCAAACAGTGGTTCAAGGATTATTACGGCGCGGCGAACGCAGTTCTTGTCTTGGCTGGCGATATCGATACGGCGACCGCGCGCGATCTCGTTCAAAAATATTTCGGCGACATTCCCGCCGGACCGCCGGTGACGCAAACCAAGGCGAATGCGCCAAAGCTCGACGTCAACAAGCGCGAAATCATGTACGACCGCGTGCCGCAGCCGCGCATCGACCGCAATTGGGTGGCGCCGGGGCGCACGACAAAAGACGACGTACTTTTGAGCCTTGCGACGCAGGTTCTGGGCGGCGGCAAGACCTCCCGCCTTTACAAACGGCTGATCGATGATTTGCAGATCGCAACATCTGCGACAGCACAGAACAGCTCTCACGAGTTGATGAGCTTTTATTCCGTTACTGTTGATGCAAAAGCCGACGCCGATCTCGAAACGGTTGAAAGCGAAATGGAAGCCGTCATGGAAGAATTCCTGACGCGCGGCCCGACGGCGGCAGAGCTCTCCCGCGCGAAAGCTCGCATCAAGGCAGGCATTCTAAGGGGCCTGGAGCAGATTGGCGGCTTTGGCGGCAAGGCGGTGACGCTGGCCCAGGGCGCGCTATATGCAGACGATCCGGGGTTCATCCTTAAACAGCTCGACTGGCTAGACGCAGCAACACCGCAGGAAGTCTTGCGCGCTGCGCGCGACGTCATGAACGGCGGCCACTACCAGCTGACAGTGCTGCCGTTCCCGGAATATACGACATCTGAGTCAACGGTCGATCGTTCAACCGGCATCCCGACGGTGACATCGACGCCGGACCTTTCATTCCCGGCGGTGCAGGAAACGACCTTGCGCAACGGCATGAAACTCGTTTTTGCGGAACGCCATACTGTGCCGCTGGTCGAAATCGCCGTTCAGTTCGATGCCGGTTATGCGGCCGACAGCGTCGAAGGCGGCAAGCTCGGCGCTTCGTCCTTTACTGCTTCCATGCTGGATGAAGGCACGCGCAGACGCTCCGCAACGCAAATCGCCGAAGAACTCGAAGGGCTCGGCGCCACGCTCAACGCCGGCGCCAATCTCGACATGTCGACGGTGCAGATGTCGGCATTGAAAGAAAACCTGCGCCCGTCGCTCGATATTCTGGCGGACGTCATCAGGAACCCCGCGTTTTCAAATGACGAAATCGAAAAACTGCGTAAGCGCTGGCTCGCCGGCATTGAGCAGGAAAAAGCCAACCCCATACAGCTTGCATTGCGTCTCCTGCCGCCGGAAATTTACGGCGACGGACACGCCTATGCAGCGCCGCTGACCGGCTCGGGAACGGTTGAATCGATCAACTCCCTGACGCGGAACGACCTCACAAGCTTCCATGAAAAGTGGGTGAGGCCTGACAACGCAACGATCTTTGTTGTCGGCGACACGACCCTTGACGAAGTGAAGCCGCTTCTTGAGGCCGCCTTCAGCCGATGGAACGCGCCTTCTTCGCCCGTTCCCACTAAGAATATTGCGACGGTCCAGCGGCCCGAGAGCGGGAAGGTCATTCTCGTAGACAAGCCAGGCTCGCCGCAGTCACTGATCCTCGCCGCGCATGTAGCGCCGTCTTCAAGCGCGCCGAACGAAATCGCCATCAACTCGATGAACGACATCATCGGCGGCCAGTTCTCAGCCCGGGTGAACATGAACCTGCGCGAGGACAAAGGCTGGGCCTATGGCGCCTTCACCTTCCTGCAAGGCGCCGCCGGACAACGGCCGTATATGGTTTATGCGCCGGTGCAGACCGACAAGACAACGGAGTCGCTTCAGGAACTTTTAAAAGAACTCAACGCGTTCAAGACGACAAATCCTGCAACGACTGACGAACTGCAGCGCACGATTCTGAACAATGTCCGCTCGCTGCCGGGGAATTTCGAAACGTCCGGCAACGTTCTCGGCAGCCTGACCTCTAGCGCGCGTTACGGCCGCCCGTGGAACTACCCGGAGACGGTCAAGGACAAGTATGAAGCGCTGACGATCAATGACGTAAGGGCGGCCGCGGATGAAGTCATTCATCCTGAAAGCCTGATCTGGGTTATCGTCGGCGATCGCGAAAAGATTGAAGCGGGCGTGAGATCGCTCAATCTGGGCCCGATTGAAATCAAACAAGCAAGCGATCTTTAAAAGCCCGGCGACTACAAAACGAAAACGCCGCCCTTTTGGGCGGCGTTTTTAGTTTGAACTGGAATTAAATCTTCAGGCGCGAACCATCTGGATCACTTCGTCTTCAAGCGCGATGGGTTCGCCGTCGAGAATGATCACAGTGTAAGGCACATAGCCGCCATACGTACCGTTCGGCAGGCGTGAGCGGACGCGCACGTCCACGGCCCAGCAAGGCAGTCCTTCATAACCGCTGACATCGGCGAAAACCTGATAAGGCTCGCTCGTGAACTGGTAGCGCGCGGTGCGCGGCTCGGCGAGGCGTTCCGCGAAATAGTCGATCACCAGCGCCTCGTAATCGGCCGGCGATGCGCCGAAGTCCTGGGCGGCGACTCCTGCGGTGAGCGCAATCGCAGCCGCCAGCCCGGCAAAGGCTTGTTTTATGTTCATAATTATACCCTTTCTTGTTTTTATATTTATGTCACTAAACTGTCATATATCTGTCACCGAACCTTCATGTCAAGAAAAACGGGCAACTCAGGCGTAAGGATTTCAACTTTGGCGGGAATTACGCCACCGGGGATTTTCCTTCGCCGCCGTGACCATTGAGCGTCACACCCGCCATAAAGCCGTTAACGCCTTGATATTTGCCTCATTCGCCGTTTCGCCCGGCGTGGTTTTTGAATAATGTAACTTTTCAAAGGGGTAATGTTGGCAAGGGGAAGTTAATGGCGCGCTCGCTCGAACGGTCGGTGAAATTCGTCCGGCCCGGACGCTACATCCTGAACATGCTGCTGTTTCTGCTCGGCGTTGGGGCGATCATTTATTACCTGTCGCCTTTGAGCCCGCAGCCGACGCCGCTGTTGATCGACGCCTTCAACGCCAACCCGGCGCTGAACGGATTGATTCTCGGCGTGCTCGCCATCGGCGTTATCTACAACCTCCGGCAGGCGGGCGTGATTGAGCCCGCTGTCAACTGGGTGGAAGCGTTCCGTGAAACCGTCGACCCTGGCCGCTCCCGCCTGCCGCGCGCGCCGAACATCATCCGCGCCATGGCGACACTGCTTCTTGATGCAGACAAACGGTCCGGACCGCTGTCGCCTGAATCGGCGCGCGCCATTCTCGATTCCATCGGTACACGGATGGATGAAGGCCGCGAAATGGGCCGCTACATCATGAACCTTCTGGTGTTTTTGGGTCTTCTCGGCACCTTCTGGGGCCTATTGGAAACCGTGAACGCCGTCGCCGACACCATTAACGGCCTCGCCAATACCGGCGGCGCGGCTGAAGACGCTGTCTCGCAGCTGATTGCAAACCTGCGCGAACCGCTTTCCGGCATGGGCACAGCGTTTTCATCATCACTGTTTGGTTTAGGCGGCTCACTTGTTGTCGGCTTTCTCGATCTGCAAGCCGGGCAGGCGCAAAACCGTTTCTATACGGACCTTGAAGACTGGCTTGCGGGCCGCACGGAAACCGTTCGCGCCGGCGGCAAGGGCGGCGCAAACCTCACGGCTGACGTCGCAGAAGGCGATCTTGTCGGGGCGATCCAGGCGCTCGAAGCCGCGCTCGCCGCCAACACCGAAACCCAGATCAAGGCGCAGGCCGGTCAAACGGCGGAGCTCAAGGACGACATCAGGGCGCTCAACCGCACGCTGATCCGCGTCGGCGGCGGGGAGTAGCCCAATGGCGCGACGGCGCACCAGAGCTGAGGCCAATATCTGGCCGGGCTTTGTCGACGGGCTGTCGACATTGCTGCTGGTCTTGATGTTCGTCCTGTCGATCTTCGTTGTCGCACAGTTTTATCTCGGCGACCGGCTGCAAACCGTCAAAGACGAGCTTGCGTCCAAAGACGATCAACTTGCGCGGCTGATTGCACAGATCAATTCCCTGAACGATCAGCTTGGCCTCGCGCAGGCCGAACGCGACCGGTTGCAGCTCCAAGTTCTATCTCTGGAAGACACCATTGCACAAAAGGACGAAGAGCTGACCGGCCTCGCCGCTGCACTCGCCGCGAGTCAGTCCGCCGTTGCTGCGTCCGCTGAAGAACTCGAAGCGGAAAAAGCGCTCACCGACGAACAGAAGAGCGAGATCGCGACGCTCAACGCGCAAATCGCTGCGCTGCGCCGTCAGCTCGCCTCGCTGCAAGAAGCGCTCGACGCCGCCGAAGCCAAAGACATTGAACAGCAGGCGCAGATTGAAAACCTTTCGCAGCGTTTGAACGCCGCACTCGCCCGCAAGGTGCAGGAACTGCAGGAAGTGCGCTCGCGTTTCTTCGAAGCTTTGCGCGAAGCGCTCGGCGACCGCACCGATATTCGGGTCGTCGGCGACCGGTTCATCTTCGAAAGCGATATTTTGTTCGGGTCCTGCTCCGCGACGCTCGGCGAAGCCGGCAAGGTCGAACTCAACAAGCTTGCGACCGCGCTCCTTGATATTCAGGGCGATATTCCATCAGAAGTGAACTGGGTCCTGCGGGTCGACGGCCATGCGGACCAGTCGCCTCTCGGCCCCTCATGCCGGGCGCTGTTTGATTCCAATCTCGAATTGTCCGCACAGCGCGCGATTTCCGTGGTAGAATACCTGACAGCCCGTGGGGTGCCGGAACGCCGTCTCTTGGCCACCGGATCGGGCGCGTCGTCGCCGATCGTGTCGGGCTTTTCCGCCGCGGCGCTCGCGCAAAACCGGCGGATCGAGTTTAAACTCACTGAGCGATAGGGGTCGCTCGAAAGGGGGTCTTATGTTGAAGACGCATGTGATCGCAGGGCTTGGCGCTGCAGCGATAACGGCGGGCGCTGTCTGGGCGCAAACTGTCTGGGCGCAGACGAGTGAAGAGCCCGCTGGCGATCAGACAACGCAGCAAGAACCTGCCCGCGAAGAAATTCAGCGCACGCCGCCGGATCCGGAAGCCTTGCGTGCCGCCCTCAAGGAAAAAGCACAGCGCATTCCGCGCCGCGGTCTTGCCGCCGCCTTGCGCGCCGCGCGTGACGAGCGCGACAACCGCGCTGAAACAATCAAACGCGCGCCCAATCTCGTCGAACTGCGCGCGGACCTGCAGCGCACGGAAGCAGAAGACGCACAGCGCCCTTCCCTGCGCGAACAGCTGTCGGCGACGCAAGCCCTGAGAACGGCGCCCGTGAACGCGCCACCGCCGCCGGGTATCCGCGCCATGGCGGCCAGCAATTTACGCAACGCCGACGAGGAAGAAGTCGCGCGCGCGCGCATTCCTGTTTTGATCCCTGCGGACCCATCCGTTCGTGACAGGGTCAAGGTTTACGGGATGGAAAACGTCTACACCGCGACAGCGATCATCGACGCCGAAGCGACGCTTTCCATCACCGGCACCTGCAACCGCGTCGTCGGCGGCGATCCCGATATTGTCGAGTTTAGAAAGCGTCTCGCCGAACAGCCGCGCCGGCTCGACGGCACTGGCGCCGCCTACCACATCAGCCGGAATGATTTCGGCGTCGATCTGAGCTTTTCGAAATTCGGCTGCGGCTATGTGATGACCATTGAGTGCGGCGATCCGTCTGCGGATGAACGCTGCTCCGGCGATGAGTATATCACGACGCTTGCGGATTCGATGATCCTTGCGAATCCCGGCCTCGCATCGGGAGGCGAATAATGCGCAATCTCGAAAAAATTCTCCTCGCGTTTTTATTGTCCGCCTCTCTTGCGGCTTGCGATAATTTTTCCACCGATCCTGCAGAACCAACGGAACCCGATACGGAGGAGCCCGAGGAACCGGCAGACCCCGAGCCCGAAGAGCCGCCCGTTGAGGAGGAGGAAGACTACCTCACTGACAGGGAAGGCCGGGAATTCAGCTATGTGCCCGTGGGCGACCTCTTGCCAAATTCCGGGCCGGGCCATCAGGACACAACCATCTACCGCCCCGACATTATCTTCCCGCTTGAAGATGCGGCGTTTCTGAACAGTCAGGTCTATCGCTATGGCGGCAGCCAGGGTTCGGTAAACGGCATGGAGGGCGGCCAGTGCAACGCCGCCAATTACGAATATCCATGGCAGGATACGTTCTGCGAATCGCGTTCGCGCACGCAGATCATGTGTCCCGACGGCGGTCATGAAGGGCTCGACATTCGCGCCGCCACCTGCATCCCGCAAAGCGGCGAAACCCATTGGGCGGTCGCTGTGGAAGACGGCCGCATTGTCGGCCTTGAGGGCTCGAAATATACCGTGAAACTGCAGACCGAAGACGGCACGCTTTACCGATACATGCATCTCGACATGAGCCAGCTTGCGGTGAGCGACGGTGAGTTCGTGGTGAAGGGCCAGCGCATCGGCAAGGTCTGGAACGACTTTTTCAATTCATCGGGCGAAAGCGTTCCGACGACGTATCATCTGCATTTCGAGATGTATCAGAATTATGCGCCCGACGAAGAAACCGATCCAGTGTTCGACCAAGTCAGTCCTTACATGACCCTCGTCAACGCCTATGAGAAGAAGCTACGGGGAGAGTAATCACCCTGCGAACACCACCGCATGCATGATCCTTCCGGGCAGAAACGCAAAGCCGCCCGCGATAATCAGACCACCGATGAATATGCCCATGAACGGACCCTTGTGACGTTTGAGGTCAGCGCCGCCGCGCATCAAATAAGCAACCCCGCCGAAAATTCCGGATGCCGTGATTAGAGTGAAAACATGTATTGGCCCGAACCATTGAACGAGCGGCAAGCCGGGATAAAGCGCCGGGCGAATAAAGATACTGCTGATCGTGATTGCTGACATGAGCACGATCCAGACAACGCCGAGCGTTTTGTGCGGCAACGTCCCCTTTGGCGCCGAGAACTGAATGGCGCCCAGAAAGAATGCGGCGATGGCGGCGAAGGCGTGGATTTGCACGATCCATGGCGCGTCGAACAAAGGATGCAAGGACATTATTCTTACTCACTAGAATTCTTACTCACTAGATGAACAAACCCAAGCAGAGGTCAGCACGCAGCCTTCCCGTGTTGAGCGTCGGGCGTCATTTTTCGTCAATGACGCCAAACAAACCAAAATCTACTTTGTTTTTTAAAGTTATTTGGTTTTTATCGCTTTTGCAAGAAAAAAGCGATGCAGACGCCAAGAAGCGTTAGCGCAAGCCCGAACCAGGTGAGCGCGTATTCCAGATGGCGGTTGTTGAAGTCGAGCCGTGTCGTTCCGCCCCTCGGCCATTCGCGGCCCGGCACGGCGAACTGATCAATGTAAAAGGCGGGCGCCTCGATGCCCGCGTCCGCGGCAAAGGTCAGCGGGTCGCGCACGAACCATAATCCGTCTGCGGATTTTTTCGAGGAACGAAACCAAGAAGCAGGCGGTACTGGCTTTTCGGCGGAGCGGAAGAGCCCGGTGATCTCAGTTATTGGCGTTTCGGATGGGCGAGTTTCCGGCCACCCTGCTTTTCTGGCGTCTTGAGAAACGAACCCCCGATTCACATAGATGAATTCACCAAAATCGGCGCCAACCGGAGTGAAAACAAAAACACCAGGAACACCGTCGTAAGAGCCGAAAATATCGGCGCGTTTGTTGTAATGAAAACGACCATTCAACTTCACCGGCGTATATTCCATATCCTCGCCTGCTTCGGCGAGAGCTAGCGCTTCTTCGAATGGAATGGGCGCCGCCTCAACGCGCGCTTCAACTTTTGCGATCAGGCCGCGCTTCCATTCAAGACGCTGGAGTTGCCACGATCCAAGCGCGATCAGCACGCCCAGCGCAAGCACGGACAACACCGTCAGGACCGGACGAAAATGAAATCGGTAATCCTTGAGCATATTTAGTCTTCGAGCCGGCCCTCAGCCGCCTTGTTGGCGTATTGCAGCGCGATCAATGTCGCTTTCAAGGGCCGCAACAATGCGAGGATGGCGACGACCGTAAATCCGCAGCTTATGAGGAGCGCGACGCCCATGGGCGCGCCCCAGACAAAGCGCGCAATGAACGCCAGCGCCACTGCGATGAAGCCGACAATGAAGATTACGAACACGGCGGGCCCGTCGCCCGAATCCGCTTTGGCGTAGTCGAGACCGCACGCCTCACATGAAGGCCGGAGCTTCAAAAACCCCTCATAGAGCGGGCCCTGCCCGCATCGCGGGCATTTCCCGCCCACACCGGCGGCGTAAGGCGATACAGGCGGGTAATAGGTCACGAAAATTCTTACTCCTGAGGCGCAGGCGTCAGTTCCATCGTAATCGGCTCATCGCTTTCCGCCTGGCCGCGATGATAGGCTTTCGCCGCATCCGTCAGTCCGCGAACGGTTTTTACCTGACAGGCTTCATATTCATCACTGTCGGTTTCAAGATCGCCGTTTTCCAGAAGGCGACTGCGCACGCCGTCCGGCAGGTCCTGACACATCATCCAGGTGAGCGTCATGCGGTCCGAATCGCCGGCCCCGTAATAATAGGCGTATTCGTCATCGTCTTCTTTCGACTGCACCGCGTATCCCCCGCGCGCCACGCGGCGGAACCGCAACACGGAAGGATCCTCATCCTCGGCGAGGAAATGATAAGATCGGTCGTCCTGATACACGACGGTCAGGGTTTCACAATCACTGCTATCTGAGTCATGTGCGACGGGACAGGCGATATAATCGCCGTCGTTCAGCGGTTTCGCTCGGCCGGACTGCGCATCGAGAACCGGCAATTCGGAGACGAGACATCCGCTGAGCGCTAACGCCAATGCGCCCGCAAGAACTGTTCTGGTATTCGCTGGAGAGCGCATGGCCGCCCCCTTCTGGCTGCTGCCAGTTGAGCTTAGGACAAAAGCCCCTGATTGCCGAGCACGTAGATAAAAGCGAACAAAAACAACCAGACAACGTCAACGAAGTGCCAGTACCAGGCGGCGCATTCGAAGCCGAAATGCCGCTCCGGCGTGAAATGTCCGGCAAGCGCGCGGAAAAGGCAAACGATCAGGAAGATCGTGCCGATGATGACATGCAGTCCGTGAAAGCCCGTCGCCATGAAGAACGACGCGCCATAAATGCCGCCGCCGGAAAACTTGAACATGTCGAAGCTGAGGGCTTCATAATATTCCACCGCCTGCAGCGCCGTGAAGAATGCGCCGAGGATAACGGTCAGGATCAACCCCTGGATAAGGCCTTTTTGATCGTTTTGCTGAACGGCGTAATGCGCCCAGGTTACCGTCGTGCCCGAAAGCAAGAGGATCAGCGTGTTCAAAAGCGGCAGTCCCCAGGGGTTCAACGGTTCGACGCCGACCGGCGGCCAAACGCCGCCCGTCGCATGCACGCGGCCGTCATTGCCGATAAACGCCGGATCGCCGTTGGGATTCAGCATCTGTGTGCCGTCGGCGAGGATGACCGGATCCGACGCGCCCGGGAAAAGCGCGGCGCCGAAAAACGCCCAGAACCACGCCGCGAAAAACATCACTTCCGATGCGATGAACAACAGCATGCCGTAGCGCAGGCCGAGCCGGACGACGACTGAGGTGTTTTCGCCAGTGAGGCTTTCCTTGATGACGTCGCGCCACCAGCCGACGAATGTGATGAGGATGCCGACAAATCCGATCAGGAACAGCCAGTTGCCGCTCAAGGTAAACCACTTGGCCGAGCCGTCCTCAGCAACGCCGCCGAGTTTCAGCCCGCCGGCCGCCGTCTCCATCCAGGTCACGGCGCCGATCATCATCGCCGCCGCCGCGATCGAACCGACCAGCGGCCATGGTGATGGATTGACTAGGTGGTAATCGTGTTTGACCTCAGCGCCCGCCATGGCTCGTCCCTTTTGGTCTGACCTCAAGAATTTGAAGGATTTCTATACTGGCGCGGGCTGAAAATCCAAGCATCAGGGGCGGCGTTCCCCGCGCTATTCAGCCGCACTGTCGCCGCCGCCAGCCGCCGAATCATCGCTTTCCCACGCAAAAAACGTGTAGGCCAGCGTGATCGTCTGGACATCATCGAGGTTCTTGTCGTCATCAAGCCCGGGGTCGATGAAATAGGTCACCGGCATGGACACTTTTTCACCCGGCTGCAGGGTCTGCTCGGTGAAGCAGAAACACTCGATTTTCCGGAAATAAATCCCGGCCTTGGCGGGCGAGACATTGAAAGTCGCCCGGCCGGTGACTGGTTTGTCCGTGAGGTTTTCCGCTTCGTAAAAAGCAAGCCCGGTTTCGCCGATATGCAGCGTCTGCGAGACCTGTTCCGGCTTGAAGCGCCACGAAAGCCCCTGACCGACCGTCGCATCGAAGCGAACGGTAACCTGCCGCTGCAACGTCCTGTCCGCCTCCGCTTCAGCGCGCTGGGTTGTGCCGCCCCATCCCGTCACCTGACAGAACGCCTTGTAAGCGGGGACGGCAGCGAAAGACATGGCGACCATCCCGGCGACCACCATCGAAGCGATGAACGCAGTCTTTTTGTTTTTATCCCGTGCGGTCATGCGTTCACTCCCGCTAGAAACTTCGTTCCGCCACTGATCCGCCAATGCGCAAGATCGTCACCAGGAAGACGATGACAATGAACGCCGTAAGACCAAGCGCAATCGCAAGGTTCCGGCGTTTTTGCTGCTTCAGCTCTTCCGGCGTCAGCGCGGTTAACTGGATGTGGTCTTTCTCAGACATGGAGACCCGCAATACGTTCAACAAGAAGCGCGGCGAAAAGCGCGAAAAGATAGACCAGCGAAAACCCGAACAGTTTTTTCGCAGGGCCAAACTCGCCGGCGCCGGCGCGCAGCACGTTCCAAGAAAACCAGATGAAGCCTGCGCCGAGCAATGCGCTGACGGCGAGGTACAGCACGCCCGACATGCCGATAAAAAACGGCGCAACGCCTGCAGCGGCAAGGATCAGCGCATAGGCGAAAATCTGTTTCTTGGTTGACGCTTCGCCCTTGACGACCGGCATCATCGGCACGCCGGCGCGTTCATAATCGCCGCGCTTGTAAAGCGCGAGCGCCCAGAAATGCGGCGGGGTCCAAAGGAAAATGATCGCGAACAGGATCCAGGCCTCAAGCGGCGCCGTTCCGCTGATCGCCGCCCAACCGACGACCGGCGGCAGCGCGCCGGCAGCCCCGCCGATGACGATGTTTTGCGGCGTCAAACGCTTCAACCACATTGAATAAATAACGACGTAAAAGAAGATGGTGAAAGCGAGCAAACCCGCGGCGAGATAATTCGATGCTAGCGCGAGAAGCGCCACGGACAGCGCCGAAAGGAACCCGCCGAACGCCGCGGCTTCCGAACGCGGCACACGGCCTGCCGGGATCGGCCGCGCCGCCGTGCGGGACATGATCGCGTCTATGTCAGCATCCCACCACATGTTGAGCGCGCCCGAGGCGCCGGCGCCGACAGCAATTGCCAGAAGCGACACCGCCGCAAGCACCGGATTGAGCGCCCCCTCAAGCGCGCCGGGCGCAAGGGCCATGCCCACAAACGCCGTAAAGATCACAAGCGACATGACTCGCGGCTTTAACAGGGCGAAATAATCGCCCGGCCCTGCGAGATCGTATGTTTGAGGCGTAGTCATTGTGTCGCTCATGGCGCGCCTTATGCCCGAAAGGCGCTTTGAGGGAAATACTGACGCCGTGAAAGCAAACGGCTGCAGCGAAAGCAAATCGCCGCAGCCGCCGCCAATGCCAATCCGGTCTAGCGTCCGAGGACCGACCGCATGCCGTAAAGGATGAAAATCAGGAACATGAAGGCGATAAAATAAGCCAGCAGGTGCCCGGCCTGCAGGTTCATGAAATTCACCCAGCTTGATTCAAGCTGTACGACCGCCCGGTCGCCGGAGCTTGCGCCCTCTGCCGGCACGCCGCGAAAATAGCCTCGCAAAAACCCGCCAATGGCGAAAAGCACCAGCGCCAGCAGGGTCATGGACCCGATCTGCGTGCCACGTTTCATGACAAGCGAAGCGACAAGAACCGAACCGAACGCAATGATCAGCGCGATCCAGTCGCCCGTCAGGAACGTAGCCCGAAAAATCCCGGCGACGTCGTTGATGATGGTTTCCAGCATTACCCCTCCACTAAAGTTGCTGACGCCCAAACAAAATCGAGCGGGGCGCACCCCTGTTACCCGCGCGCACCCGCCGTTAACTATTATTAACGGATTTGAACCGGCGGGGCTAGCCGCAACAACCTGTTGAAATTCATGAAAAACCCCGCCGCGGCTTATCCGGGCGGGGTTTTTAGGCTGGACACTTTCGAAACGGATCAGAACGCCTTGGCGTCGCCCTTGTCGAAACGCGGCAGTTCGTTGAACTGGTGGAAAGGCGGCGGCGACGGCAAGGTCCATTCGAGAGTCGTTGCGCCTTCGCCCCAAGGGTTTGCCTCCGCCTTGCGGCCATAGATGAAGAAAGCATCGATGAGCTTGAGAACAAAAATTCCCATCCCGAGTATCATGATCCAATAGCCCCAGGTTGAGACCTGGTTCCACAGCGCGAACGCTTCCGGATAGTCGATATAGCGCCGGGGCATGCCCTGCAGGCCGAGGAAATG
>DGNI01000130.1 GCA_002388885.1 Parvularculaceae bacterium UBA4496 | reverse complement strand
CTCCGTCAGAACAAAGTTGCGTTTACGGGGACTTGTACTCTCATGACTGTCGTTGCTGATAACGCGCCGTCGCCACCGAAGTCCGATGCTTATGTCATCGGTCCGGACGGCACGCCGCTTACCTTGCGGGACCTCCCGCCTCCATCCACCAAAAGGTGGGTCATTCGCCGCAAGGCGGAAGTGGTCGCGGCCGTGCGTGGCGGCCTGTTGACCCTCGAAGAAGCCTGTGAGCGTTACACGCTCACCGTCGAAGAGTTTTTGTCCTGGCAGAAGGCGATCGATCAATTCGGCCTGCCGGGCCTGCGCGCGACACGCGTTCAGCAATACCGGTAACCCCTCCAACTTTTCGGTTTTCGATAGCCCGCCGGACCCAATCCGGCGGGTTTTTTCTGTTTAGCCCCGGAATAGCGCGGCTGATCGCCTGAATATGCACCGTGACTGGAATGCGGGGCGGAAAATCGTTAACATTGATGCCAGAGCCCATAGTACGACACGGCCCTTGAAACGCGCCTGTCACAGTAACATCCGGTACCTGCGCCCATGATGAAATTTATCGCCTCGAATCTCGACGCGGCGAAGAAAAAAGCGCACCGCGCGCTTGGCGACAAGGCGACCATTGTTTCCGTTCGTGAACTCCCCAGCGGCGATGTGGAGGTCACCGCATCGGACAAACCGGCGCCCGCGGCGCCCGCCCCGGCTCCAAAGGCCAATTTCGCTGGCGCCGCCCGCGATGCGGTTGACGAAGGCCCGTTCAAGATGGGCGCTGGCGCGCGTCTAAATGAAAGCATTGAGACGAAATTCTCCGCCGAAGCGCTGTCAAAGCTTTCAAGCTCGCTGACCGGCGGCAAGGCGAAACGCTCTTTTGACATGAGCGACGCCACCGTGCGCTCGATGATCGAAATCCTTGCGCCGCACGGCATCGGCGAAGCCCTGCTTGCCGCCCTGATCGAAGGCGCGCGCAAGTCGGAAATCGATGAAGATCTTTACCGCCTTAAAACCGGCTTCGAAGAAGCATTCACATTTTCACCCCTGCTGCTGGCGCCATCGAGTCCTGTGATGCTGGTCGGACCGACAGGCGCCGGAAAAACATCGAGCGGCGCCAAGTTGGCGGCGTCCGCCCAACGCCACGGCGCAAAGGCGTTCATGATCACCGCTGACGTTGGACGCGCGGGCGCTATCGATCAGATCCGCGCTTATGGCGATGCGCTGGGTGCGGAATATTTCATCGCTGAAAGCCCGCTCGACGTGCAACAGATTCTTCGGAGCCACCGGCCGAAAGGCGCGGTTATTTTCGATACGCCGGGTGTCAGCCCCTATGACAGCGGCGATGTGGCCGCGCTCAGGAGCTACCGGGAAGCGGCCGACGCGGAACCCGTGCTGGTGCTGCCCGCTTCAGGCGATGCAGACGAGTATGTGGACTGGGCCCTCGCCTTCAAGGAGATCGGGGTCAAACGCTGCATCCTGACGAAGTTCGACGCTACGAAACGCGTCGGCGCCGGGCTTCGCGCCGCGTTCGAGGGCGGGCTTGCGCTCGCGCACTTTTCCGAAACGGCGTTCATCTCCGAAGGACTGTTGAGCGCCAGCCCGGATTTCCTTGCGCGGCGCCTGATCGCCTCAAGACCGGGCAGAATCGGATAAAGAAAAAGCGGGCTATAAAGCCCGCTTTCAAAGTACGCTACTTACTTTCTTGCTTTTACTGATACGCTACTAAACTCCGTATCCCCTCCTTGCTGAACGCAAAGCTTTACGGATTGCCGAGAAGCGCAACCGGATCGACGGTTTTCAACTCCTGGCGGATTTCAAAATGCAGTTGCGGCGTTGTCACTGCGCCGGTCGAGCCGACCTTGGCGATCACCTGGCCTTTGCGCACCTGATCGCCTTTCTTGACGATCATGGTGTCGTTATGTGCGTAGGCGGTAACGAACCCGTCTGCGTGTTTGACCAGCAGCAGATTGCCGAACCCTTCCAGCTCCGACCCGCGATAGACCACCTGCCCGTCAGCAGCGGCGCGCACTGGCGCGCCAACGGGCGCAGCGATATTCACGCCGTCATTGCGGCGGCCGAGATTGCCGGAACCGTATTCTGAAATGATGGCGCCGCGCACCGGCCATTCGAACATCGACGTCGCTGACTGGGCGGGCGGCGGTGTGTAAGCGACATTACGGGCAATCTCCGCCACGTCACGCGTCTCCGCCGGTTTTTGCGTTTGCGGTTTCGGCTGCGCCTCAGCCACTCTCAATGTGTTTTGCGCCGGAGCCTGCGGCAGCAAGATCTGCTGGCCGACGCTGAGTGAGTAGGGCGCGCGCATGCGGTTCGCCGACGCGATTTGATCGACAGAAACGCCTGACGCCCGCGAAATCGAATAAAGCGTGTCGCCGCCGCGCACCGTATAAAGCTGGTCCTGCGCCGCGACGCGCCGGGTCGGTTTGTCATTGGCGAGGATGGTCGAGCCTGACGGAAGTTTCAGAACCTGCCCCACCTGAAGCGCGTAAGGCGCTTTCAGATCGTTCTTGTCGATGATCGCTGCGGGCGTGACGGAAAACTTGCGCGCCAGCGCATAGACCGTGTCGCCGCTTTGCACCTCGATATAGCCCTCAGCTTTGTGAAGATGCTCGGATGGCGCAGCGGAGCCTTCTTCGAAAGGCGCCGGTTCATTGAGATAGACGGCGGAAACCGGCGTCAACTGCACCGGCTCGACCGCAGTCGTGCGGCTTCGTGTCGGCGGCTGGTAGACGGGCTCTTGATATTCCGGCGCGCGGGTGCGCTGCTGCGCCACGCGCTGCTCGCGGTAAATCTGGTCGGGTGAACTGTAGATGCGCGTCTGTCGAGCGGGATCGCTGCCATAGACTACAGGCGCATTATTATGGGAGCCACAGGCCGCGGCCGCCATAAAAGAACTCGTCAACAACGCCCAACGCACGCTTTTCATCACCCCTCCTTGATGGAAATAGAGTCTCGCCGATTCGGTGTGACGTTTGCTTTCTTTGGTTAATAAGACGTTAATATTAACGCGCGCGGTTAAGGTTTCGTCAGCTATTTCCGCCAAACGCCTTCGTCAGCGTGGCGTGTGAGTCCTGATGGGTCAGCGCAAGGTGCAACGGCGTAATGGAAATCCGGCCGTCATAAATGGCGCGCAGATCCGTCCCTTCCGGGGGATTGGAACGCTTGCCGGTGTAACCGTACCAGTAATAGGTCCCGCCCCGTAGGTCCTTGCGCTCTTCGGCGAAGAGTTGGAACGCGTCGCGATGGCCTTGCGTCGTCACCTCGACGCCGGCCACATCGTCCGGCGCGCGGTCGGGGAAGTTCACATTGACGACAACATCCTTCGGCCATCCTGCATCCAGAAGCTGGCGGACAATCTTTGCACCGTGCGCCTCCGGCGTTTCCCAGCGGGCGTTTTCACGCTCCAGCCGCGAAAGCGACAGCGCAATCGACGGAACGCCCAGCGACATGCCCTGAAACGCGGCGGCGATGGTGCCGGAAACCGTCACGTCTTCCGCAAGGTTCTGGCCGTTATTGACGCCGGATAAAATCAGGTCCGGTTTCTTGTCGCCGACAATGCGCGTCACGCCCATGACCACCGCGTCGCTTGGCGTACCGAACACCGAAAACCGCCGCTCGTCATATTGGCGATAGCGCAAGGGATGGGCGAGCGTCAGCGCCCGCGCGGCGCCCGACTGTTCCTCCTGCGGCGCGACAACCCAGACATCGTCGGAAAGCGCCTCAGCGATTTTGACGAGGCTTTCGAGCCCGCGCGCGTGAATGCCGTCATCGTTGGAGCATAAAATTCGCACTACGCCGCCTCGATTTTTTCGAGCCCGCCCATGTATGGCTGCAAAACTTTCGGCACGGCGACAGAGCCATCCGCCTGCTGATAATTTTCCAAAACAGCAACCAGCGTGCGCCCCACCGCAAGGCCGGAGCCGTTAAGCGTGTGCACGAACTTGGTTTGTTTCTCGCCTTTGGGGCGGCAGCGTGCATTCATTCGCCGCGCCTGGAAGTCGCCACAGTTGGAGACGGATGAAATCTCGCGATACTGCCCCTGACCGGGGAGCCAGACTTCAATGTCGTAGGTTTTCTTCGCGCCGAAACCCATATCGCCTGTGCAGAGCACCATGGTGCGATACGGCAGCTCGAGGCGCTTCAAGACTTCTTCGGCAGCGCCGATCATGCGCTCATGCTCTTCTTCGGATTTTTCCGGCGCGGTGATGGAAACCAGTTCGACTTTCGAAAACTGATGCAGGCGGATCATGCCGCGCGTATCGCGCCCCGCCGCGCCTGCCTCCGACCGGAAGCACGGCGTCCACGCGGTGAACCGAAGGGGCAGTTCTTCCTCATCGAGAATATCACCGCTGACAATATTGGTGAGTGAGACTTCGGCCGTCGGGATGAGCCAAGACGTAGCATAGAATTTTGCGCGCTTAAATTTTCCAGCCGAATCTAAAACAAACTTTGGGTATCCATAGCTAGTACGCGCCTCATCCCATCGCCTCTCAACATCATAACTCTTAAACGTGAAGGCCCATCCGCTGTCACTTACGTCAACATTCTTAAGATCATCGGTCGTAAACTCCTCAGAGACCCGCCGTTCGGTATTAAATAAATCTTCTGCAAACTTGGGAAGCTGACCGGTCCCAAATAGAGCATCATTATTCACCAGGAGCGGTGGCTGGCACTCGGTGTAGCCGAACTCGCCCGTATGCAGATCGAGCATGAATGACGCGAGCGCGCGCTCTAACCTTGCGAGCTGGCCTTTCAATAAAACAAACCGCGAGCCGGACATTTTCGCCGCGGTTTCGAAATCCATCTGACCCAATGCTTCGCCGATGTCGAAATGCTCTTTCGCATCGTTTAACTTTTTGGGGCCTTCTTTAGAATCTGGCCACTTTCGAATTTCAACATTCGCCGCTTCGTCCTCGCCTTGCGGCACGTCGTCGGCGGGAATGTTCGGCAGGCCGGACAGGATATCGCGGATCGCGTCCTGTTTTTTCTTCTGCTCGGCTTCGGCGGCCGGCATCTGGGTCTTGATGCGGTCGACCTCTTCGCGCAGGCGATTGAACTCGGCCTCGTCGCCTTTCGCTTTCGCCTGGCCGATCTGTTTCGACGCGGCGTTGCGGCGTTCCTGCAAATCATTGAGCGCATGGGTGAATTTGCGCGCGTCTTCATCGAGCGCCAGAATTTCCCCGGCGCGGGGGCCCAATCCCCGGCGGGCGAGCCCGGCGTCGAACGCGTCCGGGTTGTCTCTGATCCATTTTATATCAAACATGGTGGCGGTTTAGCGGGGTTGCGGGATTTGGTCCAGACGGCCACCAAGGCATATAGTCAGGTAAACCAATCGCTTCATCCTGAGGAGCAAACATTCCTTCGCCCTTCGTGACGGCGCTTCGCGCCCCTCAGGATGAAGGAATGTTTGTGTCGCGAAGGACGAAGCGATTCTCCTTTAAGCCGCCACTTCTTCCTGCGCTTCCTTGGCCTTCTGTTCCGCCAGGCGCACGCAGAACACCGAAAGCTCGTAAAGCGCAATGATCGAGAGCCCCAACACCAGCTGGCTGAACGGGTCCGGCGGGGTCAGGAAAGCAGCGACAATGAAAATCAGCACGATGGCGACCTTGCGGTGCTTTTTCAAAAACGCCGCGGTGACGAGACCCGCCCTCGCCAGCAGGGTCAAAAACACAGGCAACTGAAACGCAAAACCGAACGCCATGATCAGCGTCGTCAGCAGCGACAGGTAATCGCCGACGCGGGTCAATAGTTCGATAGTGACGCCGCTCGCTTCCGACGGGCGCTGCTCCATCCCCACCGCAAAGCGCATGACGAACGGCATCATCACGAAATAGACGAGCGCCGCCCCGGCGGTGAATAACACCGGCATCGCCGCGATAAAGGGCAGCGCCGCCTTGCGCTCGCGTTTGTAAAGCCCCGGCGAGACGAACATGTAAACCTGATAGGCGACCACCGGAAACGCCAGCACGATCCCGCCGAGCACGGCGAGGCGCACGCGGGTGAAGAAAAATTCGAGCGGCGCAAAATAAAGCTTCGGCTCGACGCCGGCTGCGACCACCGCCCGCTCGAACGGCACCACCAAAAATTCATAAATCGGAATGGAAAACGCAAAACAGACGGCGAAGCCGGCGGCAATGGCGACGAGCGAAACGATAATACGGCTGCGCAACTCCGTCAGGTGATCGAGCAACGGCGCGGACGAGGACTGCAGCTCATCCTCGTCGGAAGACTCTTCTTTCTTGGCGACTTCGCTCATGACTGCGCAGGTTCGCTTTTGGCTGGCGCGTCAGCTGCGGTTGCGGCTTTCGGTGTTTCCGTTTCTTCCGTGTCACCCACCGATTTGTTCACCGCGTCGTTGAGCTCGCGCGCTTCCTTGCGCAATTCCTGATCGATGGGCGCCGTTGTTTCGTCAAAAGCGCGCTTTGCGTCCGCGACCGGATTATTCTTTTTGAGGTCGTCGATTTCCTTGCGGAGTTCTTCCATCTCCGCCTCGCGCGCCATCTGGTCGAAGGCGGCGGTGAATTCACCCGCCATCTGTCGCGCCTTCGCAACCATGCGCCCCGCGGAGCGCATCAGCTTCGGCAAATCTTTCGGGCCGACGACAATCAACGCCACCACGGCGATGAGCATCAGCTCAAAAAATCCGAATTGCGGCACAAGGCTCATGTCAGGCCAATCTCACTTGTTTGTCTGGCGCGCTCCGTCCTTCGAGACGCAAAATCCTTCATCCTGAGGAAGCGCGTTAGCGCTGTCTCGAAGGGCATGAAGGATTTTGCTCCTCAGGATGAAGCGCTTTTTGGGCTTTCAGGAGTCCTGTTTCCTAAGCCTTGTCTCGTTCCTCTTCAGCGACGGGCGTCACGTCCTTCGCCTCATCGCTGCGGTCGTCGAGGGATTTGTCATCCTCCTGCAGGCCCTTGCGGAAGGACTTGATGCCCTTCGCGAAGTCGCCCATCAGCGATGAAATCTTGCCGCCGCCGCCAAAGAGAAGCAGCGCCAGCACCAGTATAATGACAATTTGCCAGGGTCCGATTGCGCCCATTTGCGCCTCTCCAACATTTTCCTTGGGTTATACGTAATGCGGGGGCGGCCCGGACGCAAACGCCGGACCGAAAAATCCCTTATGCGTCCGCGGTTTCGTCCGCTTCTTCAAGGAAATCCTGAGCGAACTCGGCCGAATCTGCGTCCTCGCCGTCATCCTCATCATCGCCATCTGCAGGCGACGGCACGGAAAAGCCCGGCGGCAGGCGCGCATCCAGCATCCCCGCAGCTTTCAGATCGGCGAGACCCGGAAGGTCCGTGACGCTCTCCAGCCCGAAATGCTCCAGAAAGTGCTGGGTCGTCCCGTAAAGGGTCGGCCGGCCGGGCACGTCCCGGCGCTTGCCGCGCATTTTGACCCAGCCGATTTCAAGGAGCTGGTCGAGGGAGCCCTTCGCCACCTGAACGCCGCGCACATCCTCGATGTCGGCGCGTGTGCAGGGCTGGTGATAGGCGATGATCG
>DGNI01000119.1 GCA_002388885.1 Parvularculaceae bacterium UBA4496 | reverse complement strand
CGATCCGAAGCAGCGTCTGGTCGCCAGCCATCGCATGATTGCAAAAATGCCGACCATTGCGGCGATGGCGTATAAATATTCGATCGGTCAGGCGTTCGTATTCCCGCGCAACGATCTCGATTACACATCGAACTTCATGCGCATGTGTTTTGCGGTTCAGGCTGAAGAGTATGAAGTCAATCCCGTGCTTTCGAGCGCCCTCGACAAGATTTTCATACTTCACATGGATCACGAGCAGAATGCATCGACGTCAACAGTGAGGCTTGCCGGCTCTTCGGGCGCTAATCCGTTCGCCTGTATCGCAGCCGGCATCGCATCGCTTTGGGGACCTGCACATGGCGGCGCCAATGAAGCCGCGCTCAATATGCTTGAAGAGATCGGCGATGTTGAGCGCATTCCGGAATACATCAAGCGCGCGAAGGACAAGAATGACCCCTTCCGTCTGATGGGCTTCGGCCACCGCGTTTACAAAAACTACGATCCGCGGGCGAAGGTCATGCGCAAGGCCTGCCATGAAGTGTTAGACGCCCTCGGCGTCAAAGACGAGCCTCTGTTGAAAGTAGCGATGGAGCTTGAGCGCATTGCGCTGGAAGACGAATATTTCGTTGAGAAGCGGCTTTATCCAAATATCGATTTTTATTCCGGCATCACGTTGCGTGCGCTAGGTTTCCCGACGGATATGTTTACCGTTCTTTTCGCGCTGGCGCGCACAGTCGGCTGGATCGCACAATGGTCTGAAATGATAGAAGACCCGAATCAGAAGATCGGTCGTCCCCGTCAGATTTACACCGGCGCTGCAGAGCGTAATTACGTTGTGATCGATCAGCGGTAGCTGGTGGTTTAGGGGTTACGGGATGCTTTGGCTGGCCGTACACATCTGGGTTCTCTTGTTCATTGCGTTCGGCATCGGGCTCGGAATCGGATGGTGGATTTGGGGCGCTGGCGACGAAACGGCGCCTGCTCCGAAAAACGGCGACACCCCGCTCGGCACGCTGGATATTGATTACGACCCCGCTGAGGAAGCAAAAAAACCATGATCCCCCGCTACACCCGCGCCGAAATGGCCTCCATCTGGTCGGATGCTTCCAAATACAAAATCTGGTTCGAAATAGAAGCACACGCCGCCGACCGCCTCGCAGAAATGGACGTCATCCCCAAGGAAGCCGCGGCACGGATCTGGGACAAGGCGCGGGATGCCGAATTCGACGTTGCGCGCATCGACGAGATCGAGCGCGAGGTCAAACACGATGTCATCGCGTTCCTGACACATCTTGCCGAGATCGTCGGCGAAGAAGCACGGTTCGTACATCAGGGCATGACGTCCTCGGACGTTCTCGATACCTGCCTTTCCGTTCAACTGACCCGCGCAGCGGATTTGCTGCTCGACGGGATGGATCTGGTTTTGGCGGCCCTGAAAAAGCGCGCGCTGGAACACAGAGATACGGTCTGTGTTGGCCGCAGCCACGGTATTCACGCGGAACCGACCACCTTCGGCGTCAAACTCGCGGGTTTTTATGCCGAGTTCGAACGCGGCAAGCGCCGTCTTGAAACCGCGCGGGAAGAAGTCGCAGTTTGCGCCATTTCCGGCGCAGTAGGCACTTTCGCCAACATTGATCCATCGGTTGAAGCCCATGTGGCGGAAAAGATGGGCCTCAAGATCGAGCCTGTATCGACGCAAGTGATCCCGCGCGATCGTCATGCGGCGTATTTTTCCGCGCTTGCCGTCATCGCTTCATCGATCGAGCGCTTCGCGACAGAAGTCCGTCACCTTCAGCGCACGGAAGTCCTCGAAGCCGAAGAGTATTTCTCGAAAGGCCAGAAGGGCTCGTCAGCAATGCCGCACAAGCGCAACCCNNCCCGCCTTGTGCGCATGTGCGCTGCACCGGCGCTTGAAAACGTCGCACTCTGGCATGAGCGCGATATTTCGCATTCATCCGTCGAACGCGGCATTGGCCCTGACGCGACCGTCCATCTCGATTTCGCCCTGCACCGGCTCGCAGGAGTGATCGAAAATCTGGTGGTCTATCCTGAACGCATGCAGGAAAATATGGACCGCCTAGGCGGATTGATATTCTCCCAGCGTGTGTTGCTGGCGCTCACGCAGGCCGGCGCGTCCCGCGAAGAGGCCTACACTCTCGTCCAACGCAACGCCATGCCGGCCTGGCGCGGCGAAGGCGCATTTCTGGACAATCTGAAAGCCGATGGCGACGTCACTGCGCGGCTCACGATACGTNNCGACCTCGGCTACCACACCAAGAATGTCGATGTGATTTTCCAGCGGGTTTTTGGCTAGACCGCGCTATTTGGGCGCGTTGTCTGTCGGGCTTTAAATCCCCATAGAAGCTCCATGACAAATGCTACGGAAACATTCGGGGCCGAAGCCAAGCCCGAACATCAATGGTTAAGCGCGATGATTCGTGGCGCGGCAGGTAAATGCCCGCAATGCGGTCGCGGCAGACTATTCGCCGGCTACGTCAAAACAGCGCATGAATGCAGCCACTGCGGCCTCGATCTTTCCGGCCACAGGTCTGATGACGCCCCGCCCTATATGACGACCTTCATCGTCGGACACATCACGATTCCCCTTGCGCTTGCCTCGAAACAGCTGTTCGATCCGCCGATGTGGGCCCAGTTCGCGCTGTGGCTGCCAATTATGGCAATCTCAGCCTGGGTGCTCCTGCCCGCCTCCAAAGGCGCCCTGATTGGTCTTCAATGGGTGAACGGGATGCACGGGTTTGCCGGCCCCGACGCCGACCCTGCCGCGGACGCCTGAAATTCTGGGATCTCAAGCTTGACACCCCGAAGCCCGTGAGTATGTTCCGCGCTCATTTCGCGTACCGGGCCCCTGAAGGAGCAACCCATGGCCAAGCCGACAACCGTCAAAATCCGGCTCAACTCAACCGCCGGCACGGGCTTTTTCTATGTCACGAAAAAGAATACCCGCACCATGACGGAAAAGCTGGTGCTCAAGAAATACGATCCGGTCGCGCGCAAGCACGTCGAATTCAAAGAAGGCAAAATCAAGTAAGATTGATGCCTTCGATAACGACAAAGCCGCCCATAGGGCGGCTTTTTTGATTCTCTGAGGTAAGCGCTCGTTTAAGCGGCGTTATTGATTACCCGATTGCGCCCGCCGGTCTTGGCTTCATAAAGCGCTTCATCCGCCCGCTTGATTAGCTTTTGCGCGCTGTCACCTTCGATCTGGCGCTCGGTTGAGGCGAGCCCAATGCTTACCGTAACGCCAAGCTGCTCACGGCCGCTGTTCACGGTAAATTTTTGAGACGCAATTTCTGCACGCAACCGCTCAGCAACCACGGAAGCAAAAGCTAAATCCGTATCCGGCATGGCGATCAAAAATTCCTCGCCGCCGTAACGGCAAGCCAGATCGATTCCGCGAACTGAATTGGCGATGTGTTCGGCAAACTCTTTCAGAACTCTGTCGCCTACGTCGTGCCCGTGTGTGTCGTTGATAGTTTTGAAATGGTCAATATCTAGGATCATGATCGCCAGCGGGCGGCCGGTCCAGAAAGCGCGATCAAACATCGCAGACAAATGGCTCGCCAGATAACGGCGATTGTACAGCCCCGTAAGCTGATCGGTGACCGCCATTTCGAGGCTGACCTGAAATGACGAGCGCAACTGATCGACATACCGTTTACGGCGCAGCTGGGTCATGATCCGGGCTGTCAGCTCATTCCTGTCCACTGGTCGAGTAACGTAATCGTTGACGCCGATATCAAGCGCACGGACTAGCTTTCGCGTATCGCCATGGCGAACCACGGCGAGCAGCGGCGTAAGGCGCGTTTCCTCAAATGAACGGATCGACGAGCATAGCCTTAACGGGTCCATCGCTTCGATAGACATGTTGACGAGGATCAAATCGAAATCACCTTGCCGCGCACGATTAAGGGCGACTTCAGGATCGGCCTCGTGGATGATCTGATGCGCTTCTTCGCCGATAGCGGCTTTAAGGCGCGCCGCCTGATCTTCATTGTCATCAATAATGAGTATGCGCCGTTCACCCGGATTCACGTCCGTGTCGATCTGCCCGACGATGCCAAGATCCTTGCCGGTGGCGTAGCGCGCCCGCAATTCATCGGTCATCATCTTAAGGCGGGTCAGTGACCGAACGCGCGCAAACAGCGCCAAGTCTTCCACCGGCTTCGTCAAAAAGTCATCTGCGCCAGCCTCAAGTCCTGCAACGCGATCGGCCTGCTGATCGAGCGCTGTCACCATCACGACAGGAATATGCATGGTTTCAGGATTACTTTTGAGACGGCGGCACGCCTCGAAACCATCCATGCCGGGCATCATCACGTCGAGCAGAATGATATCCGGCTTTTCCTGCGCCGCCTGTTCGATAGCTTCCTGTCCCGAATAAGCGCCAAGTACGTCAAAATATTCCGCCCGCAATTTTGCTTCGAGCAGTTTGACGTTTGGTTCGAGATCGTCGACGACCAATACGCGCGCCGTCATGCAGCCCCCATGGGTTAGTGCCGTTCGTTAACGAACAAGCCTAATCCAAATACCTTTTCACTTTCTCAATAAACGAGGCGACCGAGATCGGTTTTGCGATATAATCCTCGCATCCGCCCTGGCGAATCCGCTCTTCATCGCCTTTCATGGCGAATGCCGTCACGGCAA
>DGNI01000183.1 GCA_002388885.1 Parvularculaceae bacterium UBA4496 | reverse complement strand
TGAATGGAGTCGATGATGACGACATCTGGCTTTGCGGATTTGAGTGAAGCAAGGATGTCTCGCAGCGCCGTCGCCGAGGCGAGGTTGACAGGCGCTGTTTCCGCCTCGAGACGTTTTGCGCGAAGCCTGATTTGCGCCGTGGATTCTTCGCCGGAAATATAAGCGACATTCGCGCCGCCGCGCGCTAACCCTGCGGCGATTTGCAAAAGCAATGNNNCGCCGATCAAAAGCGCGGACCCTGGCGCAAGACCGCCGCCGCAGGCTCGGTCGAATTCATTGTTGCCGGTCAATAGGCGCGGGATGTCCTCCGCAGCGCCGGCGAGCGAAGTGAAGTCGATCTGTTTCGATTTGGATTTTGACGGCGCCGCCCCGAGCGATCCCGGCGGCCCGGCTTCTGACGCCTCAAGCTCAATGGTGTTCCATTCGCCGCAAGCCTCGCAGCGCCCGGCCCATTTTCCATAGACCGCCCCACAGGACTGGCAGACGTAAGTGTCGGATGAACGGGCCAAGAAAACCTCACATTAGCTCCGCACTTTCAGCGGGTTTATTTCGCGGGCGCAAGACAGACGCCTGAATTGTCTTCCGATTCGCAGCAGTGGCGCTGGCTGGCCGTATTCGGCCAAAAGAGCTACTTTTGCGATTCCAATGGGAGGGTGACGATGAAATTACCGGTCATTTGCACGGCGCTGGCGGCGGCGTTTGTTATGAGCGCCTGCGCCGAAAACGCGCCTGAAAACAATGTTCAACGTGACAGCTATCACGATAACGCCGGCCGCACTCAGGAAGACATAATCTCCGGCGGTGTTCGCATGATCCCGATTTCGACGGATTACGGCGACTTCAAAGTCTGGACCAAACGCGTCGGCAATAACCCTCGTATCAAAGTGCTCATCCTGCACGGCGGTCCGGCGATGACCCATGAATATTTCGAAGCGGTGGATAGCTTCTTTCCGGACGCCGGCGTTGAATATTACTACTACGATCAGCTCGGCAGTTATTATTCGGACCAGCCCGATGACGACCGCCTCTGGGAAATTCCGCGTTTCGTCGATGAGGTCGAACAGGTCCGCACGGCGCTCGGCCTCAACAAGGATAATTTCTACCTGATGGGCAACAGCTGGGGCGGCATTCTCGCCATGGAATATGCGCTTGAGCATCAGGAAAATTTGAAAGGCCTTCTCATTTTGAACATGATGGCGTCAGCGCCGGCTTACGGCGCCTATGCGGCGGATGTTCTGGAAAAACGCCTTGACCCCGACGCGCTCGCTGAGATCAAGGCGCTTGAAGCGGCGGAGGATTACGGCAATCCGCGCTACGAAGAGCTGTTGATTCAGGAACATTACACCAAGCATGTTCTGCGCATGCCGGTAGAAGACTGGCCTGAGCCGGTAACGCGCTCCATGAAGCATGTAAATTTTCACATCTACAATCTGATGCAGGGACCGAGCGAGCTCGGCATCTCCGGAAGGCTCGCGGACTGGGACGTTACCGACCGCATTCATGAGATCACCGTGCCGACACTGGTGACCGTGGCGCAATACGACACCATGGACCCGGAACATATGCGGTGGATGGTGGAAGAGATTCCGCATGCCCGCGCGCTTGAACTGCCCGAAGGCAGCCACCTCGCCATATATGACGATCAGCAGCGGTTTTTCGACGGCGTCATCAAATTCCTGAAAGACGTCGATCAGGGAACATTTGATGAGTGAGGCGAAGCTCAACGACTTGAATCCTTACCTCCACGGTATGTATGCGCCCGTGGCGCGGGAGGTAAGCGTTGACGACCTTCCTTTTGTTGGTGAAATCCCGAGGGATCTGCACGGCGCTTATTTTCGCAATGGCCCAAATCCCGCCGAGTCGCCCAAGGGCATGCATCACTGGTTCGACGGCGACGGCATGTTGCACGGTATTTGGTTTGAAAATGGGAAGGCGCGATATCGCAACCGCTATGTGCAAACGGAAGACCTGAAAGCGAATGGCGCTTCGCCGCTGGGTGGAATCTTTGAGCCGTCACGCCGTGCGCCCGGCCGCAAGGTCAACTATCGCGACACGGCGAACACGGACGCCGTCTATCACAACGGTCAGCTGCTGGCGCTATGGTATATTTCCGGTCAGCCGGTTGCGGTGGATGTGCAAACGCTCGATACAATCCGCACCGAGACATTCGCCGGCAAGCTGCCGCGAAATATTTCAGCCCACTCCAAAGTCGATCCGGAGACAGGCGAACTCGTTTTTTTCGATTACGCGCTTTATGAGCCGAAAATGTGGACCGGAACGGTGTCTGCATCGGGCGAACTGACGCATCTTCAGGAAATTAATCTGCCGGGGCCGCGCCTGCCGCACGATATGGGCATGACGAAAGACTACGTCATCCTGCATGACCTGCCGGTGATCTTTTCCGATAGCGCCATCCGCAATCGCATGTGGCAAATTCATGTCGCCGACCAGCCGACGCGGTTCGGCGTGGTTCCGCGTAAAGGCGGGGAGCCCAAATGGTTCGAGTTCCCGACCTGCTACGTCTATCATGTGATTAATTGCTGGGAGGAAGGCGACGATGTCGTCATGGCCGCCTGCAAGATGGTCCCGAACGGGCTTGAACCTGAAATGAAATACGGGCCCTACGCCGCCATGGCGGACGTGCTTGCGCTCCGCGCGCAACCATTCCTGTGGCGCATGAATATGAAGACCGGCGCGGGGCGCGAAGAACAGCTTGACGATGCGCTGTCTGAGTTTCCCATAGTCAATAACGAGTTCTGCGGGCGGAAGACGAAATATTCCTATCACGTCATTTTCGATGATTGCGTCGAGCAGCGTTTTTCAGCGCTGTTGAAGTATAACCTTGAAACCGGGGTAGGCGAACGGCACGATTTTCCAGAAAGGGTTTTTGGGTCCGAGCCGGCCTTTGCGCCGCGCATTAATGCAACGAGTGAGGATGACGGTTACCTCATTACCTTCACTCATGATTTCGACGGTAAATCCGAGGCGCACATTATTGATGCGCAAAACATGACCGCGCCGCCGCTCGCGCACATACAACTGCCGCAGCGTGTGCCGTTAGGATTTCATGGAATCTGGGCCAGCGGCGTCTGAGGTCTCGCGCTATTCAGCCGCAAGCTGCTGCCCGGTTTCTTCGCTGTGCTCGGCCAGCTTTTCCGCCTTGCGCCGTTTCCAGGCGCGCCGCCAGCTTCTGGGCCAGAAGTGTCTTGAGATCGGAACAACAGTGCGCTTCAGGAAGGGTTTGCGCCTGCGCCGCGGAGTGCGCGCCGTGGATGAAACTCCATCGCTCTCATCATGAAGATCTCCGATGAGCTCGTCCGGCGTTTCAGGCTGCGCCACTTGCGGTGCTTCATCAGATGGCGCTTTTTTGATTGGTTGCTCATCAGGTGCAAGTGACGCCATCGCCCGCTCAACCGTACTCTGTTTCGCGTTCGCAGACTCTTGTTCTGGCGAGTCACCCGCAGGCTTGTCTTTCTCGGCAACCACCTTCGTTGCGCTTTCCCCCGTTCGGTCCGCCGCCGGCAAGCTGGGCGCTGACGGCTCGATCGGAATATCCGGCTGGCCCAACAGCGCCGGCGCTCCGACGCGAATACCGGGCTGAAAATACGCCGAAGCAGCGCCTACGGAAAGCTTTACGGATCGCGGCATGTCAGCTTCGAATTTATCAGCAAACTCGGGTGCTTGTGAGGCGTGGTGCTGTCCCGGGCTAGATTGCGCCAAGCTTGCAGATGCAGGCTTTGCTGCATTTGCGCCAGCCGAGACGTCCTGCTTGGTGACAATAATCGGCGTACCCGCAGACGTCTCGGCGCTGTCATGCGAGGCATCAGGCGAAACTTTTTCGTCCGGTTCTTCGGTGGCTTTTGTCGTCATTGACAGATCGCCCGGACGGAATGCCTGGCTCAACCTTTCTTGTAGCTCTCTCGGCGGACTTGATGTCTTGGCGTCCAATTTCTGGTCGCCGGACCCGTCGCTGCCGGGTTTGTCCGCTGCCTTTGCTTTCGCCCGTTCAATCGCCGCGGCCTTGCGATCGGCGCGCGCCTTGGCCCGCTTGGCGAGCATCAGGGCTTTCGCTTTCTCACGCGCCTTGGCTTTCTTTTCGGCTTCGGCGTCATTTTGCGGAGGCGCCGGTTTTTCGGTTTCTGCTGTTTGCGCGGCATCATCCGCAGTGTCGAACTGCGATACGCGCTCATTCAACCGTTCGAGCAGCGCATCTTCCGTTTCGGTTGCGCTATCAGCGGTTTCTTTCGAAGCCTTTTCAGTCGTCGCAAGCGCTGGTCCTTCCGTGCNNCTTTTCGGTTCGGCGGCCTGTCCGGATACTTCCGCCGTATCGAACTGCGCAACGCGTTCATTCAATCGTTCGAGCAGCGAGTCTTCCGTTTCTGTCCCGCTGCCTGCATGTTCTGTTGACGACTTTTCAGTCGTCGCAAGGGCTGGCGCCTCGGTGCGGAACAAGGCTGTAATATTTTCGGAACTTAAGGGCTCAAGCTTGAGAAGCTCACGCACTTCGTTAATGCGATGCGGGCGGAAATCTTTGAGATCGCCGACCTTGCCAAGGTGGTTGCCTTGCGCCGCCGTAAAGCCAAGCCCGCGTAATGCGGAGAGCGATGCCTGATCTTCTACGCCCACGGCTGTAATGGCGGCGTTCGCGTTGTTCGCGATATCGAGCAAGTCGGCAATAGCCGAAAGTCCCGGGCCGCGAACTGTCCGAGCGAATCGCAGAATCGCCGAACCGCCGGTCTTGATTTCATCGAACGGGAAAGGGTCAAGCGAGCGCAGCAAATCATTCGCCCGGCCGCGCACCTCAATGGCGAGACGGGCCCCGGTGTCTGACAGCTGTTTGAATTGTGCCGCCGCCTTTTCCATGGGCATGTCGACGGGCGGCATGGGGCATTCGAGCGTCACCAGATCCGCCGGAAACTCATGGTCACGAAGGAGTTTAACGAAGTGCGAGGCAAAGGCGTCATCGCTCAGATCGCTAAGGGCGAGATTAACCGAAATTCCCGGCGCAAACGGTCCGCGCCAACTGGTATACGACGAAATAGCACTGGCGAGGACGTAGCGGGTGAGCTCGCTCATCCGCCCCTGGCTTTCGAAAAATGAGATAAAGGCGCCTGGCGGCAGCAGGCCCAGATTCGGATGACGCCAGCGCACGAATGATTCCATTCGCGCCAGAGCGCCATTTCCGAGGTCAAATATCGGCTGAAAGAGGACTTCGAAGTCCTTGTTCTTCAACGCATTATCAATATCGACGTTGGAAAGCCGAACCGCTTGTGCGCCCATCCGAAAGCCCTTCCGTCAGCCGATCCGGCCGCGCCCCCTGATTAACATTCCGTCCATGATCCGTGGGGCGGGTTAATTCTCACTGAACAGAACCGGGAGTCTCAAAAACCGCATCATGCTGCGATTCATGCGGTTGGGTAAACTGCTCATTAAGGTTGATTTTCTTCGCGCCGAATCACGCGGATCAGTAATCAAACTGTTCGCGCAGGATGCGTTCGTCAAGTGACTGGCCGCGATCGAACAGCAGGGTCATGGCGATGTCGCGGCTTTCGCGCGCCTCGACCTTGGCGACGTCGCGCACTTCGTGATTGTCGGCAACGCCGGAGACCGGACGCTTTTTGCTTTCAAGCGCTTCAAGCATGACGGTGGCGTCGTGCGGGAGCAGCGCGCCGCGCCAGCGCCGCGGGCGGAAAGCGCTGATTGGCGTCAGCGCCAGCATGTGCGCGCTGATTGGCAGGATGGGCCCGTGCGCTGAAAGGTTATAGGCGGTCGAACCCGCGGGCGTCGCTAACAATACGCCGTCGCAGGTCAGCGATTCCATGCGCACCTGGCCATTGATCGAGATGCGGACGCGCGCCGACTGCCGCGTCTCCCGGAACAGCGAAACCTCGTTGATCGCCATCGCGGTTTCAACGCGGCCGTCAATTGTCGTTGCCCTCATTTCCAGCGGGTGAATGACGGTTGCTTCTGCGTCGGCGATACGCTCGGGCAGCTTCTCGATCGGTGCGTCGTTCATCATGAAGCCGACAGTGCCGCGGTTGAAGCCGTAGATCGGTTTTCCCGTCGTCATGTAGTTGCGCAACACGTCGAGCATGAAGCCGTCGCCGCCGACGAAGTCGAAATAGGCCTCCATCTGATCGGCCACGCTTTCGACAGTGCCGACGAACTGGGGCAGGCCGACCGACTGGCCGTGCCGCGCCGCGACCTCCGCCAGGGTCATCGAGGAGCCGTCCGGCTTGAGGAAACGCGTGCGCATGCGTTCCAACTCGGGCTCCGTCCGCTCCGCCATCTTGGCGTCGAGCGGGATCTTCGAAAGATCGTAGTCGAGATGGGCGGAAAGGATGGTGAGGCCGGCGTCCAGGGGCACCAGGCTGTTGTGTTCCTCCTGCAGTTCCTGCGCATGCGCCTCGCTCTCGCCGATGATCGGCTGCGCGCCGAACAGGATGGCGCAATGCGCGGGATCGCGGCCAATCTCCGCCATCGCCGACTTGATCGAGTCGTAATAGGCCTTGGCGCTTTCCTTGTGCGGCTGGATCGCGAAGAGGGCGTCCGCGTATTTGGCGGCGAAGGCGCGGCCCTTGGGGGAGGTGCCGGCCTGCAAGATCGCGGGGCCGCGTTGCGGCGACGGCGTCACGTTGAGCGGGCCGCGACTCCGGAAGAACTGGCCTTCATGCTCGATGCGGCGGACCTTGCCGGCGTCGGCGAAGAGCGCGTTCTCCGCGTCCATGACGACCGCGTCGTCGTCCCAGCTTCCCCAGAGCTTCTGGCACACTTCCATGAACTCGTGCGCCTGCTCGTAGCGCCGGTCGGTCGGCGCGCGCTCGGTCCCGTAATTGGCGGCCTGATTGTGGTTGATGGAGGTCACGACGTTCCAGCCCGCCCGGCCGCTGGTCATGTGGTCGAGCGTCGCCCACATGCGCGCCGCATAGAACGGGTGCTGGTTCGAGGTGGAGAAGGTCGCGGCGAGGCCGATCCGCTTGGTGACCGCGCCGAGCCAGGCGATCAGAGGAATCGGATCATGCTCCGGCGCCTGGGCGGCATAGCGCAGGGCGGGTTCGAGCGATCCCTTGAACGTGTCCGATATGTAGTTGAGATCGGCGAAGAAAACCATGTCGAACAGGCCGCGTTCGCAGGTCTTCGCGATGTGCTCGTAGAGGGCCGGGCGGTCCCAGCGGAAGCCGTCGTGGTCGGTCCTCGGATGCCGCCACATGGCGAGGCTGTGGTAGCTCGGCCCGTGCACAAGGAACTGGGCCAAGTGGATCATCTTCGACTTGGACATGGAGCTCAGCTTGCGACGTAGGCTTCGGCGACCTTTGATCCGGCGTCCTGCCGCGCCCGGAACCGCGAGACGGCGGCCTTGTGCGCGGCGCGGGCGGCGGACGTTTCGGGGGCCGTCAGACGCTCTTCCATGATGAAGTCGTCGTGATGCGTCCGGCCGCGGACGAGAAGGGCCGTGGGTTTCGGCTCGGCATAGGGGCGGACGTGGGCCGGGATATAGCTCAGGCCGACGCCGATGCGTCGGTCGGTGTGGCCGTTCGCGCCGCTCGCGTGGATCAGCTTGGTATGGTGCAGCGACATCTCGCCGGTCTTGAGCGGCATCGGCACGCCGCGCTCGGCTTCCAGGCCGGGAATCCCCTGGCCGCGCTTGATCATGTTGTCGGGGCCGAGGTCGTCGACATGGTCGCGCCAGGGGCCTTCGTGTGAGCCCGGGAGCACATGCATGCAGCCCGCTTCGACCGGTGCGTCGGACAGCGCCACCCATGCGGTCACCTGTTCGGCCGGTTCCAGGAAGAAGTAGGCGCCGTCCTGGTGCCAGAGGACGTAAGACGGCGTCCCCGCTTCCTTGGTCCAGAGCGTGATGTGATAGAGCAGAATGTCCGGTCCGATCAGGTCCTCGACCGCGTCCAGCACGGCTGGATGGTGCGCGACCTGATCCGCCCATTTGAAGAGCAGGTGTGGCTTGGATTTCTCAGGAAAATCCAAGGGTTGGCCAATCTCGTTCTCGTAGCGCTCGAGATCGGCCCGACAGGCGGCGGCCTCGGCGGCGGTCAGTACGGGAACCGGGTGGCAGAAACCGTCCTTCCGGTACCGTGCGATTTGGTCTTCGGTCAGACGTTTCGGCATGGCGCGGGTCCATCGGCTCGCGGGAGACGCTCGTCAGTCTGCGGCGGCGGACGGGGCTGGTCAATTGCGACAGACGGGCGCCGTATGATGCGAAGGAGCGAATCGTCGAAGGGGGATCGTCGCATGAACCGTCCTGCCACGCCGCCGGTCATCGCGTATCAGTTGGGCCGCGACGGTCAGGGCGTTGAGATCGACATCGACGCCCACGGCGAAATCGTCTGGCGCCATTTGAACTGGGAACATCCGGACGCACAGGGCTGGTTCGCCGGCCCGAACGCGCCGGAGCCGGATATCGTGGCGGCGCTGACCGCGCCCGACACGCGCCCGCGCTGCGTTGTGCACTCGACGCCCAGGGGCGATGGCGTGTTAATCAACCTCCGCGGCGTCAATCTGAACGAGGGCGCGAGCCCGGAGGACATGATCTCCATCCGCATCTGGCTGGAGCACGATCGCATCATCAGCGCGTGGCGCCGACCGATGCAGGCGATCCGCGACATCTTCGATTCGATCGAGCGCGGGCAGGGGCCGGTCGGGCCCGGCGACTTCGTCGGCAAGCTGGCGCTCAGGCTCGCCGACCGCGCGGAGCCGGTGGTCGCGACTCTGAACGAAGCGGTCGACGACATGGAGGAGGAGGTGTTGGATTCGGCCACGCCCGGCAATCTCCGCGGCCGCCTGGCGGACGTGCGCCGGCAGGCGATCGTTCTCCGCCGCTACATGTTTCCACAGCGCGACGCCCTCTCCACGTTCGCCATCGAGGATCTCGACTGGCTGACCGAGCGCGAGCGGTCCAGGCTTCGGGAGGCGACGGACCGGATCACGCGCCTCGCCGAGGAGCTCGACGCCATCCGCGAACGCGCCGCCGTCGTGCAGGACCAGCTTGTGGAGCGCCGGGCGGAGGAAATGAACCGCAATATGCTGATCCTGGCGGTGGTCGCGGCGGTCTTCCTGCCGTTGGGGCTGCTGACCGGCCTGCTCGGCATCAATGTCGGCGGCATTCCGGGGGCGGAGACCGCATGGGCCTTCTGGGGCGTCTGCGGCTTGCTCCTCGTGACGACGGCCTTCCAGCTCTGGCTCTACAGGAAACTTCGTTTGATCTAAGGTCGGCCATCGTCACCGATATGCGATCTCGATCCGCTGGAAGGCGCCGAGCGCGTGGTCCTCCCGGTAGAGATCGTGGTCGCGGGCGAGCCGGTCGGCGGTCTCTTCCGCAAACGCGATCATGTCGTCGATGAATAGGTCGAGCGGCGCCATGGCGTCGATCACCGCGCGGTCGACGTCATAGTCGATCCGGCCGAGGTCGTCTGAGAGCGCGTGCGCCTGGGCCAGCGCCTCGCCGCAGACATGGGCGTATTTCCGCCATTCCTTGTCGCTCAAGTCGTCCATGTCGATGTCCTCCCGGAAGGGGGAGCGTTCCCGCGTCATGAAGCTCATGCCGTCGATCTCGACCGCGCCGTAGAACACGTCGCCGTTCAACAGGTGGACCGACTGGCCGTGGGCGATGCGTTCGGCCTTGCCGTTGAACGTGAAGGGATTGGGCGGCGTCAGGCCTTCGAGCGCCGACCGGCGCGCCTGCTTGAACTCGATGATCAGATCGTCGGTCGCGTCCTGGGCGGGGCCTTCGATCAGGACGTAGTAGCGGGGGAGGCCCAGCGACGCCGTGCCCTGGCCATGCCGAATGGCGACGTCCTTGACCTTCAGCTTGCCCGCCCGTTCGGGCGCCTTGAGGCCGCTTTCCTTGACGAGATTGCGGATGCGCTTCTGAAATTCGGCCTTGCGGGTCGAGATGGGCGTCAACTCCTCGCTCGACCGGAAGCCGCGCCCCGTCTCGTCCAGGTATTTGTCCCTGAGCCAGGTCGCCCGCGGCGTTTCGGCGTCGTCGAACAGGCGACGGATGATCTTCGGGCTGTTGTCGATGCGGAAGGCGTCGCGCTTTTCGCTCTCGCCCTCGGCAAACCGGCACATCGCCGCGTGGTAGCCCTTGATGAAATGCTTGACGATCCGGCGGCGGTTCTTCGTCTCCTGGCCGCCGACCTCGTCGGCCCCGAGCCAGAAGCCGACCGCGCCGCGCTTCAAATCCCAGGTGAAGGGGGCGTAGCAGCATTCGTCGAAGTCGTTGACGCTGAAGATCGGCGCGTTGTCGGCGTTCGGCATGACGCCGAAGTTCCCCGGATGTACGTCGCCGAGCGCGAGCACGGTTGGCATGGCGGCGTCGGCGCCGACCATGTCCCGATAGAACAGGAGCGCCGTGCCGCGGAAGAAGGCGAAGCGGGAGCCCGCCAGCTTGTCGAACTTGGCCTCGGCGCCGGCCGCGCTTTCCTCGATGCGCATGCGGTGGTCTTCACGGATGGTCGCGCGCACGAAGGCCCGGCGACGCGTGCCGACGAGCAGGGCCGGAGTTTGGGGGAAGGCGGCGTGCTCGTTCGCCTTCGCAAGATCGGCGAACGCCCCGGTGGCGTCGACCGCGACA
>DGNI01000190.1 GCA_002388885.1 Parvularculaceae bacterium UBA4496 | reverse complement strand
CCAGATTCTTCGGCGACGAGCGGTTCGTACGCCTCCTTGACCTTGACGCGGCGTTTCACTTTCGGCGGCTGGAACGCTTTGCCGATCATGTCGGAAATATTGATCATGCCCATCTGCGATCCCGGCATGCCGGGAATGTCGAACATTTGCGCAGGGCCGCCCTGCGCTTCCGTCAGTTCCAGATCGACCTCGCGGTCGTCGAGTTCGCCGTCGCGCAGCTTTTTACGGAACGCTTCGCGCGTTGCATCGCTGCCATGCTCACCGACGAGCGCGTCGAGCACCCGGTCTTCGGCGGCCGCCTGCGCTGCGGCTTTCACGTCTTCGCGCTTGCGTTCGCGGACGAGGCCGACGGCGATTTCGGTCAGGTCACGGACGATGGAATCGACGTCCCGGCCCACATAGCCGACCTCGGTGAATTTGGTCGCTTCGACCTTCAAAAACGGCGCGCCGGCAAGCTTCGCCAAACGCCGTGAAATCTCGGTTTTCCCGACCCCCGTGGGGCCGATCATCAGGATATTTTTTGGCGTGATTTCGTCCTTTAACGGCCCTTCCACACGCCGCCTACGCCAGCGGTTTCTAAGCGCGATGGCGACGGCGCGTTTCGCCGCCTTCTGGCCGACGATAAAGCGGTCGAGTTCGGATACGATTTCGCGGGGAGAATACTCGGTCATGGACTCTTTTCTGTGCGTTACAAAGCAGCGTGTTTATTGGCCGATGGTTTCGATGGTCAGGGAATCATTCGTGTAGATACAAATCGAGGCGGCAATGGATAAGGATTTTCGGACGACGTCTTCCGCGCCAAGCGCCGTTTCGTTCATCAACGCCAGCGCCGCTGAACGTGCATAATCGCCGCCAGAGCCGATGCCGGTGACGCCGTGTTGCGGTTCAAGCACGTCCCCCACCCCTGACAGCGTCAATGTCACATCTTTGTCGGCGACGATCATCATGGCCTCAAGACGGCGCAAATATCGGTCCGTGCGCCAGTCCTTGGCGAGCTCGACCGAGGCGCGCATCAGCTGATCGGGATATTGCTCCAGCTTCGCTTCCAGCCTTTCGAGCAGCGTAAATGCGTCGGCCGTCGCGCCGGCGAACCCGGCGATGACCTTCCCGCCGGCAAGGCGGCGAACTTTTTTGGCGTCGCCCTTCACCACCGTTTTATCGAGGCTCACCTGCCCGTCGCCGCCGACGCAGACGACGCCATTGCGCCTTGCTGCGAGGATGGTCGTGCCGTGCATGGACTGGTTGGACATGGGATTTTCTCTTGTATTTTCTGTTTCTTAGCCGTTTTGCGGCGCAATAGACGCGGGGCCGGTTTTTTAATAAGACTTAGATAAGACCAAGGGCCGCGGCGTCATGCCATTTCGGCGCGCGGGCGTCAAAGGAGCTTTGAAGGCCATGAGGGCGGCGACGGTAGAGCGCAAGACTCGCGAGACAGAGATTTTCGTCGCGCTCGAGCTGGACGGTTCGGGCGATTACGACATCGAAACCGGTATCGGCTTTTTCGATCACATGCTCGAAGGTTTCGCCAAGCATTCGATGATCGATCTGAAAGTGCGCGCCGAGGGTGATTTGCATATCGACATGCACCACACGGTTGAGGACGTAGGCATCGTCATGGGCCAGGCTGTAGCGAAAGCGCTCGGCGATTGCTCCGGCATTCGCCGGTTCGGCAACGCCTATATTCCCATGGACGAAACCCTGTCGCGCGCCGCCATCGACATTTCAAAGCGGCCCTATCTCATCTGGCGGGTGAATTTTGCGCGGCCAAAGGTCGGCGACATGGATACGGAACTGTTCAGGGAATGGTTCCACGCCTTTGCGATGAACGCTGGGATTTGCCTCCACGTTGAAAATCTCTACGGCGAGAACACCCATCACATTATCGAAAGCTGTTTCAAGGCGACGGCGCGCGCCTTCCGGGCGGCGCTGGAAATCGATCCGCGCAGCGACGGCGGGACACCCTCGACCAAGGGCGTGCTCGGCGGATAGGGGCGACAGTCTACTGAACGAAGTAAAAATACGCGATCGCGAAAATGATGCCGATTCCCGTGATGGACGCGGCAAGGATGTAGCGGACATGATCGCCAGTATGTCCCTGACGCACTTGTTCCGTCGTCAGTTTTTCCGCCGTCGCGTTCGCAGTTTCGCGATTGGCGACGCGCAATGTGTCATCCGTATTCTCTGCTTCGTCCGGGGTTGTCGGCGCTTCAGCCGCCGCCGCTTCGTCAGCAGGCGTTTTCTTCCTTTGATCAGTCATCTTGTGAAAACACGGCCGGTTCCGCTTGGGTTCCCGATATGCTGAGGGAATCATTTGACGCTGACCGGGATTTCAGGTGACATCCCGCCCGGGTTGGGAATGTCCTTGCGCCCCTCGTTGTGTTTCCTCAGTTGCGTGAAAAGCGGGCGCGAAACCATAAGGGGTTTAATTGTATGAAATTGAAGGTCTTTTTCGCCGGCATCGCGGCCGCCGGCATGGCGATTTCGCCGTCTTTTTCTGGCGAGCTTGCCGATGCCTGCGTCGCTGCGCTCGAGGCTGATGGCCGGGATACGTCTGGCTGCTCATGCCTTGAGGAAGAAGCGCTCGCCAACGATCTCGTCGATGAGTTTCTGGCGCTTGGCGAAATCGAGGATCCAGCGGAGCGCTACGCATCGGCTTCGGATGAGGCAAAAGCCGCCATGGACAAATGCACGCGCTAAAACAAAGTTGAGGAGGAACCTGACATGAAAAAACTGATTATCGCCGCTTCTGCCTTAGGCCTTATGGCGTCGCCAGCTCTGGCGGGCGACGATCTTGAAGGCCATTGTGAAGCGTATGCTGCGGAAAATGGCACCGATCCCGCTGGTTGCGCCTGTCTTGCAGACGCCGCTGACGCCGACATGACGGCGGAGCTGATGGAAGTTGCAAGCCCTGAAGATATCGACGGGCTGAGCGAGGCGTCGAAAGAGGCCATCGGCGCGTGCTGGCCCGACGCCTAGCAATAGCTATTTTTCAATTCCAAGGCGCGCCCTCCCCGGCGCGCCTTTATTTTAGCCGGTTGTCTTTGCGCGCTGGCGCTTGACGGCTACAAGCGCGCCATGGCTGAGACAGTGGCGATCATCGATTACGGCTCCGGGAACCTGCGCTCCGTTGAAAAAGCGATCGAGCGCGCCGCGCGCGAATCCGGTCTGGCGAGGCATGTGATCGTCACGGACAAAGCCGATGAGATCGCCGACGCTGACCGGCTGGTACTACCCGGCGTCGGTGCGTTTTCCGCCTGTATGACCGGACTTTCCGCGCGGGACGGCGTTCTGGAGGCGCTAGAGCACGCCGTCCTTGTGGAGACCCGCCCGTTTCTTGGCGTCTGTGTCGGCATGCAGCTTCTTGCAACGCAGGGTCTGGAATTTGGATCGTGCGAGGGGCTCGGCTGGATTCCGGGCGTCGTCAAACCGCTTGATTCGTCTACGGATTATCGCGCGCCGCATATGGGCTGGAACAAGGTATCGGCGGTGGCCCATCACCCCGTCTTCGACGAGCTCGATGGCGAAGCCTTTTATTTCGCGCATTCGTTTCGGTTTGCGGTCGATAACGAAGCGTGCAGGCTCGCTGCGACCGATCACGGCCAGAGCCTTACCGCATTGATTGGCCGGGACAATCTTCTTGGCGCACAATTCCATCCTGAAAAAAGCCAGCGGGCGGGCCTCGCCTTTCTGGGCGCATTTTTAAGCTGGTCGCCGTCATGAACGGCGCTGCATCCCACAAACTGACGCTCTATCCGGCCATTGACCTCAAAGACGGTCGCTGCGTGCGCCTGCTGCATGGACGGATGGACGCCTCTACCGTTTATAATGATGATCCGGCATCACAGGCGAAAGCCTTTGAGGCGGCAGGCTTCGATTGGGTTCATATTGTGGACCTTGATGGGGCGTTCGCAGGGGCAGAGCGCAACGGCGCGGCTGTCGGTTCCATTATCGCCAATACTGGCGCCCGGACCCAGCTTGGCGGCGGCGTTCGCAATATGACGGCGGTAGAACGCTGGCTCGGGGGGGGTATGACCCGCGTTATCCTCGGTACGGCCGCGGTTAATGATCCGGATTTCGTTAAAGAGGCTTGCAAAACCTATCCGGGGCGGATTGTGCTCGGCGTCGATGCGAGAGACGGAAAGGTCAAGACCGACGGCTGGGACGGCGATAGCGACAAAAGCCCGATCGAAATCGTAAAACGCTATGCGGATCAGGGCGTTGCGGCGGTGGTGTATACCGATATAAGCCGCGATGGCGCACTGGGGGGGGTGAATGTCGAGGCGACGGCGGCGCTAGCGAACGCGGCGACCATACCGGTGATCGCCTCCGGCGGGGTCGCATCGATTGAAGACATCACGGCGCTCAAAACCGCCCATCCGAATATTGAAGGCGTGATTATCGGCCGGGCGCTCTATGACGGCAGGATAGATCCGGCAGAGGCCATCAAAGCCGCGAGTTAAGCCGGGTTGGCTGGGTCCATCTATCCGTCCTATCATCAAAGTAGTACTGCGTTTTTGGGGGGGGCCCGAGCCGACATGAAAGCCGGCCATACCGAGTTTGAGCTGAAATTCGCCGGATCGCCTGGCGTTGTCGCCGCCCTGATCGGGAGCGATTTCGTTTCCGCGGCGGCGCCGGATCGGGGCGAATGGGAGCGGTTGGCCTCCCGGTATTACGACACTACCGACCGGCGGCTCGCGAAAAAGGGCATCAGCCTGCGTTTGAGGGAGGAGGGCGGCGCACTCATTCAGGCGGTGAAAATCCGCCGGTCTTCAGCGGCCTCGCGCCTCGAATATGAAACGGAGATATCCGGCGAGGGCGCTTTTCCAGCGCAGACTGGCAATGAAGATATCGACGATGCGATCGATGCGGTTGCGCCCGCGCTGGAGCTCTTCGCCGAGACCACTGTAGACCGCTGGGCGTCCGTCATTTCGTTTCGCGGGACGAAGATTGAGCTGGCCGTAGATATCGGCCGCGCCGAATGCCGCGATGACGAGGGCAGGGATTACGCCGCGCCGCTTGCCGAGGTTGAGCTGGAGCTGATCAAGGGCGATCCGTCGCGGGTTTTTGATTTCGCCCGGCTTCTTCTCGGCCACGCGCCGCTGCGTTATCGCGCGCTCTCCAAGCTTGAAACGGCGGAACGGCTTGCCCGCCCGCCTGGCGTTATTCTTCCCGCGCCACGGACGCAGATTGATGGCGACATGAGCGCCGCGGACGCTTTGCAACATTCGCTGAACGCTATCGCCGCGCGGCTGGCGGAAGTGCAGCCCTTCATTCTCGACTTTCGAACGCCTGAAGGCGTCCATCAGATGCGCGTCGCGTTGAGACGGCTACGCTCGATTGAACGGGTTTTTCGCCCCTATCTCAAAAGCGATGAATTTGCGTCGCTGGCGCAGCGCGCAAAATCCTTCGCAGGGGCGCTTGGTCCCGCCCGGGACTGGGACGTATTCATCGGCGAAACACTGCCTGTTGCGCAACGGACGGATGGGATGGTTGCGGGTCTAACGACGCTGAAAGCGAAAGCAGAGGCGACGTGCGCCGAAGCCTGGGCGGAGGCCTTTGAGGCGGTGGCGAGCAAAGACTTTAACCGGTTCATTCTGGACGTGGCGAAAGCCGGCGCCCTTGGCGCATGGCGCAAGAAAACGAAAGGCGCCGCAAAGGCGTCTGTGCGAACATTCGCTCCTGCCGTGCTTGATCGCGCATTGAACAAAACCTTGCAGGTTGCGGCAAAGACGCCGGCATGCGCGGATCTGTCAGCGCGCCATCCGCTGCGCATCGCGCTTAAAAAACTCCGCTATCCGGTTCAGCTTTTCCGCCCGCTCTATCCTAAAGCGTCGCGAAAGGACTATATGAGCGCGCTGTCGGCGATGCAGGATGCATTCGGCGCCGTGAATGACGCCGTGGCGGCGCAATCGCTGGCTGACCGTCTGGCGTCCGGCGAGGGCAAGGATACTGTACGGGCCGCCGGGTTTATTGCTGGCTATAAGGCGGCGGAAGCACAGTCCGCCGTTGAAACGATTGACGCCGCATGGGCGCGTTTTGAAAAGATGACGCCGTTCTGGCGGGATTAGTTTGATAATGCTCAATATACGGATTATTCCCTGTCTCGACGTCAAGGACGGCCGCGTGGTGAAAGGCGTCAACTTCGTCAACCTGCGCGATGCCGGCGATCCCGCCGCCGCCGCTGAGGCCTACGACGCCGCTGGCGCCGACGAGCTTTGTTTTCTCGACATTTCAGCAAGCCATGAGGGCAGGGGGATCCTGCTCGACAAGGTATCGGTGGTGGCGGAGCGGTGTTTCATGCCGTTGACCGTGGGCGGGGGGGTTGCCTCGATCGATGATTTTCGCGCGCTGTTGCTGGCCGGCGCCGACAAGGTGGCGATCAATACGGCAGCCGTGAAAAATCCGGACCTTATCAATGCCGCGGCTGAACGATTCGGCGCGCAATGCGTTGTTGTCGCCATCGATGCGAAGCGCGTTGACGGCCATTGGGAAATCTTCACCCATGGCGGACGCAATAAGACGGGGATCAACGCCGTTGACTTTGCGAAAGAGGTCGTCAAACGCGGCGCCGGCGAAATCCTACTGACCTCCATGGACCGTGATGGCGTGAAGTCCGGTTACGACATTGCACTGACCCGCGCCGTCGCAGAAGCCGTGGATGTGCCGGTGATTGCCTCTGGCGGCGCCGGCGCAGTCCAGCATCTGGTGGAGGCGGCGACAGAAGGAAAAGCTTCCGCGGTGCTAGCCGCCTCGATTTTTCATTTCGGCGAAATTTCTGTAGCAGAAGCGAAAGCGACTATGGCCGCGGCTGGCCTGCCGGTACGGCAGGNNGGCCGCGCCGGCAGTTTGAGGGAATGACGATGGCGGATGCAAAAAACGATATCGGCGCAATGCTGACCCGGCTTGAGGCAACCATTGCCGCGCGCAAGGGCGCGAGCGCTGACGCATCCTACACCGCCAGGCTGCTGGCGGGCGGCGCTGAGAAATGCGCAAAAAAATTCGGCGAGGAGGCTGTCGAGGCGGCGCTTGCCGCCGTTTCGGGCGACAAAAAACATCTGACCGCCGAGGCGGCGGATGTTCTCTATCATCTGCTCGTTATGCTCGCTAAGTCAGATGTGACCCTTGAAGACGTCGCCGCTGCGCTTGCAGCACGCGAAGGCGTTTCCGGCCACGACGAGAAAGCGTCCCGAAAATAAAAAGCCCCGCCGAAGCGGGGCTTTTAAAAGGCGTTAGGCTGAGCTTACCAGCCGCAAGTACGGCCTTCGTTCTGTTCCTGCAGCCACGCCATCAGCGGCTGGAAGTATTCTACCACCGCGGAGCCATCCATTTCCGGCGAACCGGTGAAGGCTTCGAGCGCTTCCGGCCACGGACGCGACTGACCCATCTCCAGCATGGCGTTGAAGCGCTCACCAACTGCGTCCGATCCGTAGACGGAGCAACGATGCAACGGGCCGTCCCACCCGGCCTGCTCGCAGGCGGCCTTGTGGAACTGGAACTGCAGGATGTTGGCGATGAAATAGCGCGTGTAGGAGACGTTGTTCGGGATGTGATACTTCCCGCCCGGATCGAAATAGTCCGATGAACGCTCCACCGGCGGGCGAATGCCCTGATACTGGGTCCGGAGCGCCCACCAGCCGTCATTGTAGGTTGCCGGCGTCAGTTCGCCGGAAAACACCTGCCAGCGCCACTTGTCCATCAACAGGCCAAAGGGCTGAAAGGCGATCTTTTCAAGCGCGGTCGACATGAGAAGGCCGACGTCCTTGGATGCATCTGGCGTCTCCTCGAGGAGGCCGATTTGCTTCAGATATTCCGGCGTGATCGACAGGGCGACCATGTCGCCGATGGCCTCGTGGAAGCCGCCATTGGCGCCGCCCTGGAAGATCGGCGAGAGGTCTTTGTACGCACGCTGATAATAATTGTGTCCAAGTTCGTGATGGACGGTCTGGAAGTCGTCAGCATTGACCTTGGTGCACATCTTGATGCGGATGTCGTCCTGCCCGTCGAGGTTCCAGGCCGATGCGTGACAAGCGACTTCGCGGTCCTGGGGCTTGGTGATCTGCGAGCGGTCCCAGAAGGTTTCCGGCAGCGGCTCGAAGCCGAGGGAGGAGAAAAACGCCTCGCCGGTTTCGACCATTTTGACGGCGTCGTAGCCGTTGTCTTTCAACAGCGCGGTCAGATCGTAACCCGGGTCCGCTTCTCCCGGCGCAACCAGATCGTAGATGTTGAGCCAGCTTTGCGCCCACATATTGCCGAGGAGGTCGGCGCGGATTGGCTGGTCGAGCGGCACGGCGCCGTCGCCATATTGCTCGTTCAGCTTGGCGCGAACATGACAGTGCAGTTCGTCATAAAGCGGTTTGACCTGACCCCACAGGCGGTCGGTTTCTGCGGCAAACTCTTCGGACGGCAGGTCGTAACGCGCCCGCCACATGGTGCCGACATCGTCGAAGCCGAGTTCACGTGCGCCCTCATTGGCGATCTCGACCATGGCGGCGTAATCGGACTTCATCGTGCCGCCGTCTTCGCGCTCTGCGACGGGAACTTCGCGCCACTTCACCCAGATTTCCTGAAGTTTTTGCGGGTCGCGCACGGTGCCCATCAATTCTTCGAGGTCGACCCGCGGCGTCTGCGAGCCATCGAGATCAATCTTGCCGGTGGCGTAGGCGGATGACATGCGCGTGTTGATTTCCGAGAGCTCTTTCGCCGCGCCCGGGCGTTCCGGCGCCGGCAGGTTCAGCCCGAGTTTGATCAGCTCGATCTTGCGACGCATTTCAGCCGGCAGTTCGAGATCGTTGAAACGCTTCGCCTCGTTGGCGAACTTGACACCCATCTCGGTGCCCTCGGCGGAGACGCGCGTATTCAGCCAGTCGGTGTCGTAATTGATGTAGGTGGAATTGACCCATGCGATGCGGGCGGAATATTCGCCGAAATCGCGATAGAAATTTTCGACTTTCTCAATAAAGGCCTGCGCCTCATCGACGCTTGCTTCAGACGAGGTCTGCTCTGATGATTCAGAGGGTTGCGCCCCGGATTGCGACTCCCCGGAACAGGCGGCGACGAGCGCCAGCGTCGATACGGCGGCGAGCACGCCGAGGCGACGGCGTGAAGATGATTGGATCATGGGAACTCCCTTAAGGTCTTTGATTAAGGCTATGATAGCGGCCCGCCGCGGCGCGCGCAAAGTGCGCAAAAGCAACGGTGTTCAGACCTTTTCGGCGATTTTGATCGCCGTCCGGCAGCCGGCTTTGATCATCGCCGAGAGCAGGCGATAGCCCGGCGCGGAACGTGCGCCCTCTTCTTCGGCGGTGGCTTTATGTTCGAGCTCGTCCTCGCGAAATTGCCGTACCGTGCCGGCGAGTTCCGGCTCGATATTCTCAAGTTCGCCGATCTGTTCCGCGTAATGTTTTTCGATCACATCCTCGACCGCCTCGGTGCAGGCCATGGCGGCTTTCTCGCCCATTAGCGCTGTGGCCGCGCCGAGCCCGAATCCTGCGGCGTTCCAGAACGGCGACAAAAGGCTCGGACGGATTTTACGCTCTGCGAGCAGGCGGTCGAAGGTTTCAAGGTGATGGGCTTCGCCGTCTTCCATTTCCTTCAGGAGTTCGGCCATGCGCGCCTTGTTCGGCAGCTTGTCAAAGACAGCACGCTGGCCGCGATATATCGCAACGGCGCCGTATTCGCCGGCATGGTCGACGCGCAGCATGTTGCCGATGCGCCGCGCTCTCGGTCCTGGCTTTAGAGGGGCGGCATTTGTCATGGTTTTACCGCCTGACGAAAGCGTTTCGCCGATCGCGATTCCTGAATGGCGGCGAACAAAGTCAGTGCGAACAATCCGGCGGACACCAGCAGGTTATAGCCCGCCATGGATACGCCGAGAAACCGCCACTGAACATCTTCGCAGGAAGGGCCGGTCGCCGGCCTGTCGAGCGAGGCGAGAACGTCGCCGAGGTCGGCTGCGCCGCCGCCAGCGCAAATCGCCGGGCCCGGCCAATAGCCATATTCGACGCCCACATGGAAAAAGGCCAAACCGGCGCTGACAGAATAAACGAGCGCAGCGGCGCCGACGGCGCTCGCGGCGGCGAGTTTCGATTTGAAAAGACGCGCAAGGATGAGGCCTGCCGCTGCAACCGCAAGCCCGGTCCAGTGCGCTTCGCGCTGATCGAGACACAGAACGCAAGGGATGAGCCCGCCGACCCGCTCGAACAGATGCGCGCCTGCGAGCAACAAGGCGCTGGCAATCATCGCGAGGCCCAGCGCGCGTTCGGTGAAGGAAAGCTGCTCGATGTACTGGCGCATGAGGAAACATATAACGCCGAAAGAATGCGGCGCGCCTAAGGCGGATCGTCACAGCGTTGCGTCTTGCGGAGTGTCAGATGCCAAGCCAGCCGCGAATCAGGCTGACAGCCTCCGCGCCGAGAAAGACAAGCAGGAACACCCAGATAAAGCCGATCAAGAGCCCGAGAATGACAAGGACGCCGTCGCGCTCAATGAGGCCGAGGGCGGCAATGGCGACACCGATGCCGGGCACTGTATTTGTCGATGGCAGCGGGGTCAGGATCGATGCGATCGGGATCAGCATCAGCGCGCCGATGAACCGCAGGCCCAATCGCCCGGTGACGGGGGCAAGCCGCGGCGTTGCAAACCGCTCAACCCAGCCGACATATTTTTCGGCCCGCGCCAGCACGCCCTGAAAGGCGCTTACGGAAAAGGAGCGCTCGTTGAGTTTTTTGGGCAGCCATGGGTGACGCGCGCCCGTCGCAAGCTGCCAGCCCAGTGCCAGCATCGGCAACGCCACGATCTGCGGCAGGATATAAATGAACGGCAGGCAGCAGGGCAGGGCGAGCAAGAGTAGAAGAAAGCCAAAGGCGCGCTCGTCGAGCCGGTCGACTACATCGCCCAGAATGGCTGTCTGTTTTTCATCAAGAAGCTCAGCGTTCGCCGCGTCACCACGCAACGCATCGAGAATGTCGTGCAGCACGCGTACGGCGCCGCGCATTTGAGGGCGCGAAGAATCGCCAGCGGCGGTCATTGAACGGTCCAGCATATTGTCACAACCAAGCCATGTAGAACGCTTTGGCCGATCTCAACAGAGCCGTCTTAATAAAACCTCATTGCCGCTTGACCGGCCATTTGCGGCCCCTAGTATGCCGCCCTCACTCATACCGGTGATCAATGCCCCTCTGGCGGAACTGGTAGACGCGCTGGATTCAAAATCCAGTTCCTTTTAGGAGTGCCGGTTCGATTCCGGCGGGGGGCACCACGAGCCGGAATCGTTCGCGAAGCGAACGCAGTCCGGCGAGATCAGCTAACTCTCCAAATGAAAAAGGCCCACGGGACAAGGCTTGGCCTCGCGTTGAATGGATAGTTCAAGCTTTTCCCGCAACAAAAAACCCCGCCGAAGCGGGGCTTTTGTTTTCTACTGAGGGCGGCGCTTCAACAGCGGCCCTTGCGGCGGTCGCGTTTGGAGCAATTATCGCCGCCGTTGTTTTCGATGAAGTTGTTGGTGACTTTCGGCTCAAGACCTTCGCGCACAAAGATCGAAAGGCCGTGATTGCCGACGATGTCGTTGTCTTCGATGACGCCGTTGACGCCGAAGGGCACCGCAACGCCGTCGCCCGAATTCTGTGCGATCTCGTTATAGCGCACCAGCGACAGCTTGGCGTATTTGTCGAGAATGACGCCGGAGCCCTTGTTGTTGCGAATCTTGTTGCCGATCAGCTTCGCGGCGCCGTAGCCGGAGGATTTCACGCCCGAGTCGAGATTGTCGAAAATCTCGTTCCCGGCGATCACGACGTCGGCGCGGCTGCCGCTCGCGATATCGACGCCCACCTTGTTCTGCAGGATCTTGTTGTCGATGATGAAGCTTTGCGACAGCGAGTGCTGCTGAGCAATGAAAACGCCTTCGGATCCTGCGCTGATCCGATTTTTCTCAAGCATCACCGTGCCGCCGCTAATGCGGACCGCCGGGCGAATGCCGGAGCCGAGGACGTCGCTTTCCTTCAGCGTAAAGACGCCCTGATCAACGTCGATGCAGGCGTTGGCGGAGGAATTGATCTTCGCCTTGAACTGAACATTCGCGACGACGGCGTGGGTGGTGCCTTCCTTCGGCGCGAATTTGAGGCAGGGCGCGTTCATCGGCGCTGAGATTTCAACGCCCGAACCCGGCCCGCGGTCGCCCTGTATAAAGATCGATTTTTCAAGCGTGATCGACTCATCATAGCGGCCGTGCATCACATAGATGACGCCGCCCTCGGCAACGTCCTTGATCGCATGCGATATGGTCTTGTAAGGACCCGGACCGTTCGCATCGACGATGATTTGCATCGGTCCTTTCTTGTTTGAGCTGGCGGACGAAGATCCATTCGACGAAGCATTCGCGCCTGGCTCGTGGATCGGGAACCCGCCGAGCGACTGCGCCGCCGCGCCGGAGACCATCATGCTCGCGGCGACGAAACCGGCGGCAATCGGGGTGAAATGGCTGTTCATTATACGGTTCATCTCAAAATCCCCTACTGAATGTCGCGCGTATATTCGAAGCTGAGCCGGCGAAGCGCGTCATTGGCCGGCGTGTAGCCGAGCGCAGAAGCACGCGCCAGATGATAGGCGGACTTGCGTTCATCCGGCGCAATCTCGTTGAGGCCTGTCGTGCCGTCGCGGTAAACGACGCCGAGTGCATAATGCGCAATGGCGAGGTCATGGTCAGCGGCGTCGTTGAGCCACTTCACGGCCTGCTGGCCGTCCTGCTCGACGCCAATGCCGCGCACGAACATGATGCCGTAAACATATTGCGACATCGGATGCTGGGCTTTCGCAGCGTCGGCGAAAAGATCGACCGTCTGGCGCGGCGTCAGAACGCCGGTTACGACCGCCTGCTTGTCCTCTTCGCTCATGTCAAAATCGCGCGCGACCGTCGAATACTGGAAGCGGCGGATGGCGGCGCGNNCCGAGCCTGTTGTCAACCGAACCGGCGCGGAAGCCGAGAGCATTGAGCGAACGCTGGATCAGTTCGACGTCGATATCGGAGACGGCCTCCAGAGCGTCCGCCATGCGGATTTCTTCGAGCTCTTTCTTGAGGCGCTCAAGCTCTTCCTGCTGGCGCGTCTTGCCCGTGTGCTCCGGCGGCAATGGCG
>DGNI01000003.1:7097-17737 GCA_002388885.1 Parvularculaceae bacterium UBA4496 | reverse complement strand
TGATTGTTGACGATGTTGAGCACCACCGGCGCGCGATAGGTCGATGCGAACACAAGCGCCGAGTGGAAATCGTTTTCGGCTGTCGAGCCTTCGCCAATCCATGACGTTGCAATCTTCGTATCACCCTTGATCGCCGAGGCCATGGCCCAGCCGACGCCCTGAATGAACTGCGTCGCGAGATTGCCGGAGATGGTAAAGAACCCGTGCTCCTTCGACGAATACATGATCGGCAGCTGACGGCCCTGCAACGGATCCGCCGCGTTCGAATAAATCTGGTTGATCATGTCGACCATCGGATAGTCGGTCGACAAGAGAAGCCCTTGTTGGCGATAGGTTGGAAAGTTCATGTCGCCCGGATTGAGCGTTTTTGAAAACGCACAGGCAATCGCTTCTTCGCCCAGCGCCTGCATGTAAAAGCTCGTCTTGCCCTGGCGCTGCGCCATCAGCATGCGCGCATCGAAGGCGCGCACACGCATCATGTCTTCAAGGCCTTCCTTGACCTGTTCGTCGCTCAGGCTTTCCGCCCACGGACCAACCGCTTCGCCGTCGCGGTTCATGACGCGAATGATGGTGTAGGCGAGGTCGCGAATGTCGCCCGGCTCCACATCGATGGGCGGGCGCGGCGCGGCGCCGGCCTGCGGGATTTCGACATTAGAAAAATCGGGTTTGTCGCCGGGTCTGAATTCCGGTTCCGGCACGTGAAGGGACAGCGGCTTTGCGTCGCTCATTTATTTCTCCGGTTTCCTCCCGTCCGGACGCAAATCCGAACGAGCCCTTATTGCCTTGAAATCTGGCTGATTTTCCGCCGGTTTAGCGCGCAGAGCCAAGGGCGCGCAATGGCGTGCAGTCACTATGGTCAAAAAGAGTGGCGGGGTGGCTTCAAACACCGCGGGAGGGTTGAATCTGCCATTGAGGCATCCGCGGGTAGCAGAAAATTTAGCCACTCACGGTTACCATCCGCCGCCGCCTCCGCCGCCGCCGCCGCCGCCGGAAAACCCGCCGCCGCCGGAACCTGAAGAAGATGAGCTTTGCGGCAGCGCTGTTGCGACGCCTGAGGACATCCCCGACATAAACGCCTTGTTGAGACCGTGGAGGGAATCGCCCCGGCGATAGCCGTGCGCCCAGCGCGGCTGATAGTTCGCTGCCTCCTGCGGGATCAGGTTTTCGAAATGTCGCGTCCATGGTTCTTCAACGCCTAGCGCAACAGCGTAGGGAAGAAACCTTTCGTAGCGTTCCACCGTCATGGGCGGCGGCGCTTTGGCGCCCGGCTCCACCGCATCGAGATAAATCTTTTCCGCAGTCTTGAGATACAGCCGGAAGCCTTCGATCTCGGTTCGGATTTTCTGTCCCATCATGGTCGGCGCCGGAATGAAATAGGCGAAGGCGCCAAGCATCGCGCCCAAGGCAAGAACGGCGACTGTGTGCCAGACCGACCAGAAGACCGACAGCTTGATCCCGACGACAATCGCCGCCGCGGTCAGCAATACCGACAAGATCAGATAACCGCTATTCCACTTGAAATAGGGACTGCCGAACCGATTGCTGACGTCCTTTTGAAACGCGGTATAGGCGCTGGTAAACGCAGTGTCATAACCCGACCCAAGAGTGAACTCTTCCCGGCGATTGAAAACCTTGTTGAGTAGCGTGCGCTCTGCGGGAAAGAGGTTGTCGCCGCCTGAATCTTTCAAGGTCAGTTTTGTTTTCTTCTTGCTCTGCGCATCGATGCTGATCGCATCTTTAATTGCTAGATTGAGAATAGTCGCAATCAATGCCTGATTACCCGCGAGCATGCGCCGGTAAATATAGTGCACGCCTGCCGGCGAATAGCCCTCGGGCGGTTCGTAGCGTGGGAACACCGGCCCCCTCGCCGGATCGCGGCCGGCGCGCATATACGTCCAGCTGTAAAACAGCGAAAGCAATGCAATTGCCGAGGAAAGCACCAGCGCCGAAGCATTGACCGCAAACCATTGCGCGCGCTTGTCAGCCGCCGACGGCGGGTCAACGGCGCCTTTTTCAAACCCGAGCGCAATGGTGAGCCCCTCTGTGCTTGCAAGGCTGCGGCTTGTGGTAAAGACGTGATCGCCGCCCACTTGCCGATACGAATAATCCCCGCCGGACTGTCCGCGATGACCGGTATAGGCTGCGCGCTGCGTCACCTTAGCGCCTTCCGGCAACGTCACCTGTGCACTTGCCTGGTCAATGGGAAAAGCCCAATAGGTTCCGGTCACGTTCCAGTAGAGTTCGTCGAAATCTTCGAAATAACGGATCTGATTTTTTACCGAGTACTGAATCTCGTAAACATGATTGCCGTTCTGCAGGAAAACATCGGCGTCGCCAATGCGAATGCGGAAGGCGTTTCGCTGCCGCTCAATCGCGTATGACTCACGTTTTCCGTCACGAGTGACGCTGTTTACATCATAATCATAAGCAAGCTTTGCGCCGTTCTGATCAAAATATCGCGGCAGGTCGCGAAATATACCGCGCCGGATCTGGTTTCCTTCCGACGTAACCGCAATGGTCTCTGTAATGGTAATGTCGCCATTCTTCTTAACGTCGATATCTACGGAAAAATCGTTGATCTTTTCGGCCGCGAGCGCCGCGCCCGACGCCAGCATCGCGAATAGCGCGAACATCCATAAAACAACGCTGCGTATGCTCATGATCCATCGCCCAGCTTGATCTGGGGCGCTGCCCGGTCAGCGATTTCAATCTCAAAGTAATCACGCGCGCCAAACCCGAATCCGCCCGCCAGAATGTTGACCGGAAAGCTTTCGATCAGCGTATTCAGCTCACGCACGGCGCCGTTATAAAACCGCCGCGCCATTTCGATCTTGTCTTCGGTTTCCGCAAGCTCGGTTTGCAAGCCGAGAAAATTCTCGCTGGCTTTCAGCTCCGGATAGTCCTCCGCCACAGCGATCAGCTTCGCCATGGGCCGCGACAAGGCGCTTTCGGCCGCGCCGCGCGCCGCCGGATCATCGCCCGCCGCACTGGCGGCGTTGCGCTTTTCAACAATCTCTTCAAACAGCGTGCGCTCATGGGCGGCGTAGCCTTTTACTGTCGTCACCAGCTGAGGGATCAGGTCGGTGCGGCGCTTGAGCTGAACATCAATATCGGACCAGCCGTTGTTCACCATCTGCCGGCGTTTGACGAGCAGGTTGTAGACGGCGACCAGCGCCACACCCGCGACGATCGCGAGGCCCAAAAAAACAAGCATCATATTCATGAAACGCCCTCCCGCCTTATATATAGGACTTGTACGGTGGAATTTAAGGGGTCACGCCTTAACCAGCTTGGCCCATTCTGCTTCGGTCAGCACCGTTAGCCCGAGTTCTTCGGCTTTTTTCAGTTTCGATCCGGCGCCCGGCCCCGCGACCACGTAATCTGTTTTTGCAGACACCGAACCTGACACTTTGGCGCCAAGGCTTTGCGCGCGCGCCTTGGCTTCATCGCGCGTCATGGTTTCAAGCGTGCCGGTGAATACAACGGTTTTTCCGGCGACGGAGCTGGAGGATGAAATTGATTCGACAACTTCGGGCGTTACTTCTTTCAACAGACGGTCGACCGCTTCGCGATTGTGCGCCTCGTCAAAAAAATCGATGACGCCGCGCGCAACCAGCGCGCCGACGCCGTCGATCGACAACATGTCCTGATAGGCTGCGCTCGTTTCGTCACGGGCTTTCACGGCGGCGGCGTAAAATCCGTCAAACCCGCCATAGTGACTGGCGAAGAGGCGCGCATTGGTTTCGCCCACATGGCGGATACCAAGCGCATTGATGAAGCGCGGGGATGCAATGCTGCGCTTCTGTTCGATAGCATCAAAAAGATTTTGCACCGACTTCGTGTTGGTCGGGACAGGCTTGCCGTCTTTCAGCGCCAGATCGCCATTGGCTTTTTTCTTGTAAGCGTAAAGGTCGATGTCGCCCTTTTCCTGGCGGCGACGCAGCGTGAAAATATCCGCCGGTTCCTTGATGATGCCCTGCTCGAAAAAGGAAGCGATCTGTTTTTCGCCGAGCCCTTCGATGTCGAACGTCTGGCGCGAAACGAAATGTTTAAGGCGCTCCACCGCCTGCGCGGCGCAGACGAGACCGCCAGTGCAGCGCCGGTCCACATCCGCCTTGCCGCTTGAAGGATTGACCTCGTTTACAGCATGGCTGCCGCAGACAGGACAAGTCTCCGGAAATTTGAATTTGCGAGCGCCTTTCCGGCGTTTGTCACTTACGACCTCGACGACCTGCGGAATGACGTCGCCGGCGCGCTGGATGACCACCGTGTCGCCTGCGCGAATATCCTTTTCTTCGATGTAGTCGGCGTTGTGCAGCGTCGCGTTCGAAACAACGACCCCGCCGACCGTTACGGGCGTGAGGCGCGCGACGGGTGTGAGCTTGCCGGTGCGCCCAACCTGAATATCGATTTCTTCGAGAATGGTCGTTGCTTTTTCCGCCGGGAATTTATGCGCTGTCGCCCAACGCGGATGTCGCGAGACAAAACCCAACCGCTCCTGCAGGTCGAGCCGGTCAACCTTGTAGACAACGCCGTCAATATCGTAACCGAGTTTCGCCCGCTCCGCCTCGATCTTGCGGTATTGCGCGAGCATTTCGTCAACGCTCTTGCACACCTTCGTCAGCGCATTCACCTTGAAGCCGAATTTCTTGAGCCGTCTGATCGCGTACCACTGCGTTTCGGCGAGCGGTTCGCTGAGTTCGCCCCATGTGTAGGCAAAGAACTTCAATGGCCGCGACGCGGTAATCGCCGCATCGAGCTGGCGCAGCGATCCCGCGGCGGCGTTGCGCGGATTGGCGAACTGGTCCTCGCCTTCCGCATCGAGACGCGCATTCAGCGCCTCGAAATCTTCATGGCTCATATAGATTTCGCCGCGCACTTCGAGAACGTCCGGCGCATCCTTGATCACCTGCGGAATGTCGTCGACGGTGAGCGCGTTGCCCGTCACATTCTCGCCAGTCTGGCCGTCGCCGCGGGTCGCCGCGACTCTCAGAACGCCCTGATCGTAGCGAAGGTTGAGCGACAGCCCGTCGATCTTTGGCTCCGCAGTGTAATGCACCGGCTCATCTTCGCCGAGACCGAGAAACCGCCGCACGCGTTTGTCAAACTCAACGACATCTTCGTCATTGAATGCGTTGTCGAGCGACAGCATCGGGATTGCATGCTTCGACTTTTTAAATTTCGTGGAAGGCGCCGCCCCAACCTTGTCAGTCGGCGAATCTTTGCGCTTCAGCTTGGGAAACCGTTTTTCGATGAGCAGATTACGCCGGCGCAGGACGTCATATTCAGCATCCGATATCTCCGGGCGGTCGTTTTTGTAATAGGCCTCGTCCGCTCGGGTGATCGCTGCGGCCAGCCGGACAAGTTCCGCCTCGGCGCCCTCCGGCGTCAGCTTGCCAACGGGAATTGCAGCGGCGTCAGTTTTTTTGCTCATGGCGCGTTGTTATTCGCCCTACCCGGCTTTTGCCAGTTTTTTTCGCGCCGGTTTCTTTGCCGCCTCTTTACGATCAAGCGGCGCGCCCAGCAGGCGCCGCGCCGCGGCGCGCGCTTCGTCGGTCACTACGGCGCCGGACAGCATGCGGGCGATTTCTTCTTCACGGTCAGCAGGTTCAAGCGGGATGACTTTTGTCAGCGTTGAGGTTTTTGTCTGCTTTTTCTCGATGCGCCATTGGGCGCCGGCGCGCGCAGCCACCTGCGGTGAGTGCGTCACCACCAGAACCTGCGCGTCGGATGCAAGCCGTGCAAGGCGCTCACCCACCGCGTCGGCGACGGCGCCGCCGACGCCGGCATCGACTTCATCGAAGATGATGACCGTACGGTTTTCCTTCACCGACAACGCCGCTTTCATGGCGAGCACAAACCGCGACAGCTCGCCGCCCGATGCAATGGTTTTCAACGGCCCGGCCGGGGCGCCCGGATTGGTCGCCACCATGAACTCGACCGTATCAAAGCCTTCGGACGTCGGATGCGCTTCACTGGTCATAATTTTCGTCTCGAACGCAGCCTTGCCGAGTTTGAGGGGCGCGAGTTCCTTTGCAACAGCCTGATCCAGCTTCTTCGCCGCTGAAGTGCGACCTTTTGAGAGCGCTTTCGCGGCTTTTTCAAAAGCCGTCCTCGTTTCCCTCATGGTCTTTTCAAGTTCGCCGAACGCCGCCTCACCCTGTTCCAAACTGTCGAGGCTCGCTTTTGCCTTGTCGAGAAACCCGCGCAGCCCGTCAGGCGTGACGCCATGCTTTCGCGCCTCCGCGCGCAACGCGAACAGCCTTTCCTCGACGCGGTCAAGCTCGTCGGGGTCCGCGCCGAAACGGGCAATGGCGTCATCGAGAGCGATGCGCGCCTCCGCCGCCTCATTGAGCGCGCTGTCGAGCCGCGCCGCCAGTTTCGCCAGCGGATTGTCATCGCCCGGCATTTGCGTTGCCGCCCGTTCGATCCGCCGCAGCGCTGCGGCGAGTTTCGTATCAAAACCGCCTTCGCCGAGTGCTGCCGCAGCGGCGTTCAGATCATCGGCAATCTTGTCCGACGCCATCAGTTCGGACCGGCGCGACGCCAGCGCCGCTTCTTCATCTTCCTGCGGATCAAGCTTGCCGAGGCGATCGATCACATGGCGCAGGTAATCCGCTTCTCGAGCCGCGGCGTCGCGCTCACGCTTTTTTTCTTCCAGTGCTTCTTGAGCGTTCCGCCAGTCACGCCACAATGCGGCGACCGCATCAGCTTTCTTCGCAAGCCCGCCGAACTCATCGAGCATGTCGCGATGCGCCGACGCCGTCAGAAATCCACGCCCGTCATGCTGTCCGTGAATTTCGATCAGCGTTTCGCCGACATTGCGCAGCATACCGATCGACACCGGCTGATCATTGACAAAGCCGCGTCCGCGGCCATCGGCGCTCTGCACGCGGCGCAGAATGATTTGATCATCGCCAGTGTCGAGCCCGTTTTCCTCGAGCACCTTCCAGACGGGATGATTTGATTGAGGCTCGAAGATTACGGAAACAATTCCCTGTTTGGCGCCCTGACGAACTGCGCCGCGCTCGGCGCGCCCGCCAACCGCAAGACCGAGCGCATCGAGCAAAATCGATTTGCCCGCGCCGGTCTCGCCGGTCAGCGCCGTCATGCCGCGACCAAGCACGAGCCGCGCCTGATCGATCAAAACGAAATCCTGAATTTGCAGCGCTGTCAGCATTGATGCACAAACCGCTCCGGCGCGCGGCATGCGCGCCTTCATCGGACCGATTTATCGCAGTTTGGCGCACCGTTAAAGCGGCTGGCTATTTTTCATCGTAGACCGGCTGGCCGTTATATTCGCCGATGACATTGCTGGCCATATCTTCCTCATCGTCCAACGGAGGCGGCGCCATGGCGCGGGAAGTCGCCAGTCCGGACTGGTCCGCGACCGCCGAATTGGCGCTCCCGCTGGCCTGAACAACAGCCCGCTCGTCATCGCCACTTCTTCCCGGCAAGCGGGAGCCGCCCGCCACCAGATTGCGACGCTCGAACAGACGGTAGGAATCTTGATACCAACCACTGCCGGGATAATTGTGCCCGAGCACGGCCGCGGCGGCCCGCGCTTCATCAACAATCCCTAATTCGAGATACGCTTCCACAAGGCGGTGCAGCGCTTCGGGCACATGGCTCGTAGTCTGATAATCGGTAATGACTTTCTTGAAGCGGTTGATTGCGGCGATATGCTTGTTCTGCTTCAGGTAAAAACGCCCGACATACATTTCCTTGCCGGCAAGGTGATCAAAGGTTAGGTCAAGCTTCAATCGCGCGTCACGCGCATACTCCGTGTTCGGATAACGCCTGATGACATCATTGAGAGATATTACGGCGTTGTTCGTATATTCCTGGTCGCGTCCAACATCGCGAATACGCTCATAGAAGCACATGGCCTTCAAATAGTAGGCGTAAGGAGCATCCTTGTTGCCGGGATGGAGCGAGATGAACTGGTCAAGAGCGGTTACCGCCTCTTCGTAATCATTTCCCTGATAGTAGGCGAACGCTTTCATCAACATCGAACGGCGCGCCCAGGCCGAATACGGATGCTGCCGCTCCACCTCTTCAAAATAGGCAATGGCAGTCTCATAGCGCTTGCGCTCAAGCTCTGCAGTCGCGTTTGCATAAAGCGTCTCAACTGGACGCTCTACGTAAGCGAACTTTTTCTTTTTGGCGGAACCGCAGGCGGCAAGAGCCAGACAGGCGGTTAAAATCAAGATTGCTTTACCCAAATACGCAAACCGGTTTGTCACGCGCTAAACGCCTTTCGCCAATAAGAATCGCCTTTTTCCGGCGCCAGACGTGCATTTCTAGTGGCGCGCGGACCCAAGGTCAAACAAGGGTTTGGGGCTCAAGCCGTGGCGCGAATGGCCGCGTTGTCAGGCTCCGCGGCCGCAAGAATACCGGCCTCCCGGAGTAAGGCGCAGGCCCCGCGCGTATTGATGGCATGCCCGGGCCTTACGGCGCGAATTGACCCGTTAATAGGCGCGCCGAGCAGATAAAGATCGCCTATCAGATCTAAGGCCTTGTGCAGGACAAACTCCAGCGGGTCCCTGAGAGGGCCGTCATTCAACACCCGGTCGCCATCGACGACAATCGAATTCGCCAGCGTGCCGCCGCGAATAAGGCCCGCTTTACGCAAATCCTCAACCTCCTCAAGGCGGCAGAAAGTGCGCGCTGAGGCGAGTTTTGCGAGGTCATGGTCATCATCAAGGTTAAGTGAAAGCGCCTGGGCGCCAATCAGGCAGTTTTCAAATGCAATTTCGATTTTAAGGCGGCGCGGCCCCGGCGTGAATTCAATGAAACGATCGCCTTCGCCCACTCGCATCGGCGCATAGATCGCGACAGGCCGCCGCTGCGCCGGCAACTCGGCACACCCTGCGCTCGCAATTTCACTGACAAATTGCGCCGAACTGCCATCGAGAATCGGTATTTCCGGGCCATCAACATCGATCAACACATTATCGACGCTGCAAAGCGCCAGCGCCGCCATCAGATGCTCAACCGTTGCAATGCGCGCACCGGAAGCATTTGCCAGGGTCGTACCGTGATCTGCAGCGACCACGTTTTCCGGAGAAGCCAGAACGATATTCTCAGCGATTTGGAGGTCCGTGCGCCGAAAGACGATCCCTTCATCGACGCCTGCTGGCCGAAGGGTGATGCGGCACTGGCTGCCGGAATGCAGACCAACGCCCGAGAACTCAACCTCACTACAAAGCGTACGCTGCCGCGCCGGCCCGCTCATACGATGCTCACTTCCCCGCCCCATACGCCAAACAAACCCATACCCAGCGCGCGATTGACTTGTCCCTAATACCGTTTTCCTAGTGCGGTACGACAGCCCAAACCAGCCTACAGGTTTTTTGCGCTTGCGAAAATTAAGCATCATCAAGGATTATTTCTGGTTGTTTAAGAGTGCGCTACAAACACGAACACGCCCGGCTTTATTTCGCCGGGCGCGGTTTTTTGTTCAGTTTCAATGGCTTGCGTGCCAAAGCCCCGAGCCTCAACCGGTTTTCTTCTTGCGCAGGAAAGACGGGATTTCGAGATCGGCGTCTTCCTGATCGTCAAACAAATCTCCGCGAGGACCGCTGGGCCCTGGCCGTGACGCCTCCGGCGCACGGGGCGGCGCGATATCCCGGCGGTCTTCACCGCCGCCAAGCGCCTTGAACATATCAACGGCAGCCTCGAGCGAATGCTTGCCAATCGCCTGAGCGCTGCGGAAAGGATTCGGTCCCTGGCGCTGGGCATCGCCAGCCGGTCGAACTGCCGGCCTTTGCGGCGCCGGCGCGCGGGACGCCGCAGAGATTGAAGGAGAGCGGGGATCGGCAGCCCCTTCGGTCAACATCTTGCGAATACGCTCATGCACGTCGCCGACCGGATTCGGCGCAGCGGACGTTGCCGGCGATGCTGCGGGGCGCGCAGCCTGAGGCGCAGTCCGGGGGGCGCTTGCCGACGCAGCAACTGGCGGCGTGACGACGACGTCAGCCAGCCCTGAAGCCGGCTTGTCCACATTGACCGGCTCGCGCCACGGCTTTGAAACAGCCCCGGTGTTGATCTTGATCTGCGGCCGCGTGACGTCTTTTTCTTCAATGTCGATGCCGGTGGCGACGACGGAAACGCGGACCTTGCCCTCGAGATCCTGATTGAATGTCGAACCGACAATAATGTTGGCGTCCGGATCGACTTCAGCGCGAATACGGTTCGCCGCCTCATCGACTTCGAACAGAGTCATATCCATGGACCCAGTGATGTTAATGAGAACGCCTTTGGCGCCCTTCATGGATACTTCATCAAGCAGCGGATTTGAAATGGCGGCTTCGGCGGCCTGAATGGCGCGCTTTTCGCCTTCGGCTTCGCCGGTGCCCATCATCGCCTTGCCCATCTCGCTCATCACGGTGCGCACGTCAGCGAAGTCTAGATTGATGAGGCCCGGCATCACCATGAGGTCCGTGATCCCGCGCACGCCGGAGTGCAGCACCTGATCCGCCATGGCGAAAGCTTCATGGAAGGTCGTGCGCTCATTGGCGATCGAGAACAGATTCTGGTTCGGAATGATCAGCAGCGTATCGACATGCTTTTGCAATTCTTCGATGCCGGAATTCGCAAGACGCATGCGCCGCGCGCCCTCGAAATGGAACGGCTTG
>DGNI01000003.1:0-7046 GCA_002388885.1 Parvularculaceae bacterium UBA4496 | reverse complement strand
TGCCGCCGCCCATGCCGGCGGTAACGAACAGCATGTGGCAGTTTCCGACATGCTCGAGAATTTCATCGAGCGACTCCTCAGCCGCCGCCCGCCCGATATCAGGAATGGACCCAGCGCCGAGGCCTTGCGTCGTTTTCACGCCAAGCTGAATTTTCTTTTCAGCCTTAGCCAGACCCACGGCCTGCGCGTCCGTATTCGCCACAACAAATTCGACGCCTTCAAGCTGGCTTTCGATCATGTTGTTCACCGCATTTCCGCCGGCGCCGCCGACGTCGATGACGGTGATGCGCGGTTTCAATTCAGTGAGTTCAGGAACGCTAAGATTGAGTGGCATGAATGTCTCCGGTTATGCGCATGTGGAGGGCCGCCCCATTTGCATCTAAGATGCTGGAAACCCCGTTTGGTTAATTCATTCGTTAAAGAATCGTTCAGAACTCTTTCCAAAAGGTTAACGCGGCCTTAACGAACAAATGAATCTTCTAAAATTTCGCCCTTAGCCAAGCTTCAACCCCGCCGAGCACGGACGATTGATTTCCTGCTTGAAGTGATTGGCGCAAAACGCCAAGCCCGTTTTCGTTTTCACGATCCAAATTTGCGTAATGCTGAATAAGACCAGCGCAAACAGAAAAGCCGGGCGCGCCCGCAACCTCCGGCGAACCGGGAATGGCGGCGGGACGGCCGAGGCGGCCTTTCATGGCGAGCGTGCGTTCGGCAACCTCGCGCGCGCCGACCAGCAATGAGCCGCCGCCGGTCATAACAACGCGCCGCAACCCCGATCGCTGCATAGGATCGTCGGGCAGTTGTTCGGCGACCAGTTCAAATATTTCTTCAAGCCGCGGCAGGATGACTTCGCAGACATCGGCGCGGGACGCCCGCGCCGTTTCTCCGGCTTGCCCTAGCTGCGGAAAATCTACGAAACGGTGTTCGTCGCCCGCACCTGTTAGCGCCCCGCCATATAGCGTCTTCACCCGCTCCGCATGGGCGAGCGGCGCGCCGAAAATCTGTGCAATGTCGCGCGTAATATGCCCGCCGCCGACGGGAACGCCGCCGCACGCCACAAGCGCGCCATTGTCGTAGACTGCATAACCCGTCGCCGCCGAGCCAATGTCGATGAGCACAACGCCGAGGTCCTTTTCATCCTCTAAAAGCACCGCTTCGGCCGCGGCAAATGGCGCCGCAACGAATTCCTCCACCGCCAGATCGCTGCGCTCAACAAGATCCGCCATGTTATCGAGAAAACTTTGTTTGGCGCCCACCGCGAACATCTGCGTTGACAGCATGGCTCCGGAAAACCCGACCGGATCGATGAATCCATCCTCGCCATCGACCCTAAAACCGGTCGGCATGGCGTGCAGCGGCGTGCAGTCGCGCGGCGTCGCGATCTTCGCGCCTTCAGCGAGGGAGTCGTCGATATCTTCCTGCGTAACGATGCCGCCGGCGATTTCCATATCAACGCCGATAAGCCGTGCGCGCAAATGTTTGCCCGGCACGGAAACGAGAACGCGCTTTATGTGTTCGCCCGCCATGCGCTCGGCGGCTTCAACGGCGTTCCGGACGCCCGTTTCAATGTCGTCCGGCGCGCTGCGCGGTTTCAGCGGCGCGCCATGACAGCCGACACCGATAATTTCCGTCTGAGGCGCAAAACCGGGCTCCTGCGTGATCCGCGCGATAAAGCACGCGACTTTCGAAGCGCCGATATCAAGCGCTGCGGCGATCGTTTCTTCTTTTTTGCGTTTCTTGACTTTGCGAAGTTGCGCCACGCCTCGCCCCTTGACTGATAACATTACTGACTTCGAAGACGGCCGAGCGGTTCTTCCGCCGGCGCTGCGCCCTTTCGTCTGTAGACGAAGTTTTCCGGATTGCGAAGATCGACATATTCGAGCGGTTCGTCAAGCAAGCGAAGTTCTTCCTGCAACTGGGCAAGGTAATGCACGGCTTTTCGCTCGCCGCTTTCCGGAAACTTGACGTCAACGCCTTCGCGCGTTTTCAAATTCCACCGCCGGTCGCTGACCCGGATCAGCGCCGAGGCGCGGCCCCACAAAATCGGCTCCGCCTGCAGGGCCTGCAACATCTCGCTGGCGGCGCCCGGCGCGCCCGCGCCGACGATCAGCGGCAGGTCGGCATATTCATAGGCGCTCACTTCGCGTATGACGGCGCCCTCGCCGTCGATCAGATGCAGATCGCCCGACAACTGCCACACCGCAGCAGGTTCGCGTTCGCGCACCGATACATGTACCGTGTTCGGGAACAGGCGCGACACGGCGGCCACACGCACCCAGCCGAGCTGTTCAACGGCGGCGCGCGCCCGGTCCGGATCGAAATGCATGATCGAAGAACCGACGACGGGACCGATTGCGTTCAAAATCTCTTCCTCGCTGGTGCGCGAAACGCCGCGCGCGGTGATCCGCTGGATCTCGAGACCCGCGGCGACCGCGCGGTCACCCGCAAAGCGGTTGATCTTTTCACCGGCGAGACCGAAATAACCGCCCGCCCATAAAAACCCGAAGGCGATCAACGCCAGCAGCACCGAGCTTGCGAGCGCCGCATAGGAAAAGCGCGTCCAGACCTGCGCCACGCGGTCGAAAAAGCTCAGGTTCTTCTTGCGCGTTGATTTTTTGCGGGTCGTTTTCTTTTTTACCCCAGATTTCTTTATCTTTGGCATGAGGCGTCCTCCACCATCCAGGCGCAAAGCTCGGGAAATGAAATCCCGAGATGCGCGGCCTGTTCCGGCGACAGGGATGTCGGCGTCAGGCCCGGTTGCGTGTTGACTTCGAGACAGAAAACTTTGTCGCCATCGGCATTTTCATCGTAGCGAAAATCCGAACGCGACAGCCCGCGGCAGCCGAGCGATTGATGCGCGCGCAGCGCCATATCGAGGCATTGTTCTGTAATTTCTGCGGGAATATCCGCAGGCACAACATGGCTGGAACCGCCGGAGGCGTATTTTGCTTCGTAATCATAAAACGTAAGCGCCGTCGTAATTTCGGTGACGCAGAGCGCGCGGTCGCCCATGACGGAAACTGTTAGTTCGCGCCCCGGGATAAATTTTTCAACCAGCACGTCATCGCCCAGCGACCATTCTTTCGAGGTGAGTTCCGCCGGCGGGCGGTTATCGCCCTCACGTACGATGAAAACGCCGACGGACGAGCCTTGCGCGTTCGGTTTTATGACATACGGTGCGGGCATCACCTTGCCGCCGGCCGCTTCCTCGCGCGAAACGATGACGCCGTAAGGCGACGGGATTTTCATGTCTTCAAAGACGGCTTTGGCGCGCTGTTTGTCCATGGCCAGCGACGACGCAAGCACGCCCGAATGGGTGTAGGGAATATCCATCACCTCAAGCAGCCCCTGCACGCAGCCGTCCTCGCCCCACTGGCCGTGCAGCGCATTGAAGACGGCATCGGGCTTCGCTTCGGCGAGGCGCAAGGCGATATCGCGGTCGACGTCGATTTCGTAAGACTCATAACCAGCCTCACGCAGCGCTTTCGCCGCCGCCGCGCCGGAGACCAGCGAAACCTCGCGCTCCGGCGACCAGCCGCCCTTGAGGACAGCGATACGGTTGTATTTTCTTGTCATCGCCTCGCCTCGCCTACGCGCCGGATCTCCCAGCGCAACTCAACGCCCGTCTTCGTTAAGACATCCTTCCGTAAAGACTCTATTAACTCTTCCAGGTCCGCTGCGGTCGCATCACCGCGATTGATCATGAAATTGCAGTGGCGTTCGGACACCTGCGCATCGCCGACGATGCGCCCGCGTCCGCCGATCTCATCAATGAGCTGCCACGCCTTTCGGCCAGCTGATTTCTCGGCGTCGGGATTGGCGAAGGTCGACCCGCCCGTGCGCTCGCGGATCGGCTGCGAGGCTTCGCGCTCGGCGCTGATCTTGTCCATGCGCGCAATGATGGCGTCGGGCTCGTCCGGGCGGCCCTTGAACGCAGCGCTCGTGAAAATCAGATCCTCCGGCGCCGATGAATGGCGATAGGAAAAACCGAGATCGGCGTTCGACAAAACGCGCCGTTCGCCCTTGCGGTCATAGGCGACGGCTTCAACCAGCACGTCTTTCACTTCACCTCCATAGGCCCCGGCGTTCATTTTTATGGCGCCGCCGATGGTTCCCGGAACGCCGCGAAAGAACTCAAGGCCCGCCACGCCATCCTGCGCCGCTCGTTTTGCGACTTGCGCATCGATGCAACCGGCGCCGGCGGTCACGCGCATTCCCTCAACATGAATTTGGCGAAATGGCGAACCGAACCGGATGACAACGCCGCGCACGCCGCCGTCGCGCACAAGCAGGTTCGAGCCGACGCCCATGACGAACACCGGAATCTCCTCCGGTGTTTCTTTCAGGAAAGCAGCAAGGTCTTCCTCATCGGCGGGCATGAACAACACATCCGCCAGCCCGCCCACGCGAAACCATGTGAGCGCCGAAAGGTCGGCGTTCTCAATGTATTTGCCGCGAACCTTCGGCAGATCGTTCGCCGTAACGCGCATGGCCCTTGTTACTTACCCAACTTCGCCAACGCGTCCCCAAGCGCATTCGCATGTTTCGTGATGTCCCCNNCGCGGAGAGATCCGCGTTCTCGATATACTTGCCGCGGACGGTTGGGAGGTTGGGTATTGTGATGCGCGAAGACATTAATATTTCGACAAGACCTTGCGATAGTCTTTCCAAGTCCACCGCACTTCTTGTCCACTAAGGCGCGTTCCAGAGCAAAGGCCCGTGCGCAACCTTCCCTTATCATCATACGAAGCGAAAACTTCGTAGGTTTGATTTTCTTCTAATTGTAAACCGCATGATCCGCTATTTCCGTGAAAATACAGCACGTCAACAGAATCAAAATGTTCAACTTCACCTTTCAATACTTCGTCAGCTCTAAAAACCATCCAGCGCATACTTTCCGTTGAGCCAAAATCGGAAATATCGCTTCTTGATTCTTTAGCTACTCCGCGAAAAATGACGTCCACACTCGCATAATGATCTTCAACTGTCTTATGACCGATACACGAACAAGCGAACGCCGCGGATAAAAGGCTAAACAAAACTGAAGTAGCTATGACGACGCATTTAAGCATGGCGTTATCCTATCTTCACCAACTCACCCGCCAGGGCACTCGCATATTTTGTAATGTCCCCGGCGCCGAGGCAGATGACATAATCGCCCGGTTCGGCCGTTTCGGCGATGACGCGCGGCAGGTCGTCGAAACTTTTCAACGCTCGCGCGTCGCGATGGCCGTGGCTTTCAAGCCCGGCGACAAGACTGTCGCGGTCATAGCCTTCCAGTGGCGTTTCACCTGCGGCGTAAACATCCGTGATCAGCGCCACATCTGCTTCGTTGAGGCAGGCACAGAATTCATCGAACAGGTTTTGTAAACGAGTGTAGCGATGCGGCTGCACCACCGCGATGACCTTGCCGCTGGCGATATTGCGCGCGGCGCGCAGGACCGCGGCGATCTCAGCGGGGTGATGGCCGTAATCGTCGATGATCGTCACGCCCTTCCACTCGCCCGCATGGGTGAAGCGCCGCTTGACGCCGGAGAATTTCGCAAAGCCGGATTTTATCTGTTCGTCGCTCGCGCCGAGACGCTTGGCGACAATCGCGGCGGGCAGCGAGTTCAGAACGTTATGTGCGCCCGGCATGGGCAGCTTCACATTGTCGATGCGCCCGATCTCGGCCCCGCGCTCGCGGAAAATAATATCGTAAACGGACGCTCCGTCCTCAAACCTGATATTCGCCGCGCGCACATCCGCCTGCGGGTTGACGCCATAAGTAATAAGCCGCCGGTCGGTAACGCGGCCCACCAGCGCCTGAACCTCCGGATGGTCAAGACAGACGACGCCAAACCCATAAAACGGCGTGTTCTCGATAAAGATGTCGAAGGCGTTACGCAGGTTTTCAAACCCGCCCCAGTGATCGAGATGTTCCGGGTCGATATTGGTGACGATGGCGACCGTCGTCGGCAGGCGAATGAACGTACCGTCGCTTTCATCGGCCTCAACCACCATCCAGTCGCCCTCGCCGATGCGCGCATTGGCGCCGTAAGCATTGATGACGCCGCCATTGATGACCGTCGGGTCGAGGTTTGCTTCATCGAGCAGCGCCGCCACCATGGTCGTCGTCGTCGTCTTGCCGTGCGTGCCGGCGACCGATACCGTCCATTTCAATCGCATCAGCTCGGCGAGCATGTCGGCGCGTTTAACCACCGGAATATGCCGCGCGCGCGCCGCGGCGACCTCCGGGTTGTCGCGCTTGATCGCAGTTGAGATGATCACCGCATCGGCGCCGTCGACGTTTTCGGGGCTATGTCCGATAACAATCGGCACGCCCTTGTCCTTGAGGCGTTGTACGTTCGGCCCGTCGGCAACATCGGAGCCGCGCACGTCGTAACCGAGATTGCGCATGACGTCGGCGATGCCGCTCATGCCGATGCCGCCAATGCCGACGAAATGCACGACGCCAGCGCCGAAAGGCAGCCGCACCTTGATCTTCGGCGGATCGATTTTCGAATATTGGTCTTTATCCGTCATATTACGCTTCACTCAAGCCGCTTTGCTTTGCGCGGCGATGTTTTCCACCAGATCCGCGAGCCGCGACGCCGCGCCGGATTTTACCGCGCCTTTCGCCGCGTCGGCCATCACCTTCAGCCGCGCCGNNTTTCGCCAGCAAATCCGCCAGCAGGTCTTCCTTAAAACCTTTTTCCGGCAAAATCAGGGCCGCGTCCTTGTCAGCGAGCGCGCGGGCGTTGCCGGTCTGGTGATCGTCCATGGCGATGCCGAGCGGCACGAGGATCGACGGACGCCCGATGGCTGCGAGTTCCGTCACTGTTGAGGCGCCGGCGCGGGAAATAACGAGATGCGCGGCGGCCATGCGGGCGGGAAGATCGGAAAAGAACGGCGCGACCTCGGCGCGAACGCCCGCGGCGGCGTAACCGGCCTTCACGGATTCCATTTCTGCTTCGCGCGCCTGATGGGTGACAGTGAGGCGTTTGCGCAATGCATCCGGCAGGCTCGCAATCGCCTTCACCGGCGCGTCGGAAAAAATGCTTGCG
>DGNI01000159.1:2693-24266 GCA_002388885.1 Parvularculaceae bacterium UBA4496 | reverse complement strand
CTACCAGCGTCAGCTTTGGCGCGGCCGGATCCCCCCAGGTCAAATCGATCAGCCGCGGCGCAGAGACGGAGGCCCGGCCCACCGCATGAATCATCGGCAGGTTTTGCGCCAGAAGATCATCGCCAGTGATTACGCTGATGCGGGCGCCGCATTCTTCGGCGATATTACGCGCCGCCTGTTCAAGCGCAGCCGGGCTCATGTCGCCGGCCGGCGTATTAACAAGGTCACGCACCAGCGAAACCGCATCCATGGACCGGGTGACGCTTGTCAGATCCGCGATTTCGGGGGCGATCAGCCGGGCCTTCGCCGGTTTTTGTTGTTTGTACCGGTCGAAACGGTACCCGCCCATCAACCAGCCGAGCACACTGAGATTGGCGCGCTCAGCGTCCAGCGCCTCCGCAAAGACATAATCGCCTTCCGGCAATTTTTCCGCGGCGGCGGCAGTAATGAAAACATCGCTTTCATCGCCCACGCCCAGAAGAACGCCGTCGCGGCCCGCCAGCACCGCGCCCGTTTCGCCTGTAAAAGCATTGGCGGCGGCAAGCGCCTTCAGCGCCTCCGGCGCGTCGCTTGTTTCAAGTCCACCATCCTTGACGAAGAAGATTTTCTTTGCGGCATTTGCGGCTTCGAGTTCATAGTCGTTTAACGTTTCAGCGCTCATGAATAATCCGTTAACTTACCAAATCGGTTGCACATTAAGCATACGGTTAAGCCTTTATTGAATTCCTTGCGCCACCATGCAGGTCAACTCAAGCGGAATTCACTAAAGGCGAGACCCATGCTTAACGCATTCAAGCTTGCAACGAAACATACGATTATCAACACGGCTGTGATCCTGGCCCTCTCGGCCTGCGCGTCTACGGGCAATAACGCCAGTTCGTCGACGGCTGCTAATGACGTCGGCAACAAGGACTACCGCGAAGCCATCGGCGTATTCTCCGATCCTTCCGTGAGCGAAGGGATGGACCCCATCGCCGCCGCAGCATTCTGGGGCACGCGTTATAACACCAATCAGTCCGATCCGAATGTCGCAGTGAATTTTTCGAAATCGCTCCGCAAGATCGGATCCAATGACGAAGCCGTTTCCGTCATGCAAAAAACAGCGGCGGCCCACCCGGCGAATACAGACGTCAACCTCGAATACGGAAAGACGCTGGTTGAAAGCGGCCGCGCTTTTGAAGCCGTCCGATATCTCGAGACCGCCGTTTCGAAATCGCCAAATGACTGGCGCGCGCTTTCCGCTTACGGCGTCGCGCTTGATCAGATCGGTGAGCATGACGCCGCACGGGCCAAATACGACCGCGCGCTCGCCATGTCGCCGGGCGAAGTTATGGTGCTGAACAACAAGGGCCTTTCCTACGCGCTTGACGGCAAGCTTTCGATGGCGCGCACCACGCTGCGTCAGGCTTCTGCAAACGCCGGCGCCAACTCGCGCATTCGCCAAAACCTCGCATTGGTGCTCGCACTTTCAGGCGACATGGGCGAAGCAGAACGCCTCGCCCGTTCTGACCTGCCGCCGGTTGTCGCCGACAACAATATCGGTGTTTATCGTCAGCTGATGAACCAGCCGGCTTATTGGTCGGAATATGCTTCCGACGATATAGACACGCCCGATTTCGATTCTGTTCCGGCAGCGCCGCTGTCGCCATCGCCGAAACCGCAGCTCCGAGAAGAAGAAAAGCCGGAAGAAAAATCCGATGGCGCGCCCATCGCGCTTATTGAAGTCGCGCCGGTCACCAACGCTTCCATGGATGCGTCAGAAGGCGTCGAGTTGAAAAGCGAAGACGAATAATCTGATCGCTGCGATTGTTCTGTTGCGTATCGCGTAAACAACCGCCCCGGCTTTTAAAGCCGGGGCGGTTTTTCTTCGCCCGGTTCGCTTTTTCCGGGCGCCCGCGCTAACGTCGCACCCATGTTCAACCGCTTTCGCGCCATCGGGCCTGGCGCCCTCACCGCCGCCGCCTTCATCGGCCCTGGCACCGTCACCACTGCAACGCTCGCCGGCGCGGGCTATGGTTATGCTCTCGTCTGGGCTCTGGTGTTCGCCACCGTCGCCGCCGTCATCCTGCAGGAGATGGCCGCGCGGCTCGGCGTCGTCGCAAGGCGCGGTCTCGGCGAGGCGATTATGGAGCGCTTCGCTGAAACGCCCTTGCTGAAATGGATTTCCGCCGCTCTGATCATAGCGGCGTTGTTTGTCGGCAACGCCGCTTATGAAGGCGGCAATATCGCTGGCGCGGCGCTGGGCGTTGAAGCCGCTTTTCCAGAGCTTGCATCAAGAGGCTACATCGCCGCCTCTATCGCCCTTATTGCTGGCCTGATCCTACTCTTTGGCGGCTACCGCATCATCGAAAAAGTTTTAATCGCTGCGGTGTTGGTGATGACGCTGGCGTTTGCGACAGCACTCATCATCATCGGCCCGAACTGGACGGCGTTAGTCAAAGGGGCTTTGGTTCCCTCCATACCGCTCGGCGCCTTTCCCATTGTGCTTGGACTGATCGGAACGACAATCGTTCCTTACAATCTCTTTCTTCACGCTGCAGCGGCGCGCAAGCGGTGGAATAGCGCTGGTGATCTGAATGAGACGCGATTCGACGCACGGCTATCCATAGGCGTCGGCGGCATCGTTTCCATCCTTGTCCTTTCAACAGCGGCGGCGAGCCTTTTTGGCTCGGGACGAACCATTAGTAACGCAGCCGATATGGCGCGCCAGCTCGAACCTGCTTTCGGCGCGAGCGCAACTTACCTGCTCGCAACCGGGCTGTTCGCCGCAGGACTCTCATCCGCGATTACTGCGCCGCTTGCGACAGGCTTCGCCGCCGCAGAACTCTTCAAATTCGAAAGCGACCCGAAAGTCGTAAAATTTCGCATGGTCGCGGGCGCGGTTCTTCTTGTCGGCGCTATTGTCGCCGTCACCGGCGCGCGTCCTATCGAAATCATTCTTTTCGCGCAAATCGCCAACGGCGTTTTATTGCCGGTTATAGCTGTGTTTCTTCTCTACGCCGCGAATAGCAGAAAACTTCTCGGCGCATACGCAAATGGCCTTATCGCTAACACCGCGGGTCTCATTGTGACGCTCATCGCCGCCATGCTGGGCCTTCGCGGCTTTCTGCGTGCGCTTGGAGTATTGTGATGCAGGCCATCGATCTCAACGCTGATATGGGCGAGTACACTGACGACAATCAACGCAGCGCTGAAGCCGAACTCATGCTACTTGTTTCTTCATGTTCCATTGCCTGCGGCGGGCACGCTGGTGATGACGAAACGATGGTCCACACCGTAAGACTTGCCAAAAAGCGCAATGTCAGTATCGGCGCGCACCCTTCCTATCCTGACCGTGAGGGGTTTGGCCGCCGCAGTCTCAAATTCGACGCCACCGAACTGCTAGAGTCCCTGAAAGATCAGATTGCGGCGCTGAAAAAAATTACTGACGATGAAGGCGCATCCCTAAATCATGTAAAACCGCATGGCGCGCTTTACAATGACGCCGCGAAAGACTTGCCGCTGGCGGAATTGATTGTTGAAGCTGCAGGCGGCGCTATCATCGTCGGTCCGCCCGGTTCAAAAATTGAAGACGCGGCAAAAATTGCAGGCAAAAATTTTTCTGCGGAAGGCTTTGTCGATCGTCTTTACCTACAATCCGGCGCCTTAACGCCGCGCGGAACGCCGGGCGCAGTCATTGAAGATGTTGCAGCGAGGGCAGAACAGGCGCGCGCCATCGCAAAAGGCGAAACCTTCAGAGCGTCCGGCGGAGCGTTGACCCTTACGGTTCAAACCTTGTGCATCCACTCCGACTCACCGGGTGCTGCAGAGACAGCAAGAGCTGTGCGCGCGGCGCTTGAAAGCGACGGCTTTACGATCAGGACGTTTGCATGAGTAGCGTCTTCCGCCATTCCATCGCGCCTTATGGAGAACGCGGATGGATAGCGCGACTCCACGACGTTGACGATGAAATTGCAGCAGCGCTCTATGTTAACGCCGTTGCCGATGCGTTACGGATGCGCGCGGGCGTAACTGACTCCGTTGCGGGCGTCGACAGTCTGGTCATCAGGGTTGATCCGGCTCTCGCAGCTCTTGCCGCCACATATGACTGGCTGACAGAAGCATTGCGTTCCACGCCAGCCACTGTTCCTGCGCCGAAAAACAAATTCGAAATTCCGGTCTGTTACGGCGGCGAATATGGTGCTGATCTTGATGATCTTGGCAAACGCGCTTCTTTGTCATCAGAACAGCTAATCGCTATTCATACAGCAAGGCCGTACCGCGTTTTGACCGTCGGTTTTGCGCCGGGCTTTGCTTATCTCGGCCCGCTCGATGAGGCGCTGCGCATGTCGCGGCTTGAAACGCCGCGCCCGCGCGTCGCCGCCGGATCCGTCGGCGTCGCTGGCGGCATGACCGGCGTTTACCCCCTCGCCTCGCCCGGCGGCTGGCGCATCATCGGTCGCACACCCGTGAAACTTTTCCATTCCAAAGCGGGCGATCCGTTCAAATTTTCTCCCGGGGATGAGGTCCGCTTCATACCGATCAGTGCAGAAAAATTCGAAAAGATTGCGGACGCACAACAATGACGCCTCTTGCAACAATTCTTGAACCGGGACTTTCGACGACGCTGCAGGATCTCGGTCGGCGCGGCAAACGGCATCAGGGCGTTCCGCTTTCCGGCGCCGCAGACCCCGTGTCGCTGGCGCTCGCAAATGCATCACTTGGCAATCCGCCGAACGCCGCGGCGCTCGAATGCACGCTCAAAGGCTCGGCGTTGCGCTTTGAGAAAAAAATTTCATTCGCTCTCGCCGGCGCTGACATGACGCCGCGCCTCAACGGCGAACCTGCTCCGCTCTATCGACGCATCGAAGGAAAAGCTGGCGACATGCTTGTTCTCGGCGCCGCGAATGCTGGCGCGCGATGCTATATCGCGTTTGAGGGCGGTTTTTCCGGCGACGATTTTCTTGGCAGCGTTTCCACCTATCTCGCCGCCGGGCTTGGCGGCATTGAAGGCCGCGCATTAAGCAGCGGCGACGTGCTGGCTTCCGCTGAACTGCAAACAACAGCGCCGCGCGACGTTCCCCGGCCGATGCAGACAATGCTGAGCCGGAGTTTTGTGTTGCGCGCAACTGCTGGGCCGGAAGCCGGTTTGCTTGAAGATGACAGCGAACATTTTTTCACGATGCGCTGGGCCGTAGGCCGGCGCGCCGACCGCATGGGCGCCGAACTCGACGGACCCCGGCTGCACATGCGTGAGGAAATTACCATGGCGAGCAGTCCGGTTTTTCCCGGTACGGTGCAATGTCCGCGAAGCGGCGCGCCCTTTCTGCTCATGGCGGACGCACAGACGGTCGGCGGCTATCCGCGGATCGCACAGGTGATCGGCGCCGACCTTCATCTTACAGGCCAGCTTCGCCCCGGCGACGAAGTCTGGTTCCGGAAAACGTCACCCGCTGAAGCGCGCGATATCGCGCGCAAGAAGGAAGCGCTATTCGAAGGCTGGCTGCCGCAGGGCTTATTTACCTGAAACGAACGCTCCCGGCGCCGGCTGCGCCGCGGCCCGAATTTCGGCAAGCCACGAAACGCGCATGGCGATGATGACCGCCCCCATACAAATCAGTATGAACAATCCCGGCAGTCCGCCGAGATTGGACAGCATTTTTACGCCGTCAATGCCGGTCGTCGACGTCATGGTGAAAGCGACGGCGCCCACAAGCGCGCCCCAGAATATTTTTATCCAGCGTTCGGCTTTCTGGCGCCGTTCACCCGGCTTTACATTTTTCAGGCACACGCCTGCGATTGAATGCGTGTTCGAATCCATGGCCGTGGCGAAGGAAATGAATGTCAGGAAAATGAAAATCGCGATGACAATCTGGCTGAACGGCAGGGCATTGAACAACGCATAAATCACCGACTCGGGCCCGCGCGCATCAAGCGCCGCGGACAATGCGCCTCCTGTCGCGTCGGCGTTGATCGCCGCGCCGCCGAACACCGTCATCCACACGGCGCCGAACCCGGCCGGCGCAACAAGGTTGAACAATATGAATTCGCGTACCGTATAACCGACAGAAATTCGCCCCAGGAAAAGCGCCGTCACCGGCGCCCAGGCGAGCCAGTTGGCGTAGTAAAACACCGTCCAGTCGCGCATCCACGGATCACTGGCGCGCTCGCCCAGCGCAAGACTGCGAGGAATGAATTTCGTGATGTATTCAACGGCGCTTTCGGCGCCAAGCATCAAAATCTGCAGGGTGGGCCCGGCAAGAAGCACAAAGATGACCAGTACGAAGAAGAACTTCGTGTTGATATCTGACAGATATTTGATGCCGCGCTGTACCCCGCTAACCGATGAGGCGACAAACACCAGAACAATCGCGGCCGTGATCGCGAAACGAAGCCAGACGCTATCGTAAACTCCAAGACTTGCCTCAAGCCCGCCGGATAAAGTCATGACGCCGGCGCCCAATGACGCAGCAACGCCGGCCACCAACGCGTAAAGCCCGACCGCATCAATCAGCGCGCCGGCGCGCCCCGTAGCCACTTTGCCAAAGACAACCGATAGAGGCCCGCTCAACGAATAAGGCCGCTTGAGATTGTAATGCGCCAGCGCGAAGGCGAGCGCAGGCACCGTGTAAATAGCGTAGGGCGTAATCGTCCAGTGCATGAACATTGACGAAAGCGCAAATTGCGCCGCGCCGTCCGTATGCGGTTCAACGCCCGCATAGTCCGGCGGCGCGCTCACATGAAACATCGGCTCCGCCGCGCCCCAGAATAAAATGCCGATGGCGATAGTCGTGCAGAGCGTAATCGAGAACCAGTTCCAGCGGCTCAAGAGCGGCTTGGCCTCAGGCCCGCCGATGCGCACGCCGCCAAGCGGCGATAAAGCAACCCATGCGACAAGGCATACGGCAGCGAAAGACGCATAGCTGAACAGCCAGTCGAAACTCGACAGTATCCAGTCATTGGCGCGCTTCACCGTTGCGTAAAACCCGTCAAAATCGACCAGGCTGAAGGCGAGCGCGCCGGTCAGCAATATGACGGGCGGCCAGAAAACCAGCGGCCGCGTCGCATTGATGGTTTCTTTTAAGATGAATGGCTCCTCAAGCGATCAGGAATCATAACGCAAATATTGCGTGCGCCCAACTCGCTCAAGGAAGAAGTGGTGCCGCATAGGTGACTCGAACACCTGACCCCATCATTACGAATGTCGCGTTCTTCGATTCCTGCGTTTACCTGCCGTTTCCCATTGTTGAAAATATCCCCATAAAATGGGCATTACTATGCCTTGCGTTTCCCGACGATAGACCCCAGATGGTAGCTTAGTGGTAGCGCAGCGGTCCCTTCATCTCAAAAGCTACCACTCCTCAGGAGACGGAAGATGGCCGGAAAACTCACCAAAAGACGCGTTGATTCTGCGAAGCCGGGCGAAACGATTTGGGACGGCGAAATAAAGGGGCTGGGGCTACGCGTATGGGCAAGCGGCGCCCGTAGCTACATTCTCAAGTATCGCCGTGGCGGCGTGCAGCGGTGGGTCACTATTGGTCAACATGGAGATGGTTGGACACCCGATAAAGCGAGGCGCGAGGCTGAGCGTCTGAAGGGCAAAATCCGCGACGGCATCGACCCAGCTCTAGAGGCGAAAATCGAGCGCGACGCCGATACTTTCGATGCTTTTGCAGACCGCTATCTGAAGGATTACGCAAAGAGTCATAAAAAGGCGTCCACCGTCCGCGAGGAAACCCGCGCACTGAAAAACCATATTCGGCCTGCACTGGGCCGCTATCGCATCAAGGATATTCAGCGCGGCGACATTGCCCGTTTCCATCAAGGCATGAAGGCACATCCCTACGCAGCAAACCGCTATCTCGCTCTACTGTCTCACATGTTCAATGTTGCCGAAGATTGGGGCTTGCGGCCTGAAAATTCAAACCCATGCCGCCGCGTCAAAAAATATAAAGAAAAGGCACGGGAGCGCTTTCTATCCCCTGAAGAACTAAAGCGGCTTGGAAGCGCGCTCGCCAAGGCTGAAGCCACCGGCGAAAACGTCTACGTTATCGCAGCAATTCGGCTGCTGCTGTTCACCGGCGCCCGGCTGTCAGAAATCTTGTCCCTGCGGTGGGAACATGTTGATTTGAATGCCACGCTTTTACGACTTCCCGAATCCAAGACCGGCGCGAAGACCATCGCCCTGCCCGCGCCCGCCGTCCAAATTCTGACCGACTTGCCACGGCAGGTTAAAAACCCGCACGTCATCTGCGGAGCCAAGAAAGGCGCGGCTCTTGTAAATCTGCAAAAGCCGTGGCGAAGGATTCGAGCAATGGCGAATCTGGAAGACGTGAGGCTTCACGATTTGCGGCATTCTTTCGCCAGTGTCGCCGCCGCGGGCGGTATGTCTCTGCCCCTCATCGGCTCGCTTCTAGGGCATTCACAACCGCAAACCACCGCACGTTACGCCCATTTTGCGGACGATCCGCGCCACGCTGCGGCAAACGCAGTGGCGTCCGCTATTGCCGCCAGCATGGGCGGTGGAAACGCGAAGGTTATTCCGCTGCGTAAAAGCGGGTAAAATCCCGATTCGGCGCGGCTAGGTTTGGCCGCCGAAAAGTCCGCACCGCACGGACCCGCCGCGCCGCATATTAATTGCGGCGCCGAGCGGAGGCGAAATGGAAATTGACTTTGATGATACGCTAACCGACAAACTCACCTATTCGTGCCCGAGACAGAAAGCGATAACCTGTTATCTCTATCTGGACCAAGAAAATGGCGAAGTCTCAAATTATACTTGGATGAGTAACGGTCTATCGGAGAAAGATGCCGTTGCGGCATCAGACGAACTCATTGCAGCACTGGACAAGAAAGATAAGCCATATCCGAAATTCTCGTTCGAGGTACTCAGATTTACTGATTTTGATAAATTTGACGGTACACGCGACGAACTAATTTCACAGCTAGCGAAGACCCAGGAAACGAACTTAGACCGCAACCTTGAAAAGCTGTTTAATCATTTTGGAATTTCGGCGGGTAAATCGTGGTCGTGGCAGACTCTCGCTATCGTCCTCGCCCAAAAGCACATACCAGAATTTGCCGCCTTAGAATTCAAAGATACTCTTCCTCAGGGCGGAGCGAAAGTTAAATGGATGCGGATACATCGCATAATGCTTTATGCGTATGTGCAATTTCGCAAATCTGAGAAACCGGATGCAAGTCTGGAAAGTATACTGCGCGCCATGCCTGACGGTTTGCGCAAGAATTTACATGGCGCGTCCAATGGGACCTTACGGGTGCGGTATTACGAAGCTGAGAAAGACCAAAAAGTGCTGAAATATTGCCAATCCAATAAAGAGTCTTTTGGAATGGATTGGATTAAGCGTTGGCTTGATGACGAAACCCTTGAGATTGACCCAGTTGCGGGCGCAATCGGCGGGACGCCAAAATTAAGAGAGAAAAGAGCGTAAGAGCTTATTCGAAAACCGTACGGCAGTTTCCGAACAGGTATTTGAGTGTTCAGAAACCCACCTCTCTGTTTTCGAACAATCTGAGGCATCATTCTCTTTCCTATCTTGACCGAGGCAATTCGGTTGCAATCATGGGAATTAGTCTGGTGCCTGAAGCTACAAACCTACTATTTAACACCGAGCAAGCAGCCCGCTATCTTAGGGTCTCCGCGTCATTTCTCGCTAAATCCCGCGTGAGCGGTAAGCCGTCAATTCCGTTTACGCGAATTGGCGTCGCCGTGCGCTATCGGAAATCCGACCTCGACGCTTTCATCGAGGACAATATGAAAACAACCACTAGCGAGCCTAAGGCCGCGTAAGAAAAAGGCCCGCCGCGCTAACGGCAGGGCCAGAGGATTTACCGATTATGACTGAGTTTAAGAATCCGCGACGCGGAAACAATACCCCTATGACCGAAATCAGCCTCGCGGCTGCATTAAGGCTCCAATTAATGCGCGAGCGCTTCGGCATTGACGGCGCCACCGCGCGGGCCATCTGTGAAATCGCATTTGGCGCCTTTGGCGATGGAGGTCGATATGACTAAGCCCACCGCCGCAAAACGAAACCCGATCCGAGCCATTCGGCGTCATTGTCTCAACTGTTCAGGTGGGAGCCCTATAGCGGTTGAAGAATGCCCGTCCGCAACCTGCGCCCTCTGGGCGTTCAGGATGGGCGAAAATCCGTACCGCGCTCCAGCCACCCAAAAACAGAAAGCGCAAGCCCTGAAAAACCTCAGCGCAGCGCGGGCGGTGCGTCATGAGGAATAGCGATGCGATGTCAATTACTGTCCTGACGGGCGGCGATTGTCTCAGTTTTGACGGACGCAATGCGTGGGCGCTGAGGGAACTCATCAACGCCGGTGTGCGCGGGTGTACACCGATAGACAATCCGGCGCCGCGGTGGTCGGCCTATGTATTCAATCTCCGCCGCGCCGGTTTGGCGATTGAAACCGTACACGAACGCCACGGCGGCGTATTCGCGGGAACACATGCCCGATATGTGCTGCGGTCGCTTGTGAGTCTCATCGACGAGGAGGCAGCATAGTGCCTCGACACACAAAAAAGGGCCGCTCCAAAACGGGCGGCCAATTCGTGCCAATTCCTTATAGGATGGCTCGCTCACTGGCCTGGCGCTCGCTCAGTGGCTCTGGCGTCAAAGTGTATGTCGAATTGCGCTCACGGTATAACGGGCGAAACAATGGCGACCTGAGCCTATCCTACGGCGAAGCGGCAGGACTGCTTGGGTTGGGCAAAACGACGATCAAACGGGCCTTTGATGAACTCGCTGAAAAGGGGTTTATTATTAGAATGAGTGAGGGACACTGGTACGGGCGGCGCGCTGCCACCTGGGCCGTTACAGATCAGACGATTGATATGCCGAAATTTGGACCTGCGACGAACAACTGGAAATGTTGGCCGCGGCGACAAAATTCAGAACTCGGTACTCATACGGAACGCAAAGCGGCCTAGCGTTCCGTCTCAATACTTACATGGCTCTCATTGAGCGCGTTGCGTTCCTCTAGGGTACTCGTGACCTTAACAAACCTTAGCTTATGCGTTCCGTCTCGGGACTGCCTATACAGTCTACCATACGCGGCAGCGCTTTTAGGGACTGACATAATTACATGCCGGGGGGCGTGGCTGATATGCTTCTCTTTGGGGTGCGACCGGTGGGGCTTACAGATTTTGACGCATCCACAGTTGAAAAAATGGGGGCAGGTTGAATCCCTGCGGCTTTTCAAGTCAGACCGACGCATCCTGCTTTCTTGTGCTAAATGCCCCGAAATATGTTTTTTATGCGAACGGCGAACAACTATTACAGAGCATGAATCTTCAGGTTAACCACATGATTTCGAGAATGTAGATGGGCGGCTGGGGAAGCGGTGGCGGACGATACGCCACGAAGCTGACAGACTTGCGCAAAATTGACCTAACCGATCTGCGGCGATTGAACATGCTGCAACCTCTGGGGCGGCGCATGTTTTACTGGTCTCGCAACGGAAAGCGCGTCGCATCCGTGCAAATGGAATACAAGGCGCACGCTCTAATTCTTGACTATCGCGTGCGGAATCGCGGCGAGGATTGGAAGCCCATCTGCGAGGAAATCCCCTTTTCTCGTACTACACAGAATTTTGGTGGGGCACGGCTCTGGTTTGTTTTCCTTTCCTGTGGCCGCCGCTGTCGCGCGATATTTGGCGGCGATTATTTCCGCTGCCGGAAATGCTATAGGGCGACATATCCCAGCCAGTATGAGGACTATCCGAACCGGTTAATTTCGCGCACGCAGGACGTACGGATCAAACTCGGGGCGTCCGGCAGTATGGACGAACCCTTTCCGAGAAAACCAAAATGGATGCGGTGGAAAACCTACCACCGGCTAGAGAACGCTGACGAATATGCCAGTGCGATGTTTTGGGCCAAACTGAGTGAGCATTACGAAGGGCTGTTGAGCGATTGAGCGTTGGAAAAACAACTAACTCCTTGATTCAGACTAGACGCACATTTCCCTCGATCTCTTCGTAATTCTAGCGGGTGAAAGCGACGGTAAACCTTCGTCCAATTTATATGCCGTATGTATCCTGACCCATCGGCATAAGCTTTGTTATATAAAGTTTCGGGAACTGGCAGACGCATGCCAGCGCTTAATGCGGATGGACATGATTTTATTGGCTCAGCCGCTCTCCCATGGACAGCCTGGCTAGATATGAATTGGTTTGACGCCGTTCTTCTTAAGCCAGTCTCGTAACGCCTCAGCGGTAAATCCCCTTCCGCTGTCGGAGCGAATGAATTCACGCTTTCCACTTTTGAGAATTAAAGGATACAGCGCGTCCGGCACGTCCGCTGAGCCCATTCTTGGTCTGGCTATGATGGCGAGCGCCACACGGTTGTATTAATCGATGAGCGTCAGCATGCTAGAGGGGTGAAAAACGGTGTCATACATGGGCTACGATTAGGCTTAAGATTTCGTCGCTTTGGGAGTGGATTAGGGCATGACGCAATTTTCATGCGTGTGACCTCATGACTTGCCAGTTATCCCTCTTCCTCAGAATTGATAGGTCTGAGCATTATAGAGAGGACATCTGTCGAAAGCTGAACCTATTCAGTAATAATCTAAAAAATAAAAGCCCTGTACGGAATATCTAGAATAAATCCGTAAATCAATTAATTGCGGCTGGTCGGATCAGACATGATTTTATGTCAGCATCGAGAAAATGCGTATCGAGATATAATATTGTAACACAAATTTTGAACCCGAGACTTTGCGCGATACGGAATCAAAATTATCAGCCAGATTTTTGTCAACTAAATGAACACGTTGATGAGCGCAAAAAAAATCGCTGGACAAGCAACTTTTATGCCGATCTTATCGATGTTTGCGGGGCGCCTCGAGGGGAGGCGGGCTTCAGCACAATTTGGAGGGAGATCATGCGATATATACTGTCATGTACAAGTGCGTTTCTAGTTCTGGCTGCATTTACAAGTTCGGCACATTCGATGAATTCAAAACCAATAAATGCAGCGTCGCCGGAACGGGGTACTGGTTGCCTCGTTGCAGCTGATCCCGGAAATTTTCCGGTAGGCTATGCAACTGATCCGAATTGCAAATTTCAGATTGTAACGAAATTAAATAAGGACGGGTCGTTGCAATTTCAACGGTATATGGACCACGGTAACCTACAACCCGGGCAAACAGCGCCATCTCGTGCAATTAGAATACAATATGTTCTTGGTGGCTGCGACATAACGGAAACGGTGACTCCATCAGGTCGTTATAGTTCCACTTCAGTTTGTAAGGGCTAGAACGTAACTATTTCAAACATAAATGGGCCGATCCGTGGTACTTACGGTTCGGCCCTTATTTCAGCGACACAGAAACTGGATAAGATTGTTGAAGTTGTTTACGGGCTTTCAAACCGCCGGTTATTTATGATGCTCACTCCTGAGGGGAATTCACAACGTTCTCGCTAGCGTGCACGATATTTAATCTGCCAACATGAAAGTTATACATTCCTTGAGCGATGTCGGAAAATTCATAACTCTTCGGGCACAGTTTAGCGGAACTTTTCACGAGGCTAATTGTTTGCCCGCGGCAACGGTAAATGCATGAATTGAATCCCGACCGTAATGGGGACTCGTCTTCATAATAGCAACGCAATGAGGATCTCTTTGAACCGGAAAAAGCCGCCTCTAAAAAGGGACGATATACGATTAATTTGTGTTTGTTACTATCATCTTCGGGGTTCAAGGAATTTAGACCTGCTTCGCCAAGACTATCAGTCGGCTTTGGGCTTAAAACCAACGCATGCGGTGTAACGTGGTCATTCAAGTGATTTCGACTCTCTGAAGCAGCGAATTTGGAGGTGCACCCACATAATGCAAATCCAAAGCATGCTAAAGTCAGCAAAATTACGCGCATGTCGAGTTTAGACCTTATATATCGCCGTCATATCGACAGATTCACTACCACGAATATATGAAACTGTCTCTTCAAAAAATTGATCCGCTAACGCACAATCAGCGCACTTAAAATCGAGCTAGGGGTGGGCTATTGCGCTTTGGCCGTCTTGTGGTAATTTTTAGAAAATACCGCAAGTAAAAGCGATTACTAGGGGTTGCAGTGGTGAGGCTGTTGCGGGGTGCATTAGAGTCAGTTTGTGTAAGTCTATGCACGCTATACCCTATTTCGGCTTTAGCGTGTGTAAGCGGCGCTCAAATTCAGAAAAGTGTAGGTGAAGCAGGCCCGCTGACCGAAGAAGAAGTCGAGAAGTCAGACGATCCTGAAACACCGGCTTTTGTACCAATACAGACCCCATTGCTAGGACCTGAAGCCGCTGAGCAGGACAGTCTTCATCCCGACGGTTTTTCGGCTGTTATAAATAGCTCTATTTTATACTCAAGATCGGAGTTTAATTCAGCACTCAGCCGCAGCATATTTGATGAACTCATCCTAAATTTCGAACCGTCAATTCGTAGTGAAATATTTGGCGGGATTACCATAAATAGCGAAGGAAGGTTGGTCTGGACACGGGACCATATATCCGATGAGTTTGGTATCGCGAATAATCAGTCAGTAGAATTTCAGCGAGGATTCACATCGCTAGAAAAAGAATTTCCTACGACGGCGATTAGGGCCACATTGGGAGATGTGTTCGCCAGGCCCGTTAACTTTCAGGGTTCTACCCGACTCTTGGGACTCAGTATTGCGCGCGATTATCGCGCTATCCAACCGCGTCGAAACGTTTTGCCTACAGGCAGGAAAACGTTTTTGATTGAACGGCCGTCGCGCGTCCAAATTTATGCTGATGACAGCTTGGTTCGACAAGAGTTCTTATCACCTGGCGCATTCGATATTGAAGGATTCGCTAATGAGTTGGGCACTCAGCGGATTGAATTGGAAATACGCGATAATACCGGCCGCTCAGAGCGCATAAAATTTTCTGCCTTAACGTCTGCACCAAGACTCTCAGAAGGAATTCTGGATTTTGGAATTTCGGCTGGTGTACCTGCTTTTGGAAGAATTGACGGGCCTCAATATAATTTCGAAGAGGCGGTGGTCAGCGGTTTCGTACAATACGGTCTGAATTCCAGCGTCAATATTGGGGCAGATTTTCAAGCTGATAAATTCGTCGCGATGATGGGGGCAAGCGCGATTTTTTCGTCACGGATTGGGTCAGTAACAGCGAGGAGTGGGGTTAGCAAACGTTTTGATGATGGATTTGACCTTGCTATCGGAGCAACATTTGCGAGTCCTGTGATAAGTGACTTACCGCATATCACGCTTGATTTTGAATTCCTTGGTGAAAACTTCAGCAGAATTGGCGAAAACAGTTTTCAATCAATTGGTGATTTTAGTTTGATTTTTGATCCCAAATTCGTGTTCACCGGGTCCGTAAGTCATCCAATTACTAAGAGTTTACATGTATCCCTCGGTGGGGATTGGCGCCGAATTCGCCCCAACCCCACATCGCCCCTCGGGTCGCCTAATTTTACTGAACAATGGTCGAGTTATCTCGCAGCAAACCAACGAATTTCTAAGAAGTTATCTTTTAACGTCACTGTTTCGGCAGATAAATTTAGTAACGAAACTGGAAATAACTTCTCCGCATTTTTGTCCTTACGCCGTTTTTTTGGGGACCAAGTTACTGCCGACTTATCATATAATACTCGCACTAATAGCAGTGCATTTTCAGTAGCCCGCGACCCAAAACACTCAATCAATAGAACATATGCCCAATTCCGTGCCGAACATGTAAATGATGATCCAGAATCTTTCTCATTGTCAGCTGACGTTGACTATGAGGGCAATCGCTTTTCTGGTTACGGTTATCATTTTGAAGATAGAAGGGTTGGCGATTCCGTGTCACGAGATACTTATCTACAATTAAATTCCGCTATTGCCTTTGCCGATGGCGCTATAGGGGTAGGAAGGCAAGTCAGTGGCACAGGATACGCGGTCGTGAAAAAATTTCCTCACGATCCAGAAGATCAAATTTATGTGGATGACTGGGGGGATGGAGAGTATCGAGCAAAGTCCGATATTCTTGGGCCGGCTTTTGTGAACGATATTATTCCATATATTAATCAAACGATTACGATTTCAACTCGAAAGCCTGCCAATACTAATGACGAAACAAGCGACGAAACAAGTGACGAAGCGGAAGAAGATGACTCTTTTGTTTTGGATGTTCCTGAGACAGCGCTTTCTTCCGATGTCAAAGTTTATGTCAAACCATACGGTGGAATTGTAATTAAACCATCGGACGCCACTCTTGAGAAGATAGATGAAATGCCGAAAGACTGACATTTTTTGGATGAGTGCTTAGGTCGAATAACTCCCATGGTAAGTGCAAAGCCTTCCGCAGCAACTCGCTCCACCTCATCAGGGTCATGCATCCAAGCGTACGGCAATTCATCACTTACCATTCGCGCTCTTTCATCAGCCGTTCACGGCGCGATGGGTATGAAATCTAATCGTCGACGACAATCTCTAATAGGTCATACTGCCTGAGGGCTTCAAACGCAGCCATGTAGGCGGAAGCACCCCGCCCAATTTCCATTTGATAAACCTTGGCGCATTTTCGATCCAAGCCGTGTGGTTTGGCGGCGCGTATCATCGCGTCATAGCAGGTTTCATTTTCGCGTTGGTCAAAGCCAAGGCTCATTTTCTCGCGCTCATTTCATCGGCGCCATACGGGCGCTGCAGCCGTAAGCTTTCCGCGCCACCGCCAAGCCATTCTTCGCACTCATCAGGATCGGTTAAAATTACCGGCATCGCCTTTTCATGAACGGGGCGCACAATATCATTAGCCTCAGTCGTTAAGAACGCATAAAGTTCCCAATCGCCTTCCTCGCGAGCGCGTCTTTTCTTTCCCGGTTGTTCTTTAAGGCGTTCGCCGTGCCAAGGACGCCAGACACCGGCGAAGAATGCAATTTCATGGTCCTTGATGTTGAACCATGTTGAATCGCGCACCGGTTCGGCAAATTCAGTAAACGGAACGAGGCAGCGATATTTTGAGTCCGTCAACCATTCGCGGTTTACGTCTCGCCACCATTTGCTTTTGAGGTTTCTGATATTTGTGATCGGCGTCTTCTGGCCGGGAATGGGCGGGAAGCCCCACCGCAGCGACGCAAACTCCAGTTTGCCCTTCCCCTTGGGGCGAAGCACCGGCGCGTCCTGATCGGGATAGATGTTTTCCTGCCCGCCATAGTTATCCGTCGCGGATGTAGTCTCGACGCCATAGCCCATCGCTTTTGCAATGCGCCGGATTTCAGCGATTGAACCCTTATTTGCGTAGCGGTTGCACATGGAGTCATTAGGAGGATTCCGGCTGTTCAAAACAAGCCCGTTGACTCAGTCGTTCCTTTTTTGTTCTACTCTTTCCCCGTGGCCGGAAGGGCGGTCCGACCCGGATTTGTTTGGGGTAGGACCGTGCGCAAACCGGAGACGATAGAACGCCTATATCTTGATTTTGACGGCTTCTTTGCGTCCGTCATGCAGCAAGCTTTCCCGGCGCTTCGCGGGCGCCCGGTTGGCGTCATTCCGTTTGAAACGGACAAGGCGAAGTACACGACCGTCATTGCCTGCAGCAAGGAAGCCAAGGCGCGGGGCGTTCAAAACGTCATGCGTACGCCGGATGCGCAAGCGCTTTGCCCGGACATTGTTCTTGTCATGCAACGTCCTGACCTATTCAGGCGCGCGCATAACGCATTGCTTAACGAAATCTCGTGCGAAATCCCCATCGACACGGTGAAGTCGATTGACGAGCTGACATGTAAGCTCGGCAAGCGGGATATTCTTGATCCTGAAGCGCTGGCGGCGCGACTTAAAAAGCGCATCGCCGAAAACGTAGGGCCGCATATTACTTGCTCTATCGGATTCGCAGCTAATCGCTTGCTCGCCAAACTTGCCTGTAAAATCGACAAACCGAACGGCGTGACGATTTGGGAGCCGGAGGGCGCGCTGCAGTATTTATCTGCGCTGCCATTGTCCGAGATTTCCGGCATTGGCGGGCGTATGGAAAAACGCCTGAACAGTGCGGGCATATACACCACCGCGCAGCTCACGGCGACGCAGCCGAAACAGTTGCGCGCGCTATGGGGCAACGTGAATGGCGAGCGCATGTGGTACGGCCTTCATGGGTATGATGTTCAGGCGCAACCGACCGGGCGTGGCATGTATGGGCATGGGCGCGTCCTACCACCGGACCTCAGAAAACTTCATAAGGCGCGAGATACGGCGCGGCTGTTATTGACCAAAGCAGCACGAAGAATGCGGCGCGATTTCTTCTACGCGAACAAGCTTTGGCTATGGCTGGACCTTCGCGAAGGCGGGTGGTTTGGGCAACGTGATTTGCCTTGCGTGAATGACGATCAGGCAATCCTGAGCGCGCTAACGCATCTATGGGACAAGGCGGCTTTTGAGCTACCCCGTCGGCATGAAATCGTCCGCGTTGGCGTCACGCTTTTAGACCTTATGCCCGCCGACGGGCGCCAGCTTGATCTGTTCTTGAATGACGACCGCGACCGCCAGCGGTGGGAGCGCATCACGTTTTCAATCGACGCGCTCAACCGGAAATTCGGAAAGCGCGTTGTTTCGGTCGGGCCATGGACGCCGCCGCCGGGAGGGTATGCAGGCGGCAAGATTGCCTACACACGGATTCCCTCAGCGGAGGATTTCTGGTGAGCTGGCTTGATGACATGCACCTGCGCGATTTGGACGATAGCCAGGCGATTGAAGCAACGTGCATTAAGTGCCTGCACACATGGCTGCAAAGCCCGTTACAGTTGCTTTTGAAAGTAGACCACCGCGACGTGACGCTTGCGGAAGTCGCGCGCGAATTGAAATGCCGCCGCCCGCATTGCGGTCATTGCGGCGCTCGGATTTCGCTTGTCCGAAACGAAGATACGAGCGGCTTTGTCGGCGGGATGCCGTAATAATCATTATGAAGAATGTTCAGCTGGTAGCGCGGTGGTAGCGTGTAAAACCTTGCCACTCTACCCAGACAAGTTAGTATAGTTTTTCTCAATGAATTCAGTGTGTTATGGTGCCGCATAGGTGACTCGAACACCTGACCCCATCATTACGAATGATGTGCTCTACCAGCTGAGCTAATGCGGCGCTGCGTGACCTGACGGTCTGCCGAGGGCGCGGGGTTTAGCTCGCCATCGCGCGATATGCAAGGGGTTCAGGCCCTGATTTTGGCCTGCTTAAATGCCAAGCTTTTCACCAGTTATTTATTACTTTACATAATATTAAAGGCGCGAGAAATCGGGAAAGCCGAAATGGTTCAGTCAGACGCCTTTGCAACGCCCGCGATAGGAAAACCGGCGTTCAAAAAGGAAAACTATCTGTTTTCGCCGGCGATTGATTTCCTTGGGCTGGGCGGCGGATCCCTGATCGCGTTTGTCCTGATTTTTTTGTTCTTTGATAAGGACACGTTTTATCCGGCGCTGGCCGTGAGCGCTCTCGCGTTGGCCAACATCGCCAACCATCCGCACTTCGCTCACTCCTATCAGATTTTTTATCGGAACTTCCCAAAAAAACTCGTCGATCGTTCGTACCCGGCTAATTTGAGAATTCGCTACCTGCTTTCCGGAATTATTGTACCAATCCTGCTTGCAGGATATTTGGTCGGGACATTCCTTGCCGGCAAACCTAAACTTCTCGGGCTCGGCGCAACGCTCATGTTCTTTCTTGTGGGCTGGCACTACGTCAAACAGGGTTACGGTATGGCGATGGTCGACGCGGCCCTGAAAAAACAATTTTTTAGCGGCAAAGAAAAAACGGCCCTGATGCTCAACGCATACGCCACATGGATCTTTGCGTGGTGCTTTATCAACAGGGTGGTCGCTGAAAAAAAACTTCTCGGCCTTGACGTTTACGTCTTCCCTGTTCCTGACCTTGCGTTCTACGCCTCAGCGTGGGCGGCTGCCTCAACATTGCTCTGGCTTATTTTTGTTTTCACGAAAAACGCTCTAACAGAAGAAAAACAATATCCCCTGAATGGGCTGCTTGCTTATGCAGTGTCGCTTTATCCGTGGATGTTTTTTCGCGACGTCAGCCCAGTCTATTTCGCCTTGGTGCCGTTTTTCCACTCCGTGCAATACATGACGGTCGTCTGGCGCTACGAAATCAACGCAAGTTCTGCGAAAGCCGCACCGGGGAAACCGCAAACACCTTTCTGGAACCTCTCAAAGTTCTACATTATCGGCATAATCTTAGGCGGACTTGGATTCTGGGGCGCGCCGTTGTTACTGACCGATATGATTTCTTATGACCAAGCGCGTTTCGGCGCCAGCGCGTTCCTGTTTATCTTCTGGATTTTCATTAACGTGCACCATTATTTCATGGACAACGTCATGTGGCGCAAGGGCAACCCTGATGTTGCAAAGCATCTTTTTGGCGCGCGACCGAAAAACAGTTAGGCGCGTAAAGATCCGCCGGTTGCTTTTTCAACCTGCGCGATGATGCGTCTGCCCGCCGCCTCGATTTCCTCATCGGTGAGCGTCCTATCGCGCGGCTGGAGCGTCACTTCGACAGCGAGGGATTTCTTTCCTTCCGGCACGCCCTTACCCTGGTAGACGTCAAAAAGCGAAACGCCGGCGATAAGTTTTTTCTCGGCGCCGCGCACAGCCTTCAGCACTGCCTCGGCTGTCACGTCTTCGTCTACTACAAACGCAAAGTCTCGCGTCAACGGCAAGAACTCCGACGCGTCAAGCGCCGGTTTGGTTTTCGTCGCCTTGGCCTTGCCTGCAGGGATCATGTCGAGCGCGACTTCGAATGCGAAAACAGGACCGTCGACATCCATCGCCTTCAGGATGCGCGGGTGCGCCTCGCCGAAGTAAGCGAGCGGCATTGCCGGACCAAGACAAAGAACGCCCGAACGGCCCGGATGGTACCAGTCCGGCGCATCTGCATTTGTCTGAAGGCTCGCAACCGGCGCGCCCGCCGCTTCAAGCGCCGCAACAGCATCGGACTTGACAGTGAAAACATCCACGCGGGCCGATGCGCCCTGCCAGTGGCGCGCCGGGTTTGACAGCCTCACGCCCGCCGCCGCATTGATATGTTCGTCCGGCTGATCGCCGGCGTAAATCGGCGCCACTTCGAAAAGCGCAAGGTCATTGCGGCCGCGGTCGGCATTGCGCTGAAGCGCCGCGATCAGGTTCGGCAGCATCGAGGTGCGCATGACGCCAAGGTCCGACGAGATCGGATTGGTGACAATGAGCCCTTGCGAGCGAAGCTTGTTTTCGCTCATGAAAAGTTTCGCGTATTTTACATCCGTAAACGACCAGGTGACCGCTTCAAGCATGCCGCGCGCGGCCAGCGTTCGCCGCGCGAGTCCGCGCCGGTCCTGGCTGGTCGTCAGTTTCGGCGTTTCTACTGCTTTCATCAGCGGCAAGGTCGCGGTCGGCAAATGGTCAAACCCGACGATCCGCGCAATTTCCTCTACAAGATCCGCTTTACCTTCAACATCGGGCCGCCAGGACGGCACATCGACTTGCCACGGATCGCTTTTCGACACGGTGAAACCGAGCGCCGTCAAAATCCGCTCGCAGTCCTCCGGCGCAACATCCATTCCCGTCAAACGTTTCACTTCGGATGG
>DGNI01000159.1:2384-2654 GCA_002388885.1 Parvularculaceae bacterium UBA4496 | reverse complement strand
CGCTGGGCGTCCCGCCGCACATATCGAGGATCAGCTGCGTCGCCATTTCGATGCCGGGAATGATGAATGCCGGATCGACGCCCCGCTCGAAGCGATAACGCGCATCGGTGTGCAGCCCGGTCTTGCGTCCGGTTTTCGCCGTGCGCAGCGGGTCAAAATAGGCGCACTCCACGAACACGTTGACGGTCTCGTCGGAGCATCCGGTTCCTTCGCCGCCGATCACGCCGCCGAAACCTTCCGCGCCATTGTCGTCGGCGATGACGCACATGG
>DGNI01000159.1:0-2261 GCA_002388885.1 Parvularculaceae bacterium UBA4496 | reverse complement strand
AAAGCCGATGGCGCGCAGCTTGTCCTGCAGCCATTTTGGCGACGGTCCGTTTTTAACGCCCCTGATATATCGGCCTGCAAAGGCCGGGCATGCATCCTTTGCATCGTCAGGAAAACGCAGTTCGACTTTCTGCGGGCTTTCAAATTCGCCTTTCACCGGTTGCGGCTGCGGCGAGATCAGTTTGCCGAGGCCCGCCGCCGCGAGATCGCGCGCGACGCCGGCGACGCCGTTCGTATCCGGTCGGTTCGGCGTCACTTCAAAATCGATCACTGGGTCGTTGGCGCCGAGCCATTGCGACACCGGGTCGCCGATTTTTGACGCTGCCGGCGCTTCTATGATGCCGTCATGATCATCGCCCATTTCAAGTTCGCGCGCGGAACACATCATGCCGTGCGATTCAACGCCGCGAATTTTCGCTTTCGACAGGGTGAGATCGATGCCGGGCACATAGGAGCCAACCGGCGCATAGGCGATCTTGATGCCTGCGCGGGCGTTTGGCGCGCCGCAGACGATCTGCATTTCGCCGTCTTTCGTCGCCACCTTGCAGACGCGCAGNNTTGTCAGCGTCAGGGTGCTGCTCCGCATGCAGAACTTCACCGATGGTGAACGCCGCCAAGCGCTCCTCCGGATTTTCAACGCTCTCGACTTCTAGGCCGACGGCGACCATCGTATCGACGATATCGTCGAGACTTGCGTTCGTTTCCAGATGCTCTTTGAGCCATGAAAGGGTGAACTTCATCGGTTTCCCGTTTCTTTCAAAACTTTGGTGATCGCCATGATGTCATTGTCCGCATCGCCGGCTTTCAGCGCTTTTTCGCACGTTTTGCGCATCGTCACTGCGCCGGGCGTTTCGGCGCCGACGCCGCGCGCCGCCTCGATCATCACATCGAGCGAATAGGCGACGTTTTTCACCGCCGCTTGAGGCGCGTAATCTTCGGCGACAGCGCGCGGCAGCTTCATTCGCAGAAAGTCGTTCACCAGCGGGCCATTGAGAATGACTTTGGAATATATCTCGAAATCTAGGCCGAATGCCCGCGCAAAATTCACCGACTCCGCAAGGCCGCTCATGATGCCTGCGAGCTGCAGATTGCTCGCGCTTTTCATGGCCATGGCGCTCGGAACCGGACCGCAGAAAACGGTTTCCTTGCCGATGGCGTCAAAAATAGGCTGGATTTTCTTGAGAACGTCTTCATCGCCCGCCGCCATGACCAGCAATTCGCCCGCCTCGGCAGGAACCTTTGAGCCTGAGACCGGCGCCTCCACATAAACGCCGCCGGGTTTCTTGATCGCCTCGCCAAGGCCTTTGGAATAGGCCGGCGTCATGGTCGCCGTGTTGACAACGATGCGGTCCGCCACGTCAATCTCGAAACGGTCGCCTGTCCGGCCGAGCACCGCGTCCGTCGCGTCGCCGTCATTCAGCATAAGGATGATGGCGTCGGATTGAGCGAAGACTTCCGCCACCGACGCTGCAACAGTGACCTCCGTGCCCTCAAACTGGCGGCGCGGCCCTTGGCTGCGGTTGTAGACAGTGAGCGGCAGCCCGGCGTGAGCGATATTCTTCGCCATGGGCACGCCCATCACGCCAAGTCCGACAAGGCCGATGCGGAGGGTCATGACGCATCCTTGCGGCGACAGTATTTTACACGCTCAGGGCGATAGCGTTTGTTCAACGTTGTCTCCCAGCAATCTTCATAAACGGAGCAAAAACACGCAACGACGCCAACATTGCTATAAAGCTTTCTCCGCAGCACCGACGTTTGCTCGTTGGAGTCGGGCGACGTACCCAAAGTGGCGGAAAACAAATTATACTCCTCACCGCCCGCGAGAATTTCCCCATCGAGGCGCGCTGTCCAGAAACCGAATGGCGCAGAACCGTCATCCAGAATCTGCCGCAAGTCTTCTGTACCGCCGATGATTTCACCATTCCAAATGATGTCCGCGCGTTCTACAAACGCAGGGCCGACGCCCACATTCTCAACCATGATGCTGCTGACGCTTCCCTCTTCATTGTTGATGTTGATCGTACGGATTTCCAACACCGGTAGAACAGATGAGGCTTGCTGCTTGCGCACGCTTCGGGCTTCGTCCCAGGCAATAAAAACCGCCGCCACGCCGACGATCACCGCAACGACGGAAGCGATGGTCTCAAACGAAATGCGTTTTTTTTCAGCCGCCATCCTGTTACCTGCTCAATCCCGTAGCGAGGTTTGGCTGATCGACCGGATCGAATCCGTAGTGCTCGAGCCAGCGGGCGTCGGCGG
>DGNI01000090.1 GCA_002388885.1 Parvularculaceae bacterium UBA4496 | reverse complement strand
ACAGCCAGCGCCGCCGCCGTCATGGCGACATCGTTTGGCGTGAACGCGGAACGCTTGACGCCAAAGACTGAAAGCGCGTCGCCTGCAATTCCCCGGAACAGCGCATCGCATATCGGCTCTCCCATGATAACAAATGCTGCAGCTGCGGGNNAAAGCTCAAGCGAGCGGTTGAGCGCACGCGCGGCGCCTTTTTCATCGCCCGCTTTGACGCGCTCCGATAAAAGCGGCAGCAGCACCACGGCAAGCGCAATGCCAACCACTGCAAGAGGAAGCTGGTAAAGCTGGTCAGCGTTCATCAGCCATGAAACAGCGCCCGGCTCACGGCTCGCGATATTGGTGCCTATGATCAGATTGATCTGAACCGCGCCGGCGCTGATGAACCCTGGCGCCCCCAGCAGAAACAGCCGCTTCATTGACGGCGTAAGGCGCGGCAGTCTGAGTTTCAATAAAAACCCTTGCCGCCATGCACCCCACATGAGAATGCCGAGCTGTACGAGGCCGCCTGCGAATACGCCCCAGGACGCCGCCTGTCCGGTGATTTCAATATCGGCATTCGCATACATCAAGATTGCAACGATGAGGCAGACATTAAGCGCGAGCGGCGCGCCTGCCGACGCCGCAAACCGCCCAAGCGAATTCAGCACGCCGCTAAGAAGACCGACCAGCGACATCATCATCAGATATGGAAACATGATGCGCGTGTAGAGCGTCGTCAGTGCGAACTTTTCCGGCTCTTGCTCGAAGCCTGCTGCGATCAAGTAAACAAAAAGCGGGGCGGCAAGCTCCACCAGCGCCGTCAAAAGCGTTAGTATGAAAACGAGCCCTGCAAGCACTTCCTCGGCAAAGGCTTTCGCGGCTTCATTGCCTTCATCGACTTTCCGCCCCTGAAACATCGGGATGAACGCCGCATGAAAGGCGCCTTCGGCAAATAGCCGCCGGAACATGTTCGGCATGCGGAACGCCGCCCAGAACGCATCCGCTACCGGGTTACCACCGGCGCCGATGACGCCCGCCATGAATATCTGCCGCACAAAACCGAGAACGCGGCTCAACATTGTCATGCCGCTGACCGTCGCCAGAGATTTGAACAGATTGCCGCTCATGTCGCGCCTGATAGTATTCCCGAATTGTGTTAGGATGACGGCTTAACGGCGTTCACGCCCCTGAACCAGCCGAAAGCACTTCCATAAGCGACTTTTCAATGCGCTTGAGCATCGATCCATCGGCCAACTTGCCGCCTGATGCGTCCTGCAGGTAAAACGCGTCAACCGCGCGCTCGCCATATGTCGCGACATGCGCAGAGGCGATGGTTGCGCCTTCGCGCGCCAGCGCCGTCGTTAACTCATAAAGTAGCCCAGGCCGATCAAGTCCTTCGGCTTCGACAACCATTGACTCTTTTGACGCGTCAACTTCAATACGAACATTCGGCGTCACGCTGAATATTTCGCGCCGGTCGCCTAGACGCCGACGAAGCTTTGGCGCTTTTTCCGGCGGCGCCGAAGCCGCGGCTAACAGCGCCTGATGCAACCGCCTTGACTGGTCAGGGTCGTCCACCGGGACGCCGTCTGGCGACTGTACGATGAATATATCGATAGCCTTGCCGTCTTCAGTCGTCAGCGCCTGCACGGTTCTGACGCTCATGCCTGTCGATGCAATCGCGCCGGCAAGATCGGCGAGAAGACCGGAACGGTCGTCGGCATAGACGATGGCCTCGACATCGCCGTCGCGAGGCGTCGCAACGACCGCAGAGTTCGCAGCATCATTTTCTGCGGCGCGCGCAAGCTTTGCAAACCTTGCGATAATATCTGCGTCAAGCGAACGCAGCATGGCGTCGTCGAGGCGATTGAGAAATGCCGATTTCTCCTTTTCGCTCCAACCTGTGAGGCGCTTCCTTGCTTCCTCCCGGATTTCTTTCGCACGGGTGTCGAGCATCTTTTCAAGGGCGCCCGCCCCATGTTCAAACCACAACGCTGCTGCATCATAGAGTTCCGACAATCTGCGCCGCGTTATCTCATCCCACGACTGAAGCCCGACAACTTTAAGATGGCACACCGACAGGACAAGCATCATGTCGAGGCGGTCACGAGTACCGACGGATTCAGCGAAGGCAGAAATCGCATGGGCCTCCGTCAGATTACGCCGCTCTGCGGTGCGCACCAGCATCAAGTGACGCGACGCCGCCCAGCCCGTAAGCGCAGCCGCATCGGCATCGAGGCCTAACCGCTTCGACACCCGCGTGACGAGTTTTTCGGCGCCAACCGATGTTTTTTCCTTCAGCGACCATGCCGCTTCATGCAGCAAGACCCCCAAATAGAACAACATCGGATTGCTTGTATATTGGACAATGCGGGTGGCGATAGGGTGCTCATCTTTTAACTCGCCGCGCCGAATTTCATGCAACAAACCGACGCAACGCAACACATGCTCGTCAAGCGTGAACCGGCGATAGAGACCATAATCAATGCGCCCCACAATCGATCCGAATGACGGAATGTATTTTCCAAGAAGACCCGTCTCTTCCATGATGCGCAGAACACGAACCGGGTCTCCTGAGTCGCAGAGCATGCCCGCAAAAAGCGATGCAATAACCGGATCTTTGCGTACCTCTAGCGTAACATTCGGGACCTGCTCCGCCACAATCGCCAACGCATCGGGATGGAAGTCGAATTTCGGCTGCTTTCCGAACGCGCGAAACAAGCGGAACAAATCCCGCGGCTGACGGCGCGCTTTCGCCGCGCTTTCAAAATCGAGACGTCCATTGCGGAGGCGTAGGTTCGGCTTTCCCGGCGCTTCATCATTCTGTAACTCGCGCGGCAGGAGTTTAGGCAGCCGCGGCATTCGTTTTGAGCGCTCCTCTTCAAGCCTTGCACACATGATCCGCGTCAGCCGGCCGACTTCGACCGCGTTGACAAAATAATGTTTCATGAGCCGCTCTGCGGCAGTCATGTTCTTGCGGTCGGCGTAACCAAGCCGCCTGGCGATTTCCGGCTGAACATCAAAGGTCAGCTTTTCGTCAGCTCGTCCGCGATAATCATGAAGATGCGAACGTACCGACCATAAAAACCGCTCGCACTTCGCGAGCGCTTGGCGTTCGGTGGCGTCAAGAACGCGGTTGATCGCCTTACTTTTCCCGATGTCATCGCCATAAGCATACTTGTACAGCCAGCGCAGGGTTTGCAAATCGCGCAAGCCCCCTTTCGCCTCCTTGACGTCCGGCTCCACAAGAAAGCGCGTTTCAAAAAGCGCGGACTGACGCTCATCCTGCTCTTTCAACTTCGCCGCGACGAACTCCGGTATGGTCTTCTTTCGCAGCTTGTCAAAACCGGCAGCAAAGTCTTCAAAGATTTTCTTCTCGCCGCTAATAAATCGAGTATCGAGATAGGCCGTACGCGCGATGATATCGCTTTTAGCGAACTTGACCGCGCTGTCCGGCGTATGGACCGCATAACCGATCTTCATACCGGAGTCCCAAAGCGGGTAGAGAATGCCGTTCAGCGCATCTCGCAATTGTCCTTCTACCTTGGGGCGATGTAGAAACAGAAGATCGACGTCAGAGTAAGGCGCAAGCTCTGACCGCCCGAAGCCTCCCGCCGCGCAGATAGCGATGTCAGCACCAATGCTTTCACGCGAATGCCTGAACAAAGCCATAACCATTTCATCGACGCCTTTTGACAGGCGCGCAGCAATCCGGTCTCCGCGAATGACATCCCGCATGGTTTGCCGGCGAAGATGGACGATAGCGTTCTTCAGAACCTTGCCTGCGGCGCCGTGCTCCTGGCCCGCCTGCTCGGCGGCGATAGCGGCGCTCAGCGCTTCTTCCAGCGTAGCGCTTCCAAGATAAGATTTATCGCCCGCAGGCGCGGTCAGGTTTGTCACACGGGACACATTGGAATTTCAGACTTTGATGTCTGGCGGCGAACAACGAATTTTCATTGTCGCTTGTGCTGCGGTCAAATTCAACGGCGGCGGCCGCAAGAAGAGGGCTTAGCCTTGAGCCTTGGCTAACCGGCGCAAAAGGATCGCAGCGCCTGCGTGGCCGCTGTCCGCCGCCTTGCCGCACCAGTTTTGAGCGGCGCGCGCGTCGTTCGCCCCCAATGCATGGGCCTCGCAGAGCAGAAAGGCGGCCTCGCTCGCCTTGGGGAACCATTTCTCGCCAGCCATTGCGGCGACTTCGAGCCACTTCAAACGCTCGGCTTCGGAAGGCTCAACACCCTCGCCCGTCTCAAAACGCCGGGAAAGCCGCCAGGCGGTTACGGGATCGCCTGCTTCGGCGCGCGCGGTCTCAAGGGCAATCATGTCATCAAGCGTCGGCGCGAATTCCTTACCAGCGAGGCGCAAGTTTTCGAGTTCGACAAGCGCAGCGTAATCACCCGCCAGCGCCGCGCGCGTCAGATACGCAACACCCGCGCGCTCGTCCCCGGCTATCTGGTCCGGCAGATCGGCCGTAATCAGGATTTTTCCCGCATAACGCTGCGCTTTGGCGTCTCCAGAGGCGGCGATCGGCTGCAGCACGCGCCAGGCGTTAATGTAGTCGCCCGCGCGAAAAGCATTGACGCCATCTGCAAGATCAGCACTTGCCTTAACTGTTTGAGCCGACGCTGACTGGATGATCGTCATTGCACAGACGATTGCTGTTAGACTTTTCACGAACCGCCGCAGTGTCACAAAACTGTCGCTTTTCTATGAGGTTAGCGCGTATTTCGCGTCCTCATAACCGATCCAAAATGGATTTCAACCGGTAAAGCGCATCCAATGCTTCCTTGGGCGACATCGAATCAGGTTGAAGCGCATTGAGTGCGGCAACAAGCGATTCCTCTTTGGACGGAGTCTTTTCTTTTGCGGGTTCGGCTGCGGCAAAGAGCGGCAAATCTATAAGCCCGCCCGTTTCTTTCCGCCGCTCTTCAAGCATTTCCAGAACGGCTTCCGCGCGTTTGACCGCAGAGACAGGCAGTCCGGCAAGCCGCGCAACGGCGACGCCATAGGACCGGTCCGCTGGTCCTGAGGCAACCTCATGCAGGAACACCACATCTCCCTTCCATTCACGCACCTTCATGGACACGTTGGAAAGGCGCTGAAGCTTCTCCGCCAGCGCCGTCAACTCGTGGTAATGAGTTGCGAACAGCCCGCGGCAGCGATTGACGTCATGGAGATGTTCGACCGCCGCCCATGCGATGGACATGCCGTCGAATGTTGAGGTGCCGCGGCCGATTTCGTCGAGCACCACAAGCGAACGCTCGGTCGCCTGATTGAGGATCGCCGCTGTTTCGACCATCTCCACCATGAAGGTCGAGCGCCCGCCCGCGAGATCGTCGGATGCGCCGACGCGGGAAAAAACACGATCAATAATACCGAGATGCGCCGAACCAGCAGGAACATAGAGTCCCGCCTGAGCCAGAATGGCGATCAGCGCATTCTGACGTAGAAAGGTAGATTTACCGGCCATGTTGGGGCCTGTGACGAGCCAGAGCTGCGAACTTTTTTCCTCACCGAGAAGGCAGTCATTGGCGATAAACTGTTCCCCGCCGGCGCGTTCCACAACCGGGTGCCGGCCTGCCTTCACATCGAATGTCAGGCTTTCGTCGATCACGGGACGCGCATAATCCTGTTCCTGCGCCAAAACCGCGCCGCTTGTCGCAAGATCAATCTCGGCCAGCGCCGCCGCGGCGCCTGCAATCGCGGAGCGCCGGGCCAATACATCCGCGCGCAACTCTTCAAAAAGTTCCAGTTCGCGTCCCAACGCCTCATCACGCGCGCGGGAAATTTTCGCATCAAGCTCGGCAAGCTCAGCTGTAGTGAACCGCACCGCGCTCGCCAATGTTTGCCGATGAATGAAAGTTTCACTGAGCGGGCCAGTCATCAGCTTGTCGCCGTGCGACGGCGGCGTTTCAACAAAATAGCCAAGCACATTGTTGTGGCGAACTTTGAGCGCCTTGACGCCGGTTTGCTCACGATACTTCGTTTCAAGACCGGCTATCACCCGTTTTGATTCATCGCGCAGCATGCGAACCGAATCGAGGCCGACGTCAAAATCCCTGGCGATAAACCCGCCGTCGCGGGCAAGCATTGGCAAACTGTCGGAAAGCGCCTCGCGCAATTTCTGAATAAGCGCCGAAAAGCCTTCGCCGGTTTTGTCTTCAAGCGCCTCGCTGGCAAGCCGGATATTTTCAGACGGCCTGCCGTCGGCGCCCGCAATCCGTTTGGCGATCTCGCGTGATTTGATGAGCGCGTCGCGGATGGCCCCAAGATCGCGCGGCCCCCCGCGTTCCATGCCGAGACGCGAAAGCGCGCGCGCCGCATCCGGCGTTACCTTTAAGGCGCCACGCACGTCATCGCACAGATCGCGCGCCTCTCCGAAAAAACCGATCCCATCGTGACGCGCCCGAATAGCGGCGCAATCGGTAAGCGGCGCCGAAAGCCGCGCCGCCAAAAGCCGCGCGCCGGGCCCCGACACGGTGCGGTCAACGGCCCATAACAGCGACCCTTTTCTGGCGCCGGTCTGGGTTTGCAGGATTTCCAGCGACACGCGCGTAGCGGCATCAATCACCATGACATCCGAAACACCAGCACGGCGCGGCGCATTCAACGCCGGCGCGCGACCGGCCTGCGTCAGAGAAACATAATTCAAAAGCGCGCCGAGGGCGCCGCATTCGGCCCGGGAAAAATCGCCAAACCCGTCAAGAGAAGCGACTGCAAACGCCTCCATGACACGGCGTTGGCCCGACGTTGAATCAAAATATTGCGGCGCCTGCGGCGTGATCGAAATATCGCCTGCGCTGGCGTAGAGTTTTTCCCGCCACGCATCATCTTCAGGCAGCTCAGGAATAAGCATCTCTTTTGGCGCGACCGCCGCAAGGTCCGCAGATATACGCTCCAGACTAGTCTCGCGAACCGACAACTCGCCGGTTGAAACATCTACCCATGCGAGCGCCGCTTCATCTCCGCCACGCAGCAGCGCCAACGCCGCCAGATGATTATTCGATCGCGCGTCGAGAAGGGCGTCTTCAACAATGGTGCCCGGCGTGACGGTGCGAATGATTTCGCGGGCGACAACCGATTTCGATCCGCGTTTCTTCGCTTCCTCCGGGCTTTCCATCTGTTCGCAGATGGCGACCTTGAACCCCGCCCTGATCAGTTTTGCAAGATAGGACTCATAAGCATGAAACGGCACGCCGCACATTGGGATGTCTTCGCCGTCATGCTGCCCGCGTTTGGTGAGTGCGATATCGAGAACGCCCGCAGCCATCACGGCGTCATCGAAGAAAAGCTCGTAGAAATCGCCCATGCGATAGAA
>DGNI01000023.1 GCA_002388885.1 Parvularculaceae bacterium UBA4496 | reverse complement strand
ATCACCGGCATCGACAAGCAAAAGGTCGGACAGACCGCTGCGGAAATCCGCGCATTCCGTCCGCCGGAGCCTTACAAGGGTAAAGGCGTCAAATACGCAGACGAATACATCTTCCGCAAGGAAGGCAAGAAGAAGTAACGCTTCGAACAGGGAATTACGGCAATGGCCGATCAGAAACGAACACAGCAAAATTCACGGGCGAAACGCACCAGAGGCAAGATCAGCCGCGTCTCTACGGACCGTCCGCGCCTTTCCGTCTTCCGTTCGTCGAAGAATATCTCGGCGCAGATCATCGACGATAAAGAGGGCAAGACAATTGCCGCGGCAACGTCGCTGGAAAAGGAATTCGGCAAGGGTTCCGACAAGGATGCTGCGGCGAAAGTCGGCAAGACGCTGGCTGAGCGCGCGGTCAAGGCAGGCGTGAAAGACGTCGTCTTCGATCGCGGCGGTTACATGTATCATGGCCGGGTAAAGGCGCTGGCGGAAGCCGCGCGCGAAGCCGGACTGAAATTTTAAGGAGTAGATCCTAATGGCTCGAGAAGAAGGACGCGGCCGGGGACGCGGTCAAGGCAGAGGCCGGGGCGAGCGCGAAGAGCGCGACGAATTCGTCGACAAGCTCGTTGCGATCAACCGCGTTGCGAAGGTTGTGAAGGGCGGCAAGAACTTCGGTTTCGCCGCACTCGTCGTTGTAGGCGACCAGAAAGGCCGTGTCGGCTTCGGCAAGGGTAAGGCACGTGAAGTGCCGGAAGCGATCCGCAAGGCCAGCCAGGAAGCCAAGCGCAATCTCGTGCGGATTCCGCTGCGCGAAGGCCGCACGCTGCACCATGATGCGCATGGCCGCTGGGGCGCGGGCAAAGTCGTGCTTCGCTCAGCGCCTGCGGGTACCGGCATCATCGCCGGCGGTCCGATGCGCGCGATTTTCGAAACGCTCGGCGTTCAGGATGTAGTGGCGAAGTCGATCGGTTCATCGAACCCGTACAACATGGTGCGCGCCACGGTGAACGCGCTTCAGAACCAGGTGAGTCCGCGCAATATGGCTGCAAAACGCGGCAAGAAAGTTTCCGAAATTCTGACCACTCGCAACCGTGACGCTGAAGCGGGCGCGGACGCAGCTTAAGGACTAGAGTTCAATGGCCCAGAAGAAAACCATCAAGGTTCGCCAGACAGGCAGCCCGATCCGCCGCCCGGAAGATCAGCGTGCGACGCTTATCGGTTTGGGCCTCAACAAGATCGGCCGGGAACGCGAGCTGGAAGATACGCCATCCGTACGCGGCATGGTTCGCAAGGTCTCTCACCTGGTGGAGATCGTAGAAGAATAGGTGTTAGGCAGTAGGCAATAGGCAGATAGAACGCCGAACCGTCAGTTCTCAATTCTATTGCCTACTCACTAATGCCTACTGACTATTTGTTAGGCGAGGCGGCTGTTCCAGAAGTACTGACCGTCGCAAGTCGAGGTGAAAAATGAAACTCAACGAACTTTCAGACAATAAAGGCGCGCGCAAGAACCGCATGCGCGTTGGACGCGGCATCGGCTCCGGCAAGGGCAAGACTGCAGGTCGCGGCGTAAAAGGCCAGAAGGCGCGTTCAGGCGTTTCCGGTATTCGCGCCTATGAAGGCGGCCAGATGCCGCTCTATATGCGCCTGCCGAAACGCGGCTTCAACAAGCCGAACCGCTCAAGCTTCGTTGAAGTCAATATCGGCCGCATTCAGTCCGCCATCGATGCGGGCAAGCTTGATGCGGGCCAGAAAATCAACGCCGCAACGCTGGTCGAGGCTGGCGTCCTGCGCCGCGCAAAGGACGGCGTGCGCCTCCTCGGCACGGGCGAACTCAAGGCCAAGCTGGATATCGAAGTTGTCTACGCCACGGCGGGCGCGAAAGCGGCTGTCGAGAAAGCCGGCGGATCCGTCACCGTTAAGGGCGGCGAATAGGCGGCTCGCCTTTCAAAGGGTTGCCGCCTCATGGCTGCGACCCCACATGGGCTCCAATTCGCTCCCCGAACCAGCCAGGTGAAGTTTTAATATGACATCAGCAGCGGAACAGTTCGCCTCTAACATCAACTTTTCGTCCTTCGCCAAGGCGGAGGAGCTGAAAAAGCGCCTTCTGTTCACGCTTGGTGCGCTGATTGTCTACCGTCTCGGCACCTTCATACCTATCCCGGGTATCAATCCGGCGGCCTTTGCGCAGGCGTTCCAGAGCCAGCAGGGCGGTCTTCTCGGAACGCTGAACATTTTCGCCGGCGGCGCCGTCGAGCGCATGGCGATCTTCGCACTGAACATCATGCCCTACATCTCTGCATCGATTATCATGCAGTTGATGTCCGCCGTTATTCCTTCGCTTGAAGCCATCAAGAAAGAGGGCGAACAGGGCCGGCGTCAGATCAATCAGTACACGCGGTATCTCACCGTCTTCCTTGCAACCATGCAGGGTTATTTTATCGCCATCAGCCTTTCGTCCAACGCAGGCGGCGGCGTTCCTGTGGTGACCGATCCGGGTCCGTTCTTCCTCGTCACCACCGTCGTGACGCTGGTCGGCGGGGTCATGTTCCTGTTGTGGCTTGGCGAACAGATTACAGCGCGCGGCGTTGGCAACGGGGTGTCGCTGATCATCTTTGCCGGGATCGTCGCGGAACTGCCGCGTGCAATCGCCGGTCTGCTCGATCAGGGCCGCACCGGCGCCGGCATCGGCGGCGGGGCCATTCTTGTTATCGCAGCGCTGGCGCTGGCGCTGATCGCTTTCGTGGTCTTCATGGAGCGATCGCAGCGGCGCATCCTCGTACAGTATCCGCGCCGACAGGTCGGCCAGC
>DGNI01000022.1:24388-24781 GCA_002388885.1 Parvularculaceae bacterium UBA4496 | reverse complement strand
CGACGGCATCGCGCTCGTCACCATTGATCTACCCGGCAAGTCCATGAATGTATGGGACGCGGACCTTATTGCCGACTTTGCGAAATGGGTGGACGAATTCGTAGCCGACGAAAACGTCAAAGGCGCAGTCATCACGTCGGGCAAGCCAACAGGATTTCTCGCAGGCGCGGACCTGAACATGCTTGGCGGTAGCGGCGGCGGCGTGCCCTCAACGCCGAAAGAGCAATTCGAAGCGGCGTTCGGCTTAAACAAGATGCTGCGCAAGTTAGAAACCGGCGGTCATGCGGCGAAGGATCTGCAAAAAGGTACGGCATTCGCGAAACCTGTCGCAGCGGCTGTTAACGGCCTCGCGCTTGGCGGCGGGCTTGAGCTGGTGCTCGCCTGTCATCACCG
>DGNI01000022.1:0-24373 GCA_002388885.1 Parvularculaceae bacterium UBA4496 | reverse complement strand
GTCTTCTTCCCGGCGGCGGCGGCACGCAGCGTTTGCCGCGTCTTGCAGGGCTTCAGAACGCCGCCATGATGGCGACGCAAGGCAAGCCGATCGATCCGAATACGGCGAAAGCGCAAGGCATCATTCAGGAGGTGGTTCCGGCCGGCGATGTTGTCGCAAAAGCCAAGGAATGGGTCAAAGCGAATCCGAAAGTCACACAGCCATGGGACAAGAAAGGCTTCAAGTTTCCGGGCGGCGGCGGCGCCATGGACCCGCGCGCGGTGCAGTTCTTCATCGGCGCCAACGCCATGGCGCAGAAAGAAACGCAGCACAATTATCCGGCGATCCAGTATATCCTTTCCTGCCTTTATGAAGGCTCGATCGTTCCGATCGATACGGCGCTCAGAATTGAATCTAAATATTTCGTCAAACTTCTGACCAGCCCGCAAACGCGGAACATGATCCGTACCCTTTTCATCAATAAACAGGCGGCGGAGAAGGGCGAGCAACGCCCGAAAGATGTGCCGCCGACCGAACTCAAGAAAGTCGGCGTTCTCGGCGCNNGCATGATGGGCGCCGGCATCGCTTATGTGACCGCAAAAGGCGGCATGGATGTCGTCCTGCTCGACCGCGATCTGGAATATGCCGAGAAAGGCAAAGGCTATTCACAGAAGATTGTCGAAAAGGGCGTTTCCAAAGGCAAGGTGACGAAAGAAAAAGGCGAGGCGCTTCTCGCTCGGATTACGCCGACGACCGATTACAACGATCTCAAAGACGTCGACATGATCATCGAGGCCGTCTTCGAGGANNTTCGAGGATCCGGACGTCAAAAAAGACGTCATCAAAAAGACGGAAGCGGTAATTGGGTCCGACGTGATCTTTGCGTCGAACACTTCGACCTTGCCGATTACGGGTCTCGCAAAGAATTCCGAACGCCCGGATCAGTTCATCGGCATTCACTTCTTCTCTCCGGTGGACAAGATGCCGCTGGTTGAGATCATACCCGGTGACGAGTCCGGCGATCGATCTCTGGCGGCGGCGCTCGATTATGTGCGCATGATCAAGAAGACGCCGATTGTCGTCAAAGATACGCGCGGCTTTTATACCAACCGCGTGGTGCCGCCATATCTCGGCGAAGCCATGATCATGGTGCAGGAAGGCATCAAGCCAGCGCTTATTGAAAACGCGGCGAAGTCTCTCGGCATGCCGGTAGGCCCGCTGGCGCTGACCGATGAGACTTCGTTGTCGCTCGGTCACATGCTGATGCAATCCACCAAGAAGGAACTCGGCGACGCCTATAAGCCGTCCGGTAATGAAGAACTGCTCGAAAAGATGGTGGTCGAGCTTGGCCGTCACGGACGCAAGTCGGGCGGCGGTTTCTATGAATACCCGGAAGGCGGCAAGAAACATCTCTGGCCGGGGCTGGCGGAACACTTCCCGCTCGCCGACGAACAGCCGTCGCTTGAAGAGACGAAAGAACGCCTGCTTTACGCACAGCTTATTCCGGCGGCGCAGTGTTACGCTGAAGGCATCGTGTTCGATCCGCAGTCGGCGGATATCGGCGCGATTTTCGGCTGGGGCTTTGCGCCATGGACGGGCGGACCCATGAGCCATATCGACACAATTGGGCTTGAGACGTTCGTGCGTAAATCGGAAAGTCTGGCGCAAAAATATGGGAGCCGGTTCAGCCCGCCGCAGAAATTCCGCGATATGGCTGAGTCAGGCGAGAAGCTCTACGGCAAAGCTGCTTAAATCGGCGCTCACCTTCTCCCTTGGGGGAGAAGGTGGTTGGTCATCGGCGAAGGTCATGGCGGACCGGATCAGTGGGCTGAAATTTTAGAATGGATTTTCGGTCTTAGTTGCCGAGGCCCTTCACTCCAACCCCTCTCCCCAAAGGGGAGAGGGGCTTTAACACTTGCTGCAATGCGAAAGCGTTGCTAGGAAGCCGCCAAATCGGACTTTCCACAATTTCAAGGACACCAATTATGGCGCTCGAACGCACCTTTTCCATCATCAAGCCGGATGCGACCCGGCGTAATCTCACCGGCAAAATCATCGCCAAGCTGGAAGATGGCGGCCTTCGCGTCGTTGCCTCCAAGCGCATTCACATGACCAAGGAGCAGGCGGAAGGCTTTTACGCCGTTCACAAGGAACGTCCGTTCTTCGGCGAACTCGTCGAGTTCATGATCTCCGAGCCAGTCGTTGTTCAGGTGCTCGAAGGTGAAAACGCCATCGCGCGCAACCGTGAAATCATGGGAGCCACAAACCCGGCAGAAGCCGATGCGGGCACGATCCGCGCGGAATTTGCGGAATCGATCGGCGAGAATTCCGTACACGGTTCCGACGGTCCGGATACCGCTGCGCAAGAGATTGAATATTTCTTTTCGAAAGACGAAATCGTCGGCTGACCGCATATGGCAAACGCCCTGTCCCGGCTATGTCTAGCCGGGCCGGGGCGATTACTGCTCTACTCGCGCCTGAAATCTCAAACAGAGGGCGCGAGATGAAAAACAAACTCATAGCATTACTTTTCGCAACGACCATGATGTCGTCCGCCGTGGCGCAGGACGTGGCGCCGCCGCGATGCGAGTACGGCGAGTTGCATCTCAATGCGCCGGAAGAAACGAAACAGTTTTCGTTTCTGATCGGTGATTACAAAATTCATCTGCATAAGTGGCTGGGTGAAGACTGGTCGCCGCCACAGCCTGGCGTGACAGCGCGGTGGAACGGCTGGTACGGTCTTGGCGGCATGGCGGTTGTTGATGAGTGGTTTCATCCCGATCCGGCGCAGGACCCGGATGCATCCCGCGGCATCAACGTGCGCATGTATGATGCCGACGCAGATGAGTGGGACATGATGTGGATCGCCACCAGCGGACGCCAAGTGCAGGACCTTCGCGCCAAGGTCATCGACGGCGTCTTGACCATGTGGCAGGAATATCCGGACCGGCCGAATTTTCGCGCGACGTTTCACATCGAGGACGACGATCACTGGTCTCGCGTTACACTCGCCAAGGATGAAGACGGCGAGTGGGTGAAAACTTTCAAACTGTCGGCGACGCGTATATCCTGCGAATAGTGTAAGTTGTAATTCTGGGCTTATCCAGAAGCCTTCATCCTGAGGAGAAATTTTTCCTTCGCCCTTCGTGACGGGCCTGCGGCCCCCTCAGGATGAAGGAAAAATTTCGTCGCGAAGGAAAAAGGCGTGGCCGATCAAGCTATAACGAATTCGAGAAGCAGGAGCGTGCCTTTGACCGGAAATCTGGTTCTGGATTCGGCTGTTTCGCTGGCCGCCATCGGCCTGATGGTCCTGCTCGCCTGGGCGATGTTTCGCGCGCCCTCAAATCCGGTGACGGAAGTGGAGGCTCGGGAGAGATTGGCGCTGGACGAACCTGACTTCCGCCCCATTGGCTGGCTCTTTGATCGTGATGGCGCTTCGGTGCTGATCGAAGGAGCAGGGGGCGATTATGCGCTCGTATCACGGTTGGGGCTAGATCTCGTAACGCGCCGTTTTGATCCGGCGACGATGAAAGCAACCGAAGAGTCCGGCGTGTTGACCATCAGGCCCGGGGACCCCGGCTCGCGGGCCATCCGGCTGGTGTCGCCGGACGCTGCTGCATGGGCTCGCAAACTCGCCTGAGCACGGTTAAATAGCCCTCATGGAAATGGAATTTCCGAAAATCATCGCTTACGCAGTGCCGGCGTTTCTGGTGCTGGTCATGGCTGAAATCGTGATTGCGCGCCTGATGAAACGCGGCCGCTATGATCCTCGCGATTCCGCCGCCAGCCTGATCATGGGCTTTGGCAGCGAGCTTGCCCCCTTGTTGGGCGGTGGCGCCGTAGTGCTCGCCGTATTTACTGCAGCCTATGAATTTCGCCTGACGGATATTCCGAATACTTGGTGGGCGGTGCTGCTATGTTTCGTGCTCGATGATCTGCGATATTACTGGTGGCACCGGATCAGTCATGAACGGCGGTGGTTCTGGGCGAGCCATGTGGTTCATCATTCCTCGCAACACTACAATCTGACGACAGCGCTGCGTCAGACATGGACAGGTCAGATTATCGGCGCAATTCTTTTCAAGACACCACTTATTTTTCTTGGATTTCATCCCGCCATGGTGATTTTCGTCGGCGCCATCAACCTGCTCTATCAGTTCTGGATTCATACCGAGCTGATTAATCGCATGGGTCCGTTTGAACTGATCTTCAACACGCCGAGCCATCACCGCGTGCACCATGCAACCAATCCGAAATATCTCGATGCGAATTACGCCGGCACGCTGATCATCTGGGACCGGATGTTCGGCACATTCGTGGAAGAGGATGCGGCTGAAAAACCGCGTTACGGCATCATCAAGAATCTCGGCACCTTCAATCCACTGGTGATTTCGTTTCATGAATGGATCGGCATCGCCAAGGATTTGTTGAAATCGAGATCGTGGAAAGAAGTGATAGGCTACACCTTCGGACCGCCGGGCTGGTCGCCTGACGGCTCCCGCATGACCTCGGCCATGATCAAAGACCGCTGGAAACACGTTCATGGCGAAGAACCGCCTGGGGCGGAACCACAACCGGCGTCGCATCCCGCCGAATAAACCGCAGGCTAGAATTTCCACAGGCCAGCGCCCGCAAAGGTTGCAGTATCCCAGATTTCGCCGCAATCGCCGTGCTTTGGCCACGCTTGCCCGCAATTAATCTAGAAATATTCGAACATTGGCCTGCCTCTGGTGTGAGTCTCATAGGTGAGAGACGAGGGAGGCGGTTATGCCCACAACGATTTTCATGAGTACGATCACCGGCGCAGTTGCCGCAGCAGGCGTTGCTCTGGCTTCATTTGTCGGCTTCGCGACGCCTGGCGCCTATGACGATGGCGCGCTCAAAAGCCTTTCCGGCGCCGAAGCCGTCGCCAACGCCGAGCGCACATTTGCACGGGCCGACCGGAACCGAGACGGCGCGCTTGATGTGGATGAATTTGCCGCGCTCACTATCGTCACGGCCGAGCTTGCCAACCTCAACGGATTTATCGCGGTCGAAAAGGAGGCGATGCTCGAAACCATTGCGCTTCCGGTGAACGCGCCGCGAGCACTTTCGCCAAGCGAACAGACCCGCATCGACGCCGTTGCGCGGCACACGTTTTATTCCTTCGCCGGCAAGGACGGAAGAATGCAGCAGGGGGAATATGTAGGTCTGCAGAACGCGATATTCGCATCGTCAGACCTTAATGCAAATGGCGCGTTGACGCGCGCAGAGCTTTCAATCTTTGCGCGTAGACAGGCTTACTTGCGCCCCGAAGCCTAAAGTCTACGCGCCATAAGGCGGCCGCTGCCGAACACCCACCCAAGCCGGCAGCGGCCAGCCACTATTTCAATTGACCAGGATCGGCCCCGTTCGGACGAAGGGAGAAGTGCGTGTGTATGCATTGCCACTTTTCCTGTTCTGAAGTTCGCAGCAGAATAATTGTTGCCCGTCCATCCCGGCAGTTGCCCGCCATATTCACGGAAGACCAAAGAGCATGAACCGCGGTTAGTATTCCATCAGGCGACCGGTGGATTTTGAGATTGCACCAATCAAAATCGAAGTCTTTGGTGTTTTCCCACACTTCGGTCCATTGACGTTCGATCAGGTCATCGAGATCGCGCGTTAAATTAGTGATGGTGCCGAAGCCGGAAGCGTTCTTTGAGAACAGCTTTCTCCCTGCAGAGAGGTCACTGTCTCGTATCGCTTTCGCCCATTGCTCTAGCCAATCTATCACATCCGAATTTTCTGCTTTTTGATTGGGCATGAACGAACGCTTCTAGACCTGACTTTTTAACCGATGCATAAGCTCGTCTCTGGGCCATTGAAGGCGTGCGCAAGTGTTCGCCTCGGCAAGCTGTTTCAGGGCCGTCACGACCTTTTGCTGAGTTGCTTTCAGGATGTCTTTTCTTTCTTCTCCAACCCGATCCAAATAGGGATGATTGGGGTTGGTATTGATCTCAAAAACATGAATGCCCCCGTCAGCGCGAACACCGTAATCAATACGGCCGTATTCTATACCGGCTAAATCGAATATGCGTGCAATTTCGGCGCCGTGCGGGTCGGATTGAATGAATGAGCGTTCTTTCTCTATCAGTTCCGGATTTCGCGTTAATAAGCTTTGCTCTGTATTCTTAACAAACCAGTGTGAGTTCCAAAAGCGATGGGCGGGAATATATGAATCGGCAACTCTGAAGTAGGCCGATTTGCAATAGTAACCTTTGTCATCGCGCGTATCTTCAACTTCAACCACAAGTTTGCCAAAAGCGGAAACGCCGTTTTCATGCAGTCGCAACTTCTCTTCTATTAGTTCGTCACGTGTATGAAGCAGCCTCGGCGGCGCCGGATTTAGGTGGTGTCCAGCCTCGTCGCGAATAAAACAGGGAAGCGCGGTTTTCTCTATTGAATCAGGGTCGTCCAGACGGTGAACGTCTGTCTTGTTGACGCCGGCCTTATATAGTTTTCTTAGAAGTTCGAAGCGCCTGAGAACGCGCGGCGGCCGGTTTAATATTAGCGGCGATAGAGGTTGTTCTTTCCAGCGGGCAAAGATTTGCGTCAGACGCTTTTCATAGTCAGGCGTCATGCGTTCTAAGTCGCAGATGACAACGACAGACGCGCGAAAGAAAGCGCATAAAGCAAGGCGAGGGTAGTCGATGACGCCGATAACATCGCTTTTGTCAGAAGCGCGCAGACCGTTTAACGTCGTTCTTCCTTTGCGGGCAGTCAGAAAAACGACATTTCCGTCTTTGCCAAACGCCATGTTGGGAAGAATAAAAGTCATACGGCTTTATTATATCCATAGTTGTTATAGGGGTCTGTTACTATCTAGCCCGTCAGGCTGTGTTTTTTGATAATGCCGCGGATCTGATCATAAGTAAGACATAGCGCCTCCGCGGCGCGTCTTTGATTATCCCCGTTCCGTGCAAGCGTTTCCGCGACGATGGTTTTTTCAAGCTCGCCCAGATAAGCGCGAAGGTCGGCGCCCTCCTGATAACCGGAAGATAGTGCGGATATGGCGCCTGGAGACATCGGCGCCGCTTCTTTGGGTGCGCGGGGGCGTTTTCTGGCGATGAAGGGCCCTAATGCTCTTTCGAACGGATCGATAGTGATTTCAGTGATTTGCCCGTCTGCATCCCCTTCGCCCCACCGGAAAACGGCACGCTCGATGACATTCTTCAGCTCACGGACATTACCTGGCCAGTCATGATTATTGAGGGCGATGGCCGCTTCAGCGGTAAAGCCGGGGAATTTAAGGCCAAGCTCCGCCGCAGCAGGACTTGCAAAATGCACGGCTAAAAGCGGGATATCGTCTTTTCTTTCCCGCAGCGGGGGGAGGGCGACCACATCAAGCGCAATTTGATCCAGCAAATCGCGGTGAAACCTTTCCTCAAATGCGCATTGGCGAAGGTCGTAAGCCGAGGCGGTGATAATCCTTATGTCGGCTTTCAGCGTTTCGTTCCCACCGAGGCGTTCATATTCGCCGGTTTCAACCAGCCGCAGGAGTTTTTCCTGCACGTGGAGCGCCGCCCCAGCGATTTCGTCGAGAAACAGGGTTCCCCCTTGCGCGCGCTCAATCTTGCCGGTTTGACGCCGGCCTGCTCCCGCCTCCTGTCCGAAAAGTTCGGCGTCAAGCCGGGTATCGGGGACTTCAGCACAGTTGACCCTTACAAGGGGGCCTTCCCATCGCGTCGAGAGAAAGTGAATGCGCATCGCCAGCAGGCTCTTTCCTGAGCCCCGCTCTCCAGCCACGAAAATAGGCCTATCGATCATGGCGATTTGAGAAGCGTGATCGAGCGCGTCCAGGAAGATTTTGGACTGTCCGATAAGGTCGGGCGGGTTTTGGGAAGATGGCATCGGCAAAATATACCATATAAAATAGGTAAGAAATACTAATATACTGGTATTATTGGCCCATATGTTATGATCGCAAATTACGTCAATATGAAAAAAGTCAACAATATCAGATAGTTAAAAAATCCTCTCGGAGCAGGGGCGAATTTCGCCTACTGAATCGGTGACGGGCAAAAACAGAAGAACCCGCGCCGAAAAGGAGAAACCCGATGAGCCGATACCGAACAGACGACCGTTACTGGGAACACCGCCTCGACCGCGCTGTCCGCGGCCGGCATGGCTTTGCCTGGGGCGCGTTTTTCATCGGTTTCATCCTCGGCGGCATCATATTTTAGGAGTGCGCGACATGGGCGTTTTTTCGAGACTGAGCGACATCGTCAATTCCAACATCAATTCCATGCTGGATAAGGCCGAGGACCCGGAGAAGGTCGTTCGCCTGATTATTCAGGAGATGGAAGATACGCTGGTGGAAGTGCGCTCCAATGCAGCCCGCGCGCTGGCGGACCGCAAGGAAGTCACCCGCAAGAAGGATGAATTCGCCAGGCGCGGGAAAGAATGGGAATCGAAAGCGGAACTTGCGATCGCCAAGGGCCGTGAGGAACTCGCCCGCGGCGCGGTTGCCGCAAAGCGCAAGGCGGAAGAGATGATCGGCCTGCTTGAGCGGGAGCTCAAGGCCATCGACGAAACGGTCAACAAGACCAATGAAGATCTGGAACGCCTTCAGGCGAAGCTTAAGGAAGCGCGGGCAAAGCAGCGCTCGCTCGAAATCCGCCGCAACGCAGCGTCGGACAGCGTTCGCGTCAGCCGTCAGGTCAATGACGGCCGTATTGAAGAGGCCCTGGCGCGGTTCGACCGCTACGAGCGTCGCATTGATGAGCTTGAGGCCGAGGCGGAAAGCTGGGCGCTGGGCCGTCCGCGTACGCTGGAAGACGAATTTGCCGAGCTAGAATCCGAAGATGCGGTCAATGCAGAGCTCGAAGACTTGAAAAGACGAGTTGCAAACCGCACATCCACCGGCGGGCAGGGTTAAAAGGGGAGAGAGGGCGCACCCATGGAAGAATTCGGCGCAGTTATTGTTATCGTTGCGATCATTTTCGTAGCCTGTCCTGCAGTGTTTCTGCACTACCAGACAGAGCTGCGAAAAACAAAATCAATTTCTGCAGACGACGAACGTCTCGTGGACGACCTCTGGAAGACAGCGCAGCGTCTGGAACGACGCGTCGATGCGCTGGAGACGATCCTGGACAAGGAAGCGCCGGACTGGCGCCGCGACTATCCGGAGCGGCCCCATGCCTGAGCGTCATCACCATCACCATCACCACTGGCGTGAACGCGACAGCTATGCCTATCGCGCAGGCCAGCCGGGGCCTGGGCCGAATTTTCATCGGTTGCGGCGTGATACGCAACGAGGCGTTATCGCAGGCGTGTGCGCCGGCGTTTCAGGTTACTTCGGCTGGAATCTGAAATGGGTTCGCATTCTGTCGGTGTTGTTCACCGTGTTCTTTTTTCCGGTCCCGGCGTTGCTGTATCTTGCTGCTGCCATTTTCATCAAAGCCGACAATGCCCGTGAAAGTTATGCAAAGCCGGATCCGGAGTCCGAACGGTTCTGGAGGACATTTTCGACGCGACCCAAGGCGACTTTTTCAGAATTAAAGCATCGCTTCCGGGCGTTGGACACGCGCATCGCTGACCTTGAGCAGGCCGTGACCTCCGAAGAATACGGATTAAGAAAAGCGTTTCGTGACCTTGAGAGGGGCGCTTAGCGCAATAATAAGAAGACGCGGGTTGAGGAAAGAAAAGGGGAACGCGCGCAGGCTGGCGCGCGAAGGAGAGAGACGATGACGTTCATCATCATGATGGCGAAAGCGATATTGCTGATTGCACTGGCTGTCGTAGCATTTGGGACGCTCGCGATATTTTTGGGCTTTGAGCCTGAAGTTTCGCGTGATGTCGCAAGCTGCAGAACCGATCCCTCGCCAATCTGCTTGTTCACCATCCTTTAAGGCGTTCGTCACGCTTGCCTCACTGTCATGCGCTGTTAATGTAAGTCATTCACGGGCTGCGCGAGCGGCTCCAGCGAGGACGCAAATGAATGACAAGGACCAGGCGCGGGGAAGGCGCAGGCGGAGACGACAATGCCGCGAGCCACGATAAAAAGCACAAACCCAATCAATCAAGAACAAAAGGAACAAAACGCGCTAGCGGCCGGCAGCGTGCTGCGCCGCGATTTGCGGCTCTTGATCTCGGCACCAATAATTGCCGATTGCTGATTGCCGCGCCGCGCGGACGCGAATTGCGTATCATCGATGCGTTTTCACAGATTGTCCGGCTTGGTGAAGGGCTTTCGCAAACTGGCCTTTTGTCCGAAGCCGCTATGGTCCGAACGATAGACGCTCTAAAACATTGTGCTGATAAAATCGAACGGCGCGGCGTTACGCATATGCGCTGTATAGCGACGCAGGCGTGCCGGGGCGCAACAAACGNNGCGCATCATTTCTTGATACTGTAAAGTCTGAGACGGGCCTTTCCTTCGACATCATTTCCACCGAAGAGGAAGCGCGGCTCGCTGTTGCGGGTTGCGCGGAGTTGATTGATCCGGATGCGTCGGCTGGTCTGATTTTCGATATTGGCGGCGGATCAACGGAAATATCATGGGTGCGCCCGCGCGAAAACGAAAAGGCGGCATATATTGATGCGTGGGCGTCATTACCCTTTGGCGTCGTCTGCCTTTCCGAGAAATGGGGCGGACGAGAGCTCACAGTGCAATCGTATCGAGAGATCGTCGCCGCTGTACGGTCGGAAATCGCGAAACTTGGCGACCCTGCCGGGATGAAAAAAATCTTCGAGAATGACGGCGCACACCTCCTTGGCACTTCCGGCACCGTTACGTCGATTGCAGGCGTTCACCTCGGTCTTAAGCGCTATCGGCGGGACAAGGTCGATGGGCTTTGGCTCACAGCGGATGATGCGCGCCGGGTGACTGATAAACTGCGCGCCATGAGCTTCGAAGCGCGCGCAAATGAGCCGTGTATCGGAGCAGAGCGCGCTGATCTCGTGGTCTGTGGTTGTGCAATTCTGGATGCACTGCTTGAAGAATGGCCCGCGAGCCGGATTCGCGTCGCGGACAGGGGGTTGCGGGAAGGTATTCTTGCTGACCTTGCCCGGAACGCGCGCAAACAACGCAATCGGCGGCGGATACGAAAGAAAAAGTCTTGAGTACCGGGCGTTGGAAAGCTTCTGATTTTCGGCGATTCTAAGGGCGGTTTATTGGCCCGCCGGCTCAAATCGCTGCGACTGAACTGCTATTTGGGTAACATGAGCATGCAAACTGATTTATAGTTGTATGGCCGTTTACGCTGAACTCGCGCCGACCTGTTCCGGGAAAAGGTGAATCATGAATCTATCTTTCACATTGAATGGCGAAGCGACGACCGTCGATGCGCCACCCAATATGCCGCTTCTGTGGGTGCTGAGAGAAAAGCTGCAACTGACCGGAACAAAATTCGGTTGCGGCATCGCTGCCTGTGGCGCTTGTACCGTACACATTAACGGCATTGCAACGCGCACCTGCGTTCTACCGGCTGCTGCAGTTGACGGCGCAGAAATTAAAACCATCGAAGGTGTTGCATCAAAGTCGGGAAAATTATCTGCAGTACAGGCTGCCTGGATCGACCATCAGGCGCCGCAATGCGGTTACTGCCAGTCCGGGATGGTCATGGCGGCCGAAGCCTTGCTCGATCAAAACCCTGAGCCGAGCGATGAAGACATCGACAACGCGATCACGAATATCTGCCGGTGCGGCACATATGAAAGCGTCAGAACGGCAATCCACGCCGCAGCGCGTGCGCGGCGGGGGGCGTAAGTCATGAGCGAGGAAAAAACCAACGGTCGTAATATCGGGAAAATCGCGCGGCGAACCTTTCTTGCCTCCGCCGGCGTTGTCGGCGGCGGCGTCGCGCTTGGCCTTGCGCTCTCGCCCAACCGGCTCAAAATTTATCAGGACAGCGTTGCTGATGGCAATGAAACGATCCTGAACACATGGGTGAAGCTTACGCCCGACAACAAGATCACTGTTATTATTCCGCATTCGGAAATGGGGCAGGGCGTAGGAACCGGCCTTGCGCAAATGCTGGCCGAGGAAATGGAAGCCGATTGGGAAACCGTTTCCATCGAACAGGCGCCGGCGACCGACGAATATATCAATAGCGACCTTGGCCGCGGTTACATTGTCGGCGAGGGCGCGCGCATTCCGGCTTTTGCCTATCCGATGCTCGATTTCGCCTTTCTGCAAATCGCCAAAGGCGCCGTAGGGCAGATTACCGGCGGCAGCACGGCGATCCGCCTGACCGGCTATCACGGCATGCGCCGCGCCGGCGCCGCCGCGCGTGAAATGCTAATGCGCGCCGCTGCGAAAGAATGGAACGTACCGATTAACTCGGTACGGGCGCAGAGCAGCATTCTCTATCACGACGCGTCGAACAGATCGGCGCCGTTCGGAACGTTCGCGGCCGCCGCGGCGAAGTTCGCACCAAATCTAAAGCCGGCCATGAAATCACCTGCAGACTACAAAATCGTCGGCACGCCGAAGTCCCGCCTCGACATTCCTGAAAAGGTAACCGGGGAAGCAAAGTTCGGCATGGATATCATCGTGCCGGGCATGAAATACGCCGCAATTGCGCAAGCTCCGGTTTATGGCGCGCGCGCTGCTTCTGTCGTGGACCCTGCAAATGCGGCGCAACAGATCGTCAATCTCGGAAACGCTGTGGTTGTTGTCGCCGATAGCTATTGGGAAGCCGCAAATTCCCTTCAACAACTTGATATTGCGTGGAGCGGAGGAGATTTGGCGCTGTCAAGCATTGCATTGCGCGCGCTTCATAACGAACATCTCACTGAAACGCGCCACGAACAGGTCATGGATAAGGCTGGCGACGCGAAAGCGAAGTTACAGTCCACTGAAACTATATCTGTTGAATACGCCGTGCCTTATCTCGCCCACGCGACTATGGAGCCGATGAATTGCACGGCGTTGGTACGCGACGGCAAATGCGAGCTTTGGGTCGGGCACCAAAATCCGATAGCAGCGCGTGATGACGCGGCCGCAGCGCTCGGTCTGAAAAAGACCAATGTCATCGTTCATAACGCTTATCTCGGCGGCGGGTTCGGGCGCCGTTCCAGTACCGACAATGTGGTCCAGGCCGCACTCGTCGCCGCCGAAACCGGTACACCGGTAAAACTCATCTGGTCCCGTGAACAGGACATGAGCAACGACTTTTATCGGCCTGCCACCGTTTCGCGCATGCGCGGCCGTGTGGAAGACGGTAAGATCAGCGCGATTGATCATGCTTATGTCTTTTCAGACGCTGGCATGCCGGATTCGGAACGGCCGTTTGCATTCCAGTACGACGTACCGAACAGGCGCATCGCCCGCCATCCTTATGAAAGCCCGATCCCGGTCGGCGCATGGCGCAGCGTCGACTTCACCCAGATGGGTTTTTTCAATGAGAGCTTCATGGACGAGCTAGCACACAAGGCCGGCGCCGACCCGCTAGCCTTTCGCCTCGCTCATAAGTCTGACCCAAGGCATCGCGCGGTATTAGAGCGGCTCGCCGACGAAGCAAGCTGGGGGCGACCGAGGACGCCCGGCGCAGCGCAAGGCGTCGCCATAGTCGACAGTTTTGAAACGATCGTCGGGCAAGTCGCAGAAATCACGATTGATGACGACCAGCGCGTGCGCCTTCACCGGATGACGTCAGTCGTCGATTGCGGGCAGGTGATCAATCCGAGCGCCGCCGAAGCGCAGATTCATTCGTCCCTTATTTTTGCGCTCTCGGCTGTATTTTTTGGCGAGATCACCCTGGAGAACGGCGAAATAGTGCAGCAAAACTTCCCTGACTACGACATGATCAGATTACGAAATGCGCCGGTACAGCCAGTGATTTTCATGGACAGTAATCTTCCGCCCGGCGGTCTTGGCGAGCCGGGCACGCCGCCGGCGGCGCCGGCGCTTACGAACGCGATCTTCGCAGCGTCTGGTATCCGCGTCCGTGAGTTGCCGCTGATCCGTGCAGGTTTCCGAAGCGTATAGGTCTGCGAAATCCACTTTTATTTTCTGACCAGGTGCAAGCGGAGTGGAAAATTATTTTCTGGCTTGGCTATAATGTCGGCGGTTTGGCCGGGCCTTAACCGCCAACTCATTCTTTCGTTCATTCTCTCGTTCTGCGTCACGATACAGTTGATATTCGCCAGAACGGAGTTGCGGCGGCCAACCGAGAGAATGCTCGCCGACTTTTTGCGTGCCGTAATGAGCCGCTGCATGGCGTGTGAAAAATGGATTGTTTAAATGCGGCCGAGCAAGAGCGCAAAGGTCCGCGCGCTCGGCTGCGATGATTGTATTGATTTGCTCGGGCAATGAGATATCACCGACTGCGATTGTCGGAATGTCCGCTTTTTGCTTTATGAACTCGGCAAAAGGCGTCTGCCACATACGTCCGAACACAGGCTTTTGCCATTTTACGGTTTCGCCTGATGATGCATGAATGATGTCAACGCCAGCTTCGCGGAACGCATTAGAGGCGATTTCCAGGTCATCAAGATCCAGACCGCCTTGCGCCCAGTCAGAGCAGGACAGGCGCACGGACATCGGTTTGTCGTCAGGCCAGACGGCGCGCATGGCTGAAAACACTTCAAGCGGAAATTTCAGCCTGTTGTGAATAGAACCGCCATATTCATCGTTACGGATATTTGTCAAAGGCGAGATGTAGCTTGCAAACAGATACCCGTGAGCGCAGTGCAGCTCCAGCATGTCGAAACCGGCGGCGGCGCCCCGGTTTGTTGCATCAACGAAGCTCTCGCGCACCAGGTTCATCTGCTCGCGGGTCAACTCGATCGGCGTTTCGGAAACGCCGTCGATGTAGGGGATGGGAGAGGCGGAAAAAATCGGCCAGTTGCCTTCATCCATGGGCATGTCCATGCCGTCAGCCGGTGTCTTGGTCGACCCTTTCCGGCCTGCATGACCGAGTTGCAAGGCGATTTTCGATTCCGAATTACTGTGAACAAAATCAACAATACGCTTCCATTGATTGGTTTGTTCGTCAGACCATAACCCTGTGCAGGCATTCGTAATCCGCGCGTCCGGTGTCGGGCAGGTCATTTCGGTGAAGATAAGGCCGGCGCCGCCCATTGAGCGGGAGGTGTAGTGTGAAAAGTGCCAGTCTGTCAGGTCGCCGTTTATTGCCGAATACTGCGCCATCGGCGCCATCACAACCCGGTTGGGTATGGTAAGGCTGCGCAAATCGAATGGCGTAAACATCGGCGTCGGACGGTCTTCGCGCAAATCACGGCCCGTTTTGGACTTATAGTGTTCGTAAAATTCAGTTTCGGCCTTTTCGAGAAAGGTTTGGTCGCGTAGTTCGAGGTTATCCCATGTAACCGATTTTGCCCGGGACATGATAGAGAACGCGAACGCATACCGGTCTTTCATCCAATGGAAGGGCATATCTTCAAACCAGCGCAGGGAAACTTGCGCATTATGTTGCGTAATTTCTACAGGCGTTCGGCGTTCTTGCTCGTAATTCTCAAAAACAGCGCTCAGGTTTTTTCCGTGCATCGCGACGCTATCGGACAGCGAGATTGCGCATTCCATAGCAAGCTTTGTACCCGATCCGATTGACCAGTGAGCAGTCGCCTTGTTGTCTCCAAGAAGTACGATATTATCGACGTTCCAACGCTCACAGGTGACTTTCGGGAAGTTACGCCAAATCGAACGGTTGGTAGAGAGTTTGTGCCCTTCGAGGTCATCCTGTAAGATGCTTTCCAGGTAACGCGCGCTTTCATCTTCGCTCATATCCGCAAAGCCCGAAGCTTCCCAACATTCCGGCGTTGTTTCGATTACCCAGGTCGAGTATCCCGGTTCATATTGATAGGTGTGTGCGCAATAATGTCCGAACTCGGTTTTACGGAAAAAGAAAGTAAAAGCATCAAGCGGTCGTGTTGAACCGAGCCAGGTAAATTTATTGCGTGTTAACTCGACACGCGCTCCCAGACGGTCCTTATAATATTCTCGAACCGGACTATTTACGCCATCTGCTGCAACGATCAGATCAGAATCGGAAAATCGTACAGCGATCTCTTCAGCGTTGACGATCTCGCCAAACTGCAAGTTGACGCCAGTTTGCCTGCACCTGCCATGGAGAATTTTAAGAAGCGTTTTACGCGAGCAGCCTGCGAACCCATTGCCGCCGATTACCGTGCGCGCGTCTTTATGTTTGATGACGATATCCGACCAGTAAGCGAAATCATTTTTGATCAATTGATATGATTCAGGATCAGCGCTGAAAAATTCATCAAGGGTTTCATCCGAAAAGACCACGCCGAAGCCGAACGTATCGTCGGGCTGGTTTTGTTCGAATACGGTAATGTCGGCATTCGGCATGCGCTTTTTCGTCAGAAGCGCAAAATAGAGCCCGCCTGGTCCGCCGCCGATTACGGTGATTTTCATGAGCTATTGTTCCTGCTGGTTTGCGAATGCGGCAATGCCGTTTCGTACATTCTCCAGTAAACGGCGAATTCGGAGGTTATCAACTCTCCAATGTTCCATACCGTCAGAGAAACTAACTTCGGACAACCGCTGTCGTTTCAATTTCAACTTTCGCGCGTTCTTCAACGAGACCCGACACTTCTATGACCGACATGCAGGGAAAGACCTTGCCCATGATCTCTTTCCAGGCGGCGCCAACCCCATCGATATTATCCAGATATTCCCGCCGGCTTGTGACAAAACACGTCATTCGAACAATGTTTTCTGGCTTTGCGTTCGCTTCGCCTATGATTGCCAGCGTGTTCATCAAGGATTGTCTGAACTGATCGACAAAATCATCGGATTCAAACTGCTCGTCCTTGTTCCAGCCGATGACTCCCGCCGTAAACACAAGTCCGCCATCGGTGGCGATGCCGTTTGCGTAGCCTCTCGGCCGCGCCCATCCTTGAGGTTGTAGAATCCGTTTCATATGAACCATATCCTCCACCGATAAATTGTCGCGGTCGATTGATTATCCACTCTCGAGCCACACGCTTATTCAGGCTTTTGACTTTCCAGATGTTGCCTAGCAATGACAATTTTTTGCACTTCAGAGGCGCCTTCGTAAATTCTGAGCGCTCTTATTTCCCGATACAGTTCTTCAACCTTGCAGCCTTTTGTTACGCCAAGGCCGCCAAGGAGCTGCACCGATTTATCGATCACCGTTTGTGCGCGTTCAGTTGCAAAGAGCTTCGCCATCGCCGCCTCGCGCGTAACGCGCGTTCCGCAAATGTCTTTTGTCCAGGCCGAGCGGTACACCAGCAATGCGGCCGCATCGACATCCAGAGCCATTTCGGCCAGCATCGCTTGCGCAATCGGCTGACTGGAAAGTGTCGAGCCGAACATTCTCCGGCGGGTTGCGCGCGCCGTTGCTTCATCGAGGGCGCGTCTTGAAAATCCCAACGCCGCAGCGCCAACCGTGGTGCGGAATATATCGAGAGTAGCGAGCGCGATTTTGAGACCTTCGCCCTCGGCGCCAAGTCGCTTTGAAGCCGGCACATGACAATTGTCAAACCGCAACCGGCCAAGCGGGTGGGGCGCTATGACGTCAATTCTTTCGGAAACGGAAAAGCCGGAGACGTCGGCGTCTACAATGATTGCGCTTACATCTTTGGCGGCCTCGCCCGTTCTGGCGAACAGCGTATAAAAATCGGCAATGCCGCCGTTCGATATCCATGTCTTTTCGCCATTAAGACAATAAGTCTCGCTGTGGCGTTCCATCGACGCGGACATGGCGGCGACATCGGACCCGGCGTTTTCTTCGGAGAGCGCAAATGCGGCGATCTTTTTACCGGCGCCTACATCCGGCAGATAATCCTGTTTTTGCTGTTCGGAACCAAATACGCTGATGGCGCCTGAACCAAGGCCTTGCATCGCGAAAGCAAAGTCAGCTAGCCCGGAATAACGGGCGAGCGTTTCGCGAATGAGGCAAAGGGATCTGACATCCAGGTTATCATGAACACCGCCATAAGCGGCGGGTACACAGTAGCGTAACCAGCCGGCTTTGCCTAAGGTGCCAACCAGGCGGCGGCAGGTCTCATCAACATTCTTATGCGCATCGGGAACTTCCGTGATTGCGGGAAGGTTTTCGCTCGCCCATGAATCAAGGTCCTGCGCCAGGCGTTTGTGCCCGGGCTCGAGAAACGGCCAGTCAAGATAAGAGACATCCGCCATCAGTCGCCCTTGAACGCCGGTTTTTCTTTTGCCACGAACGCCTCATAGGCGCGCTCAAAATCTTTCGTCTGCATACAGATCGCCTGCGCCTGCGCCTCCATTTCTATGGCGGCGTCTATGCCCATGTCCCATTCAACGTTGAGCTGGTTCTTCGTCATGCCGTTCGCAAAAGCAGGCCCATCCGCAAGTTTTTGAGCCATTTTCATGGCGTGGGCGTCCAAATCGCTTGACGCTACAACGGCATTAAAAAAGCCCCAGGCAAGACCTTCTTCGGCAGAAAAGCTACGGCCGAAATAGAGAATCTCGCTGGCGCGGCCATGCCCAATGATACGGGGAAGAATGGCGCACGCGCCCATGTCGCAGCCGGCAAGACCGACCCGGTTAAACAAAAACGCCGTCTTGGCCTCAGGCGCAGCGTATCGCAGATCCGACGCCATCGAAATGATAGCGCCTGCGCCGGCGCTAACGCCGTCAACTGCAGCGATGACCGGCTGCGGACAGGCGCGGATCGCCTTTACCAGATCACCAGTCATTCGCGTAAAGTCGAGAAGCTCCGGCATGGTCATCTTTGTCAGTGGACCGATAATGTCATGAACGTCGCCGCCGGAACAAAAGTTGCCGCCGTTACTGGCGAATACGACCGCTTTGACCTCACGCACATAAACAAGTTTGCGAAATGTATCGCGCAATTCTGCATATGAATCGAAAGTCAGCGGGTTCTTTCGTTCCGGGCGATTAAGGCGAATGCGCGCAACGCCCCGGTCAAACTCCCATAAAAAGTGCTCAGGCGAGAACTGTTCCGGATTCATAGGACGTCCTTTCGCATTAAGGCCGATGCGCAGAAGCGCCTGTGTGGAGACAAAATGAAAAAGCCTGCCTTCATCACGCCGTCTCGCCGCCGTCTATAGCGATCGCCTGACCGTTGATTGACGCGGCCTCCTCGCTGGCGAGCCAGAGAACCGTATTCGCCACTTCAGAGGTCGCCACAAGACGGCGCATGGGATTCGCCTTCACGAACTCAGCCAGAGCTTCTTCTCTGGACCGATTTGTGGTTTTTGCAATCTTGTCGAGCGCGCGATCGATCAGCGGCGTATCTGTAAATCCGGGACAAACCGCATTGGCGGTGACGCCGGTTAGAGCGAGCTCCAGCGCGAGCGTGCGGATCCAGCCAAGCACGCCATGCTTGGCGGCTGCGTATGCGCCGGTGTAGGGGTATCCTTTAAGCGCCGCCGTTGATGCGATCGCGATAAACCGCCCCCAACCCTGATCCGCCATTGCCGGAATTGCGGCACGCGCGCAGAGGAACGTGCTGGTCAGGTTGACTGCGATCATCTGATCCCAGAGGTCGCGAGATGTTTTCAAGGCGGGAGCCGTTACGGCTGCGCCGGCATTCGCGACGAAAATATCTATATGCCCGGCTTTTTTGATCCCGGAGGTGATGGAGTCTTCATTGGTGACATCCATCTGAACGAAGTTCAGCCCGGTCGCCTCCAGACGAGAAACATCACGCCCTGCGATGGTGACATCGACGTTTTTGGCGACAAAGGCCTTCGCGATCGCCAGCCCTACGCCGGAACCGCCGCCGGTTATGAATGCGTGTCTGGTTATCAAAGCCTCCATCGTCTAAAACTATTTTAGCATTAAAATAAATCCGGGCAAGCGAGCGTACCGATAAAGTGAAATGAATATAACCCGTTATCAGAACCGATATGACGGTAAAGCCAGCGAGGACTTGGCGTTTTCCAATTCATTATTGAACGCCAGAATGTCCAATTTGAGCGGCAGGGGCCAATTTTTTACGGGACTTCAGCGGTAGGAGGGCGAACAACATGGTCTTGGCGACGAAAGCAGCGCTGGGTAAAAAAAACGGAGACCGTTTTGATGAGTTGCCGCACAGCAAATTATCTGTTCGATTGTGGCTGCGATTATTGAGTTGCTCAACTATTATTGAAAAGAACATACGCTCATATCTGGAGAGCGAGTTTGAGGCGACTCTTCCGCGATTTGACGTTCTTGCCGCGCTTGATCGTTATCCGGAGGGGTTAAAGATGGGCGAGCTTTCCAGCCATCTTTACATGTCCAATGGCAATGTGACGGGCCTGGTTTCGCGTCTCGCGGGTGACGGGCTCGTGACCCGCATAACCTCTGAAAAAGACCGGCGCGCGCAGCATGTAAAATTGACGCCGCGGGGAAAGCGCCTGTTTTCAAGAATGGCGAAAGAGCATGAGGCGTTTATAGAAAGCCTGCTCGGCGGCCTGTCTGACGCTAAAATGAAGCGCCTGATCGCCGGTTTGAACGAGGTGCACAGCATGGTTCAAAAACGTCTGTAATCCGGCTGACTTTTCTCACAGTGAGCGAGAAGCCAATATATTCTAAGCATAAATTTTCTAAAATCTACGAACGACAGTTGTTGGCAGCTATGCGTGTTTTCGAGTGGTGACCGGGATAACGCCGTTATTTCCGAATAGAGGTCAGCGCTTATATGTCATGGTGTCGGCTTAAGAGGACTCCCAACCACTTTTTCGTCTTCATTGCTTACAGCATACTTGAAGACTCAATCTGGAAATTGAGGCGGGCCGGCTAAATCATTGAAAAATTGGGTGCGGGGAGAGGATTTGAACCTCTGACCTTCAGGTTATGAGTTTGCGCCAGCGCTTTTCTGCCGGCTGCGACCCGATGCGCTGGAGTGCGGAAAACGTATTCTTTTCATTGTCTTATGAGCGTTGTATACTACCGCCAAATACGTTGCGATTCGCGCCGTTTTGACGCTGATTGCTTCCAATATGCTTCCGAGCCTGAACTCCTATTGCAACCATGAACCTCACCAAACGCAACGTTGATCAGATTGACCCGAAAAAAAAGGACGCGATCTACTTTGACGACAGGTTGAGCGGTTTTGGCCTGCGTGTTTCGCCGGCGGGACGAAAGACGTTCATCGTCCAGTATCGTGCAGGCGGGCGTACGCGCCGATATGCGCTGGGCGTGTTTGGCGCCATCACATGCGACGAAGCGCGATTACTCGCAAAGGAAACGCTGGGCGCTGTTGCGAAAGGTCAGGATCCCTCGCACGAGCGGAACGAGATGCGAAAAGCGCCAACGGTAAAACAACTGGCGGCGCGGTTCCTTGAACAGCACGTCTCGACACGCTGCAAACCCCGCACAGTTGTTGAGTATCGCCATGCCCTCAAGGCGCACATTATCCCGGCTCTTGGCGCATTCAAGGTGAGAGATGTGAAACGGTCGGATATGGCTACATTGCATCATGCGATGCGCAACACGCCCTATCAGGCCAATCGCACGCTTGGCGTTGCATCGAAAATGTTCAATCTTGCCGAGGTCTGGGGGTTGATCGACCCAGGCGCCAATCCGTGCCGGCTGATTTCCAAATACCGTGAGAAAAAGCGAGAAAGATTTCTCAATGCCGAGGAGTTGCGGCGCCTTTGGACGACCCTTAATGAACGCGAGGCTCAGGGACTTGAAAGTCCGCACCTCGCCGGGGCCATGAGGCTGCTCATCCTTACCGGCTGCAGATTGTCGGAAATCCAGACCCTCAAATGGTCATACATCGTCAATGGGGCTATGTGCTTGCCGGATTCCAAAACCGGCGCGCGACACATACCATTGTCGGCAACCGCCATCGATGCGTTGCGAGACATTCCCGCAGTCTCCGGAAATCCTTACGTCGTCGCCGGCAAGTCGGCGGGCAAGTATCTCACTGATTTTCAGCGGCCGTGGCGCAGAATCAGGAAAGCGGCGTACCTTGAAGGTGTGAGAATCCATGATCTGCGGCACACATTCGCCTCTCATGCCCTACGAAACGGGATTTCTCTGCCGCTTTTGGGAAAACTTCTTGGTCACAGCCAGATCCAGACCACCATGCGATACGCCCATCTTGCTGACGACAGCGTCCGGGAAGCGGCCAATATTGTCGGCGGCGCGTTGGCGGAGACGGCCGTCCCGATTGATCAGGGTCGCCGCAAAGCCATAAGCGTCGCGGCATGAGCGGTGCTCGAGAAATCGATCGATCCGGATTTCGAAGACTTAAAAACTACAGGAACGCGCTTCCTCCCGCGACTGTTTCATACGAGATCGCCGAGGATTTTCGAATGGTGCGGCCGATGCCCCAATGGTGGCCAGAAGCGCCGGAGAGCGTCCGGAACGCCGCCATCGCATTTCGAGAGTTTTGTAATGACTTAGAGCTCAATTCTTCGTTGTCATGGTTATGCCGGCGAGATAAATCTCTCGGCTACATGCTCGGCGAAGTGCGCTTGCCGGGAGCGAACCGACATCTTGTCGCCCTGGCGCGCGCATACGAAGCCGCCGATGCGATTGCTGAGTGTCGCGCTGAAGAGCTACGCCTCGGCAGTCGGACATGCACTGTTGCAACTCGATTGTGCGACAGCATCAGTAATAGTTCGAATTCAAAGGGTCTCAAAAAAACCGAGCTGTATGATGAAGCCTTGATGATACTGGAATCGTTTCGAATTGAGTCAGAAGCGGAGAGAGAACAGCGACGCTGCAGATTGGCCAATGGAGACGCTTTTGAAATATTGAACGCAGTTAAGCAACTTCGCAGCTTAAGCAATTCATTCTCATCGCCGGGTCCGCGCGAGAAGGTCACTGAAAAGTTCTTTGTCCACCGATTGGCCGAAATTTACGGCCTGATAACCAAGCAGCGGCCGGTTTTCACCGACTCGCGAAAATTGGACCAGAACCATCAGTTCTACAAAGTTTCCTTCATAGATTATTTGCGCCGGGCATTCGCAACAGTTGGGCTTCCGCGCCTATCAAGTTTCGACCATCTCTTACGGGAGTATGGCGGCGCCAGATTCTTTCTCGCTCAACTCATCGAGACGTCGCAGCACGAAATTCAAAAGGTCCATTACGCTTCGTTGCCTTCAACTAGATGGCTCATAAATTACTCCTTGCGAGAATTTTATCGGCCCGGCCAGTTTCCGCCAGCCCGCAAAGGACGGAAAGCTGTAAGCGAAATTGCACCACAATAAACACCCAGTCCGCTCGCGCTAAGGTTTACGCTACCCCCGATTATCCCGGAAGAACGTAAACCAGGAATTCCCTATCAACTGGTCGCAGTTATGCGAACAGAAAGGGAATTGTCGCTATGTCCTTCTCCAATTACCGCGGCCGGTTACTCACAGAGTCCGAAGTCGCGGACCTTCTGAAAATATCCGTTCGGACACTGCAGGCCTGGCGCGTTCGAGGCGGCGGACCTGGATTTCTCAAAATCGGCCGCGCGGTTCGCTACAGCCTGAACGAAATCGAAGAATGGTTGGCAGCTACGCAACGCCGATCGACAAGCGACACAACGCCGGCTCTGAACGAGGGCGATAAGAAATGACAGAATTCGTGCGGTTCGAGCGCGGGTACTATCTTTTGCCTCGCGGCTGGATGGAATCGGACATTTTTTTTGGCAAGCCCTTTTGCCGTCGCGCAGCCTGGGTCTGGCTCATAGAACGCGCCAGCTTCGATGACGGCGAGTTTCTTCGCCGGGGCGAGTTTCTTGCCTCATACAGAGTCCTCGCAAAAGAATGGGGTTGGTCGAAAGATTGCGTAGCCCGCTTTATCCTGGCGCTACGGAGGCGCGACAAGATCCGCCTTGCCACCAGGGGCAATGCGCAATCAGTTATATCTATTTGTTACTACGATGAAATGCAGTCTCCTCGAAGAGCTGCGGGGAGGGGTGATGAGGATCAGCTGCAACAGCTAACACGGCTACACCGCGACAATGCCGCGACACCTTGTAATGAATTCAACAAAAATGAATCAAAAAAACAATTGTCTCGGGAAGAACAACAAAGGGTAGAAGCGCTTTTCCTGATTCTTGACGGGATCATCCGAGACCCTGCATCGCATCCCGCGTTAGGAGATTTGACCGAGCCGTTACGATGGATGCGACAATATGATTGGGAGAAATTCGTGATTCCCACAATTTCGGAATGGGCGAAGAAAAACCGAATGAAATTAAATCCAAAACCTATTACATCGTTTCGATATTTGACGCAGGTATTGGCCTCTAAGTCGACGCCGAAACGCAAAAAATCATATTTCGATTAAACGCCTGTGTTGAAAAAATTGACAGACTCAATTCTCTAACTCAATCGTAGTTAAAGAACGCGGAATATATCCGCTCAACATAGCCGGGTTTATGGACGCGGCGGGCCTCGGCCCATTGTCTCGCCGTTCTTTTGTCGGGCAAAGGGCCTTTCAGCGCAATATCGCCGCCGGTCGTAGTGGCGATCACCGACCAGCCGCCGC
>DGNI01000207.1:8410-8643 GCA_002388885.1 Parvularculaceae bacterium UBA4496 | reverse complement strand
ATCGACATGAACGGCGCATCGAGGCCGCCGGCTTTTGATCGCGCATAGTCGAAATCAACAGCATTGTCGCCGCTCACCATATCCGCGCCGGCTTCCGCAATCGTCGAAGGCGCATCGATGTGCCCGTCCACGATAACGAATTGTTGCGCGAGTTCTCTGGCGCGGTCCGAAGGCTGCGCGAAAGCAGCAGCGGGTGCGAGAGCAAGAACGACGAGAGCGGAAAGCGTTTTCAT
>DGNI01000207.1:0-8371 GCA_002388885.1 Parvularculaceae bacterium UBA4496 | reverse complement strand
GATCGCCGCATTCCTGTCGCGCCACTGCCTTATTCCCACCCTGTTGAAATTATTAAGCTTCTTTCGCGACGGAAGCAGGCGGTTCATGCGTTTATCGGTCAGCGTCGTCGTGCTGAGGGCGATCAACAATTTCAGGGGCCGACATGCCTATATTGAAGAAACCGAAAAAACCGTTGCGTCTGGCGCTGATCGCCGGGGCCATCGGTGCTGTGGCTATTACGGGCTCAATGGTCCTGTCGCGTGAGAAAGCGCCGGAGTTTCAGACGGCAAACGTCACGCGCGGCGATTTACAGGTGACCATCTCCGCCGCGAGCAAGGTTCAGCCGAAAAACTATGTGGATGTGGGCGCGCAGGTTTCAGGCCAGCTTGAACAGTTTCATATCGAAGTCGGCGACAAGGTCGAAAAAGGCCAGTTGCTCGCCGAGATTGACGAGACCCGCGCCGCCGCGCAGGTCGAGGCCGACCGGGCGCAACTGAAAGAACTGAACGCATCCTACATGCAGCAGCAAGCGACGCTTGAGCTGACGCGCGCCAACGCCGCCCGGGCGAAAATGCTTTATGAGGCCGATGCGATTTCCCGTGCTGATTTCGAGGCGTCGACGGCGGACCTCAAAATCGCCGAGGCGCGCCTTGCACAACTCGACGCGCAGAAGGAACGCCAGCAATCGACCTTGCAGGCCGACCTCGCAACGCTTGCATACGCAAAAATTTATGCGCCGATCACCGGCACGGTGGTTTCGCAAGCCGCTGTCGAAGGCCAGACGCTGAACGCCAACCAGACAACGCCGACAATCTTACGCATCGCTGACTTGTCGGTGATGACCATTGAAGCGGACGTTTCAGAAGCGGACGTCCTGCGCATCAAAAAAGGGCAGAACGCGTATTTCACGACCCTTGGCGGCGGCGAACAGCGCTGGCGCACGACCGTACGCCAGGTGCTGCCGCAACCGGAAGTATTGAACGATGTGGTTCTCTACAAAGTGCTGCTCGACGTCGAAAACCCGGAAGAGCTTTTGAAGCCGGAAATGACGGCGCAGGTTTTCTTCATCACCGGCGAGACGGAAGACGCTGTGCTCGCGCCAGTCGCCGCCCTACGCGACCGGCCGGCACGTGAAGGTCGCGGCGAGCGCGGACGCAACCGCGAAAACCAGCGCGAGGAACGCCAAGGCCTGATGGCAGCGAACGCCGCCGAGCCGGAGGCAGGCAGTGAAGAGAATACGCGCAGGCAACGCCGCGGCATGCGGAACCGCCCCGGCATGGAAGGCATGCGTGAAGCACGCGAAGCGAATCCGCAAGCAGAACGCAAATTCGTTCTCGTCATGCGCGACGGCGAACCGCAGCCCCAGCCGGTGCTGGTGGGCGTTTCAACCCGCGCCCAGGCGGAAATCCTGTTCGGGCTTTCGGAAGGCGACACCGTCATCACCAACGAAAAAGTCGCAAACGTCGCGGCGCAACAAAACTTCGACCGCAGCCGGCGCCCGCGCGGCATGGGCCGCAGAGGACCACGCTAATGGCTGCGCTTTTGGAACTCCATGACGTCGAGCGCGTCTATGGCGAAGGCGAAACGCAAGTGCGTGCGCTCGACGGCGTATCTCTTTCGATCAATGCCGGAGAATTTGTCGCCATTGTCGGCCAGTCGGGTTCCGGCAAGTCGACGCTGATGAATATTCTCGGCTGCCTCGATAAGCCGACCGGCGGCGCCTACAGCATTCGTGGACAGAACATCGCCGAGCTTGATGCGGACGATTTCGCCGCCCTGCGCCGCGATACGTTCGGTTTCGTATTTCAGCGTTACAACCTGCTTTCGAACGCCACCGCGCTGGAGAATGTGGAAATCCCCGCGATTTACGCCGGGGTTGACCGCGAAGCACGCGAGATCCGTGCACGCGAGCTTCTCGCCAAACTCGGGATCGGCGACCGGTCAACCCACCGCCCTAACGAACTTTCAGGCGGTCAGCAGCAGCGTGTGTCCATCGCCCGTGCGCTGATGAACGACGCCGAGGTAATTCTTGCCGACGAACCGACAGGCGCGCTTGATTCATCATCCTCCGGCGATCTTCTCGAGCTGCTCGAAGAACTCCACGCTGCCGGGCGCACGATCATTCTGATCACGCACGACACATCCGTCGCTGCGCGCGCAAAACGGATTATCGAGATCACGGACGGCAAGATCGTTTCCGACACTGGCGCGGCGCAAACGCTCGAAACCAGCGAGCGCTATCAAAAACAGCAATCGGCGCCGACTATTATCGATCAGATCGGCGAAGCAGTGAAAATGGCGTTCCGGTCGCTGCGCGCCAATCTGTTTCGCACCTCGCTCACCATGCTCGGCGTTATTATCGGCGTTTCCGCCGTCGTCGCCATGCTCGCCATCGGCGAAGGCAGTCAAAAGCAAGTTGTCGCCAGCATCGAAACCATGGGCTCGAACCTCCTATTCGTGCGTCCCGGCGCGCCCGGCACGCGCATGCGCGGTTCGGCGATTGCGACACTCACCACCGCCGATGCAGAAGCGATTGCGGAACTCGACAACGTCGCCGCTGCTGTGCCGGTGCGAAGCGGACGCGAAACCCTGCGCGCCGGCGCGCTTGATTATCAGACGACCGTCGATGGCGTTTCCGCCGAATGGCCTGTGGCGCAAAGCTGGAAGATGGCGCAAGGCGCGTTTTTCTCAGCTGAAGATCAGATCGCTTATCACGCCGTCGTCGTGCTCGGCGCAACGGTCGCGAACAATCTTTTTCCTGATGGAGACTCTGTCGGCAACTACGTTTTCATCGGCGGCGCGCCGTTTGAAGTCGCGGGCGTTCTCGCGCCGAGAGGCGCCACCGCCTGGGGACAGGACATGGACGACGTCGTGCTGGTGCCGATTACAACCGGCATGATGCGCCTTTTCGGCCAGAATTATCTGTCGTCTATCACCATCGCAGTCGCTGACACGAAACGCATCGCCGAAACCGAAGCGGCGGCGCAGGCGCTTGTGCTTTCCCGTCACGGCGCGGAGGACTTTCAGATCCGCAACACGGCCTCGCTGCTTGAATCGGTCGAGGAAACCCAGAGCACCTTCGCCATGCTGCTCGGCTCAATCGCCGCGATCTCGCTGCTCGTCGGCGGCATTGGCGTCATGAACATCATGCTCGTCAATGTCAGCGAGCGAACGCGCGAGATCGGCGTCCGCATGGCGACGGGCGCCCGGCGCTCCGACATCATGGTGCAGTTTAACACCGAAGCGCTGGTGGTCGGCGGACTCGGCGGGCTGATCGGTCTCGCGCTTGGCCTAGCCATTTCCCTGACGCTTGAGCGCTTCGGCATGTCGATTTCGATCACACCCGAGCCGGCGATTCTCGCTTTCGGCTCCGCCCTCGCGATCGGCCTCATCTTCGGCTACCTGCCCGCGCGCAAGGCGGCCCGGCTCGACCCCGTTATTGCGCTTGCCTCGGAGTGATTGACATGAAACGCACCGCAATTCTCCTTGCCTGCACTGCGCTGACGGCATGCGCGACGCCGCACACACCCGTACAGGACTTAACGGCGATGCCCGCTTCCTACGATCATGTCGCGGATGAGCAAGGCGACGCAATCACGGCGCTATGGTGGCAAGCCTTTGACGACCCGCAGCTTGACACACTTGTGACGGATGCGCTCGCCGCCAATCAGGATCTCGCCGCCGGCGTCGCCCGCCTACGCCAGTCGCGCGCGTCAGTAAAATCTTCCAACGCATCGCTATTCCCGACCGTCAATGGCGGCGCGTCGGCGTCGTCGAATTCCGAAAGCGACTTCGACGACATTTCGACATCGGGGCGCCTTTCCGCTTCCTATCAGCTCGATCTCTTCGGTCAGAATCGCGCCAGCCGCGCTGCGGCGCGCGCGAGCCATGAGGCGCAAATCCTTTCGCAGAAGTCGCTGGAGCTGACGGTCCAGTCAGACGTTGCGTTCAATTATTTCTCGATTCTCACCTTGCGGGAGCGTTTGGACTCCGCGCGCTCGAATCTGGAAATTTCCGAACGCATCTATGACATCATCAAACTGCGCTACGATGCCGGAGACGTTTCCGGTTTCGATGTGTCCAGTCAGGAAGCATCGCTCGCTAATGCCCGCGCGCGCATTCCGCAACTTGAACAGCAATTGCTTTCGTTCAAAACCGCGCTCGCCGTTTTGCTCGGCCGCACGCCGCAAGGGTATGACGCGCCGGAGGGCGACATTCTCGCGCTGGCGCCGCCGTCGATCGATCCGGGCTTGCCCGCCGATCTGTTGCTGCGCCGCCCGGACTTGTTAAGCGCCGAAGCATCGTTACGCGGCGCTGACTCCGGGGTCGCCGCCGCGCAGCGGGCTTTTCTGCCTTCCATCGACCTCAGCGCCGGATTATCCGCCGCGCCGCTGACCGGTGGGACCAGCGTTATCGGCTCTCTCGCCGCATCGCTCGCCGCGCCGATCTTTTCCGGCGGACGCCTGGAGGCCGGGCTCGACAGCGCCGAAGCGCGCGCCGACGAACAGGTGGCGCGTTACCGGCAGGCGACCTTGTCCGCCCTCCGCGACGTAGAACTCTCACTCAACGGGCTGACGACGGCGGAGCAGCGTGAAGAACAACTCGAAGTCGCCTACGCCGCCGCCGAACGCTCGCTGGAACTGTCTGAAGCGCGTTACCGTGCGGGGACGGACAATCTGACGAGCCTCTTGAACGCACAATCGACGTTCTTCAATGCATCCGACAGTCTGGCGCAAGGGCGGCTCGACCGTCTGACCGCGGCAACGGATTTGTTCGTTGCCCTTGGCGGCGGCTGGGCGGCGGAACAAGATCAACTTGCCGCAGCAGAGTAAGTTCTAGATCGGCAGTTCCGATGTGTGTTTGATCTCACGCAGCGCAATCGAAGACCGCACTTGCCCGACGCCCGGCAGACGGAACAAAAAGTTCTCAAGAAAATTGTCGTAGTCCTCAATATCTTTCGCGACAACGCGAAGCGTGAAATCGGAATCGCCGGTGGTTGCGTAGCACTCCAGCACTTCCGGACGCTTGGCGATTTCCACTGCAACATCCTCGACGACTTCCGAATAACGCCGGTCAATTGAGACGTGAACGAAAGCGCTGAGCATGAACCCGAGCGCCCGCCGGTCGAGCTTGGCGGAATATTCTTTTATGTAGCCCCGCTCCTCGAGCGCCTTCATCCGCCGCCAGCAGGTCGCCGCAGACATGGCGGTCTCATCCGCCAGCTCCTGGGACGAGCCCCGGCAGCGCTTCTGGAGGATGCGCAAAAGCTTCAGATCAGAGGCGTCGAGATTGCTTTCCATCTTTCATTCATACCTTCATATGATTGATTTCCTATCATAAATATCTATTATATGAAATATATATTTCATAATTGTGGACTTTCCTGCGCTGAATTGAAATACAATCTCCCCGGGAAAATGCTAGCTTTCACGCGGATTTCGCCGCCAAAGGAGCTAGCCCCATGTCCAAAAGCGCCGCCCATGCTATTGAGGCGTCCTCGGACGCCCGCGCTTCGAACCTGATCGACCCTTCCATCGACTGGCGGCGCGTCGCCTATGTGACGCAAGTCTCCCGCGCCCTCGATGCGCTGGAAGAAAAGACCCTCGTTCCTGAAAAGAAGGTGCTCTATCAGTTTTCCGCCCGCGGTCATGACATGGCGCAGGTTTTGTTAGGCGCGCAACTCACGCACAGGCATGATGCGATCTGCGGCTATTATCGCTCGCGGCCAATCCTGTTGTCGCTGGGCGTCGATCTTGTCGAAGCGCTCGGATCTTCGCTGGCGCGCGCCGGCGGATATTCCGACGGACGCGATATCGGCGTTGTCTTCAACTATCCAAATCCGAACGGACCGTCGGCGTTACCCATGTGCGGCGGCGTAGGCGCGCAGTACACGCCCACCGCAGGCTGGGCGCAGGCCATAAAATTCCGTACGGAAACCTTGGGCGATGAGAAATACAAAGGCGCCATTGGCGTCGTTCTCGGCGGCGAAGCGTCCTGCGCCACCAATGGTTTCTGGTCAGCGCTCACCATGGCGACGACGCTGAAACTGCCGATGCTGTTTTATATCGAAGACAATGGCTATGGCATATCCGTGCCGTCGCATTTCCAGACGCCCGGACAGAACATCGCCGCAAACCTTGCAAGCTTCAAAAACCTGAACGTCCTCGATGGCGACGGAACCAATCCGGCCGAAGCCGCCATGCTGATCAAGGATGCAGTCAGTACGGTACGCGAGGGGACAGGCCCCGCCCTGCTCCGCCTCACGGTGCCGCGTCTTCAGGGACACTCATTTCAGGACACGCAAACCTACAAGTCCAAAGACTTTGTCGAAAAGGAATGGTCGCGCGACCCGTTGCCGAAGCTGAAGGAACATCTCGTCCCGGCGCTCGTCACTGAGGCCGAATGGACGGAGATTGAGCACCGCGCTCAGGCCGACGTAGAGACTGCGCGCGAAAAGGCTGAAGCATTGCCGGTCGCCGACCCTTCTACTGTCGCGATGAATGTTTTCTCCGGCGATGAGCTGCAGAAACAGGGCGGCCTGAGAAGCGAAATTGGCGGAAGTTTCGCGGCGCCACAAGGCGACGCAACGCCCTCGCCCGAAGGCAATCGCATCAACATGGTGACGGCGATCCGCAAAGTGCTGGACCATGAACTTTCACTCAACGAGAAAATGGTGATCTTCGGCGAAGACATCGGCCCCAAGGGCGGCGTTCACGCCGTAACGCTCGGCCTTCAGGATAAATATGGCGAAGCGCGCGTCTTTGACACATCGCTTTCTGAAGAAGGCATTATCGGCCGCGCCGTCGGCATGGCGCTCAACGGTCTTCTGCCCGTGCCGGAAATCCAGTTCCGCAAATATGCAGAGCCCGCGACGGAACAGATCAACGATTGCGGCTCCATGCGCTGGCGCACCAATAACCGTTTCGCTGCGCCGATGGTCGTCAGGATGCCGGTCGGGTTTTTCAAATGCGGCGACCCGTGGCACAGCCAGACCAATGAAGTGCAGTTCGTTCATTCGCCGGGATGGAAAGTCGCCGTCCCTTCAAACACGGAAGACGCCGTAGGCCTGTTGCGTACAGCACTGCGTGGCGACGATCCGGTGATGTTCCTTGAGCATCGCGCCATGCTCGACGCCGCATGGGCGCGCCGGCCCTACCCAGGCGATAAATACATGCTGCCCTTCGGCAAAGCGAATGTGACGAAAGAAGGCGCCGACATAACCCTTGTGGCTTGGGGCGCCATGGTGGAGCGTTGCGAGAAAGCCGCGGAAGCCTCCTCCCGCAGCGCAGAGGTCATCGACCTCAGAACGCTCATGCCGTGGGACAAGGAAACGGTGATCGCATCCATTGCGAAAACCCACCGCTGCCTGATTGTCCATGAAGATCTGCAAACCGGCGGCTTCGGCGGTGAGATTGCAGGCGTGGTCGCTGACGAAGCGTTCCTTGACCTTGACGCGCCGGTCTCTCGCCTCACCATGCCGGACGTGCCGAGCCCCCATAACCCGGTCCATGCCCGAGACCACGACAAACGATCCGCGCGTCGAAGACCTGATCGACAACTTCTCCTTCCTCGACGACTGGGAGGACCGTTACCGCTATGTGATCGATCTCGGGCGCGACCTGCCGCCCTTCCCCGATGAAAACAGGACCGACGAAAACAAGGTGCGCGGCTGCGTCAGCCAGGTCTGGCTGNNCGGTCCTGTTGAATGCGGTCGTGCCCGATGCGGACCGCATCGCTGCGAAGATCGAAGAACTCTGCGCATTTTAAAAGCTCCGAGCGAATTTATGACAGACACTGATGTTCTCGCGCCGATCGAACAGGAAGGCACCCAAGCCGTCGTTCGAAGCTGGCTGAAAAAAATCGGCGATCAGGTCGCCGAAGGCGATCCGCTGGTCGAACTTGAAACCGACAAGGTCGCGGTCGAGGTGCCTGCGCCCTCAAGCGGCGTATTAAAAGAAATCGTCGTTTCCGAAGATGGCGCAGCCGAACCCGGCGCTGTATTGGGCCGTATTGGCGCAGGCGGCGCAACCGCTGCGCCGGAACAGAAAACAGAAAAACTGGAAAAACAAACGCCAGCACCGAAATCCAATGGCGCGGCGAAAGTTGCCGCTGCTGCTGTTGCCGATAAAGAAAACCGCCTGTCGCCATCCGTGCGCCGGCTGGTGCTTGAAAACGATCTCGACCCCGCCCAGATCGACGGCACGGGCAAGGACGGACGCCTTACCCGTGCAGATGTGGAAACCTACCTGAAAGACGGCGGCAAGCCAGCTTCGAAGCCATCGCTCGCCCGCGCACCCTCAGGCGGCATCGGCCAATCGGAAAAAATCCCGCATGACCGCATGCGCCGCCGCATCGCCGAGCACATGTCTCATTCGGTCGCCACGGCGCCGC
>DGNI01000137.1:17221-22467 GCA_002388885.1 Parvularculaceae bacterium UBA4496 | reverse complement strand
TGCCGAAACAGGGGCCGAGCGACGGCTCGCGCAGGCAGACCATGGCTTTGAGGCCGATCTTGTTGAGCCCGTCTGTAAGACCGACACTCGTGGTCGTCTTTCCTTCCCCCGCCGGAGTCGGGGTGATCGCGGTTACGAGCACCAGCTTGCCGGGCTTTTTATCTTTCAGTGATGAAATGTAATCGAGCGAAACTTTCGCCTTGTGATGCCCGTAAGGGATGAGCGCCTCAGACGGCACGCCCAGCTTTTCCTCCGCCAGCTCAAGGATCGGCTTCATCGTTGCGGCGCGCGCGATTTCAATGTCGGGCGCACCCGGCGGCGGCAAATTGTCTTTCGTCATATTTTAATCCGGCGAAACCGCCGCGCTCCCGCTTGCCTTGCTGTTTGATTGTTACTCTAGAATCTCTACGAAACCATCACCCTCGCGACAGTATAGAGAAATATTGGCTTCTTGCGCTTTTCGAATAGCGAACGCCGTCGGGCCGGAAACCGATGCGACGGCGCAAACCCCGAGGCGCGCCGCCTTTTCGATGATTTCATAGGAACATCGGCTCGACATCAGCACAAATCCGTTTTTCATATCCGCTTTTTCACGCGCAAGCGCGCCGAGAAGCTTATCGAGCGCATTATGCCTGCCGACATCTTCGNNAGGATATCGCCATTGAGTTTCGCCCATGCGGCGCCATGCACTGTTCTTGTCGCCTTATTCAGCGGTTGATGCTCATTCAATCTTTGCAATGCCGCGGACAGCGCTTTTCGATCGACTTTCAGTTTCTCATTCGCGACCTTTGGCAGCGTTTCGAAAAATATTTCAGCATTCTCCAATCCGCAAACCCCGCAACCGGCGCGCCCGACAAGGTTGCGCCGTTGCTGTCGCAGGTCGAGCCGTTCCAGTTTTTCGGGCGCGATGGCAATATGCAGTTCTATGCCGCGTTCCGACTGATGAATATCCACGGAAGAGATTTCTTCCGCTTTATCGACGACGCGCTCGGTAACCGAAAACCCGACGGCGAAATCCTCCATGTCCAAAGGCGTCGCCAGCATCACGGCATAGTTGCGGCGATTGTAGACGAAAGCGACGGGCGTTTCTTCCGGTACACGCCAGGTTCCTCGAGTGACTTTGATTGTTCGTTCGAATGGCGGCGGCGCGCATGTGGTGGAGATTTTAGACATAAAAATCAAATCCCGCTCATCCCGACGCAAGTCGGGGCCCACCTAAAGTGATAATGCCGGGCGACGCCCGACATTTTTGGTTGAACTGGATCCCGGCTTTCGCCGGGATGATCGGATAAATCATCACTCCGCGGGCTCCGCCACGCCCGCATCAAGAATACGCCGCAAGTCAGGCGTGGTCGCTTCGTAAGTCTCCTGCCATTGGGATTTGTGGTTCGCCGGCGCCACCTCGACGGCTGTCACCTTGTATTCCGGACAACTCGTCGCCCAGTCGGAATTTTCCGTGGTCACTACATTCACGCCGGTCACCGGGTGATGGAACGTCGTATAGACGACGCCCGGCGCCATGCGTTCCGAGATAACCGCTTTCAGCGTGATCTCGCCTTTGCGGCTGCGGATCGAGACCCAATGGCCGTCATGAATGCCGCGCGCTTCCGCATCAGCGGGATGTATTTCCAGCACATCCTCGTCATGCCAGTCGCTGTTCTGCGTGCGCCTTGTCTGCGCGCCGACGTTGTATTGCGAAAGAATACGGCCGGTCGTGAGGATCAGCGGGAACTTGCGGTTGGTTTTCTCCGTCGTCGGTACATATTCAGTCGGCACGAAATTGCCTTTGCCGCGCACGAACTTGTCGATGTGCATGATCGGCGTTCCATCCGGCGCCGCATCATTACACGGCCATTGCACGCTGCCCATTTCATCGAGAAACTTATGCGAGACATTGGCGAAGGCCGGCGTCAGCGCCGCGATCTCATCCATGATTTCTGCGGCGTTCTGGAAATTCATTTCCGCATAGCCAAGAGCATTGGTCAGCATCTGCGTTGCTTCCCATTCTTCAATGCCGACCTGTGAACGCATGGCGGGCCTCACGCGGTTAATGCGACGCTCGGCGTTGATGAAACAGCCGTCTTTTTCAAGGAACGACGTGCCCGGGAAGAAAACATGCGCAAAGCGCGCCGTCTCGTTGAGGAACAGATCCTGCACGATGATGCATTCCATGGCTTTCAGCGCGGCTTCTACATGCTGTGTGTTCGGATCGGACTGGGCGATGTCTTCGCCTTGCACGTACAGCCCTTTGAAGCCGCCCGCGAGAGACTGGTCGAACATGTTCGGAATGCGATAGCCTGGTTCTGCATCTTGTTCCCGGCCCCACGCGTTTTCGAAAAGCGCGCGCACGGCATCATCAGTGACCGGACGATAGTCGGAATATTCATGCGGGAACGAGCCCATGTCGCAGGAGCCCTGCACGTTGTTCTGACCGCGCAAGGGGTTCACGCCGACGCCGCGCCGGCCGATATTGCCTGTCGCCATGGCGAGGTTCGCCATGCCCATGACCATGGTCGAGCCTTGTGAGTGTTCGGTCACGCCGAGCCCGTAATAGATCGCCGCATTGCCGCCGCTCGCATAGAGCCGCGCTGCCTCGCGAATATCTTCCGCCGGAACGCCGGTGACTTTCGCGACTTCTTCCGGCGAGTTCTCCTCACCTTTGACGAAATCGAGCCACTGTTTGAACGATTCAAGGTCGCAGCGTTCTTTTATGAAGGATTCATCGATCAGGTTTTCAACCACCGCCACATGCGCCAGCGCGTTAATCAGCGCTACATTGGTGCCCGGCAAGAGCGGCAAATGATGCGCCGCCTTGATGTGCGGCGTTTTCACGAGATCAATCGCACGCGGATCGGCGACGATGAGTTTTGCACCCTGCCGCAGTCTCCTCTTCATCTGTGAGGCGAATACTGGATGCGCGTCCGTCGGATTGGCGCCGATCAACAGCATGACATCGCAGTCTTCGACGCTGTCGAAATCCTGCGTCCCGGCCGACGTGCCGTAGGTCTGCTTCAGCCCGTATCCCGTCGGCGAGTGACATACGCGCGCACAAGTGTCGATATTGTTATTGCCGAAGGCGGTGCGCACCATTTTCACCACCGCCCAGACTTCCTCGATCGTGCAACGCGATGATGAAATCGCGCCGATGGATTTGCGCCCGAATTTTTCCTGCGTTGCCTTGAGGCGCTGCGCCGCGAAGCCGACCGCGTCCGCCCAGCTTACCTCCCGCCATGGATCGGTGATCTTTTCGCGGATCATCGGTTTCGTGATCCGGTCCTTGTGGGTCGCATAACCCCAGGCGAAACGGCCTTTGACGCAGGAGTGGCCGTGATTGGCCTTGCCGTCCTTGTGCGGCGTCATGCGTATCACCTGATCGCCTTTCAGTTCCGCCTTGAAGGAACACCCGACACCGCAATAGGCGCAGGTGGTCAGCACCGTGCGGTCCGGCACGCCGTGATCGACGACGGATTTTTCCTGCAGCGTCGCCGTCGGGCAGGCTTGCACGCAAGCGCCGCAGGAGACGCACTCGGATTCAAAGAAGTTCGCGCCGCCGAACGACACGCGCGAATTAAACCCTCGGCCTTCAATTGTCAGCGCCAGCGTTCCCTGAACCTCGTCGCAGGCTCTGACGCAGCGTGAGCAGACGATGCATTTCGACGGATCGTATTCGAAATAGGGGTTTGAAGTGTCTTTGGCGCTTTCCGTAAAATGGTTCTCGCCCTCGTAACCGTAACGCACTTCGCGCAAACCGACGGCGCCGGCCATATCCTGTAACTCGCAGTCGCCATTGTCGGAACATGTGAGGCAGTCGAGCGGATGGTCGGAAATGTAAAGCTCCATCACGCCCCGGCGCAGTTTTGCGAGGCGGTCCGTCTGGGTGCGGACTTTCATACCGTCGGCGACGGGCGTCGTGCAGGAGGCTGGAGTACCCTTGCGGCCGTCAACCTCCACGAGGCAAAGGCGGCATGAACCAAACGCCTTTACCATATCTGTGGCGCACAGTTTGGGAACGGATATCCCCGCCTCATTGGCGGCGCGCATGATGCTTGTACCTTCGGGAACCGTGACATCGAAGCCGTCGATCTCGACCGTGACAGTCTTTTCGGCTTTCGATTTCGGCGTGCCGTAGTCTTTTTCTTTCAAGAGGGTCATGTAGCCGCCTCCTGTTTTTGCTTTATCCCAAAATCTTCCGGAAAATGTTTGACCGCGCTTTGAACGGGAATCGGCGTCATACCGCCCATGGCGCACAGCGATCCGTCAACCATCAGCTCACAGAGATCATCGAGCACGGTCAGGTTTTTCTCATGGTCCTTGCGCGCCTTGATGCGGTCGATAACTTCGACGCCGCGCACCGAGCCGACCCTGCAGGGCGTGCACTTTCCACAGGATTCCTCAACACAAAACTCGAAAGCGTAACGCGCCTGTTCGAGCAGATCGACGCTCTCATCGAATACCACGACGCCGCCATGGCCGACGCCTGCGCCGTTCGCGAGCATGGTTTCGTAATCCATCGGCAGATCGAACATGGACGGCGGCAGATAGGCGCCGAGCGGCCCGCCAATCTGCGCGGCCCGGACCGGTTTTTCCGTAAACGTCCTNNTCACCAGTTCGCCGAGCGTCACGCCGAACGCCGTCTCATAAAGTCCACCATGTTTGATGTTTCCAGCCAGCTGGAACGGCATGGTGCCTGTTGATTTTCCCATGCCGAAGTCGCGATAGAATTTCGCGCCCTTCGCCATGATCGCCGGGACCGAGCAAAGCGAAATCACGTTGTGCACCAACGTCGGCTTTCCGAACAGCCCTTCGAGCGCTGGCAGCGGCGGCTTGGCGCGCACTTCGCCGCGCTTTCCTTCAAGGCTGTTAAGCAGCGACGTCTCCTCGCCGCAGATATAGGCGCCCGCGCCCATGAAAACTTCAATATCGAACACCTTGCCCGAACCGCGGACGTTGTCGCCCAGCAAACCGGCCGCGCGCGCCTTTTCCAGCGCCTCATTCAACACGCGCTCGGCGATCGGATATTCCGACCGCAAATAGATGTAGCCTTTCGTTGCGCCGACAGCGACGCCGGCAATGACCATACCCTCGATCAGCGTGAACGGATCGCCTTCCATGATCATGCGGTCGGCAAACGTGCCGCTATCGCCCTCGTCAGCGTTGACAACGATATATTTCTGGTCCGCTTCAGCTCCGGCGACAGTCTTCCATTTGATGCCGGCCGGGAACCCGGCGCCGCCGCGCCCGCGCAG
>DGNI01000137.1:0-17215 GCA_002388885.1 Parvularculaceae bacterium UBA4496 | reverse complement strand
TTCTTCGCAGATAGCGGCGCCGTCCAACGTCAACGCCTTGTCGAGACCGTTGAGCCCGCCGTGCTTTTCGTAATCCTCCAGCGACAACGGATCGATGACGCCGCATCGCTCGAAAATCAGCCGCGTCTGTTTTTTGAAGAACGAAATTTCCTCGACAGGTCCTACGCACTTGTCATGCTTGCCGTCCCCGTTCAACGCACCGAGCAGCGAGGCCGCATCTTCCTCGCCCACCGGCCCGTAGCCAATGCGCTTACCGTCTTTTTCAACTTCGAGAAGCGGTTCCAGCCAGTGCATGCCGCGCGAGCCGGTGCGCACCAGTGTTAAGTCGATCTTGCGCTTCGCCGCTTCGGCGCCCAGCGCATCGGCGAGATCGTCGGAGCCCATGGCGACAGCCGTTGAGTCCAGCGGCAGAAAAAGTTTGAGCGCAGTCATGAGGCGCGCTCCCGCTTTGCGCGCTCGATTGTCTTTTCAATCTTCGCTGCGTCCGCCATGCCGACGAGCCTGTCGCCGACCATGGCCGCCGGTCCCGTCGAACAAAGCCCGAGGCAATAGACGGGCTCAATCGTCAAATCCTTCGACGCGCTGGTCTCGCCCATTTTGAGCGCGTATTTCCTTTCGACATTAGCAATGAACTGCCGCCCGCCCGCGGCCTGACAGGCTTCCGCCGCACAAAGCCGCACCACCGTTTCGCCTTTCGGCGCGCGGGTGAAATCATGATAAAAGCTGATGACGCCTTTTACCTCAGCGCGGGTGATATTGAACAAATCACCCGCAACCGCTTCGGTTTCCTCTGGCAGATAGCCAAACTCAGCCTGCACCGCGCGCAGGGCCGAGATCAGCCCGCCGGTGCTGCCCAGAAACGGCTCGATGATTGACGCCAACGTATTCACGTTCCGCGTTATCCTCCTGGGCGTCTTCATAGCACATAACCGCCGATTTTCATTATCAAATCCGGTAAATCCCGCGGTTAACGGCCCGGCGCGGCGGCTGGGCGGGATTACGGCTTTTTCTGCCGAAAAGGCTTCAACTCGCCCGCCCAAAAACGATATAGCCGCCGTGAGCAAAGAGATCAGACAGGAGAAGCCGGAATGCGCGATTACACGAAATTTTATATCGGCGGCGAATGGATAGAGCCCAAAGGCGCAAAAACGCTGGACGTCATCAACCCGGCGACGGAAAAACCGGCAGGCAGAATCAGCCTTGGCGCTGCGGACGATATCGATGCGGCGGTGAAGGCCGCGCGGGCGGCGTTCCCGGCATGGAGCGAAACGCCGCTTGATGAGCGCATGGCGCTGATGTCGAAGATCATCGACGTTTACAAATCCCGGATGGGCGATATGGCCGCCGCCATCACCGAGGAAATGGGCGCGCCTGCCTGGCTCGCCGAAGGCCCGCAGGCGATGGCGCCGCTCGGCCACTTCATGACAGCGCTCAGCGCGATCAAGAAATTCCCCTTCCATGAAGAACGCGGCACCAGCCGCATCATGAAAGAACCTATCGGCGTTTGCGGTTTCATCACGCCGTGGAACTGGCCGGTGAACCAGATCGCTGCGAAACTCGCTCCGGCGCTCCTCACTGGCTGCACCATCGTGCACAAACCGTCGGAAGTCGCGCCGTTTTCGGCTTACATTCTCGCTGAGGTGCTGCACGAGGCCGGCGTGCCGAAAGGCGTATACAACCTCGTCAATGGCGAGGGCCCGACGGCGGGCGCCGCCATCGCTTCGCATCCGGGCATCGACATGGTTTCGTTCACCGGCTCGACCCGCGCCGGCGTCGATGTGGCGCAAAAAGCCGCGCCCACAGTCAAGCGCGTGCATCAGGAGCTTGGCGGCAAGTCGCCGAACGTCATTCTTGACGACGCCGACCTTGAAAAAGCGATCGCCGGATCGGTTTCCGCGGTGATGATGAACTCCGGCCAGTCCTGCAACGCGCCGACGCGGATGATCGCGCCCAATGACAAGATGGAAGAGATTGTCGCCATCGCCGCAAAAACGGCGGAGAAATGGGCGCCGGGCGATCCTGCTTCCGCAAAAATGGGCCCGGTGGTTTCCGAAGCGCAGTGGAACAAGATTCAGAGCCTGATCGAACAGGGCGTCAAGGAAGGCGCCACGGTCGTCAAAGGCGGACACGGGAAGCCTGAAGGGCTTGAAACCGGATACTATGTGCGCCCGACGATCTTCGCCAACGTCACCAACGACATGACCATCGCGCGCGAGGAAATTTTCGGCCCCGTGCTTTGCATCATCGGCTACGACACCGAAGAAGAAGCCATCAGCATCGCCAACGACACCGAATACGGCCTCGCCGGTTACGTCCACAGCGGCGACATCGAACGCGCCCGCGCCGTGGCGTCGAAAATTCGCGCCGGATATATTTCCATCAATGGCGCGCAAATGGATTTCTCGGTGCCATTTGGCGGATACAAGATGTCTGGCAACGGCCGCGAGTTCGGCGATCACGCGTTCGATGAATTCCTCGAACTGAAATCGGTGGTCGGCTACGCGCCCGCGGCATAGGTGGACTATATACCGATAGCCCGCCAAGCCTTCATCCTGAGGAACAACATTTCTTCGTCCTTCGCGATAGCGCTACGCGCTCCTCAGGATGAAGAAATTTTGTGTCGCGAAGGATTGAAGGCGCATCACACCGACATCGCTAAAATCTAAAGCCTTTCAGCGTGCCAGCGCAGGTGATCCTCGATGAATGTCGAGATGAAATAATAGGAATGGTCGTAACCGTCCTGCATGCGCAGCGTCAGTTTCTGACCCGCCTGCTGTGCGGCTTTAGCGAACAGTTCCGGCTTTAGTTGTTCGGCGAGAAAATTATCCGCCGTTCCCTGATCGATCAGGATTTCGGCGTTGCTGGGGCGTTTGGCGACCAGTTCGGTCGCATCATAATCGGCCCACTTGGTCGCGTTGGACCCGAGGTAATTCGAAAATGCTTTCTCGCCCCATGGAGCCTGCGCAGGCGCAACAATCGGCGCGAAGGCGGAGCAGGTTTTGAACTTGTCCGGGTTCTTGAGGTGAATGGTCAGCGCGCCGTGCCCGCCCATGGAGTGACCGAAAATGCCGGCGCGCGAGGCGTCCACGGGAAATTCCTTTTCGATCAGTTCGAGCAGTTCGCGCGTGATGTAGTCGTACATTTGATAGTGCTTCGACCACGGCTCCTCAGTCGCGTTCAGATAAAACCCGGCGCCGAGACCGAAATCATAGGCGCCGTCCGGGTCATCGGGCACGCCCTCACCGCGCGGACTTGTATCCGGTGCGACGATGACCAGCCCCAGTTCCGATGCAATGCGCTGAAACCCCGATTTGGTGATGAAATTCTCTTCGGTGCAGGTGAGCCCCGAAAGCCAGTAGAGAACGGGGAACGGCCCCCTCCCATTTTCTACTTCGGGCGGCGTAAACACCGCGAATTTCATCTCGCAGTTACAGGCGGCGCTGTCATGCGCGTAGACGGCTTGCACGCCGCCGAAGGATTTTGTGAAGGAGAGTTGTTGCATATGATGGCTAAATTCTAATCGTCATAAGCGGTGAAACTAATGTCGTATCCGTGCGGGTGTTCACCTGGTGGATCTGAGGGATCCGTCTCGTAAAGTTCAATCTTTCCCGCAACAGAAAACCCTAAATGTCCGCCTATCACTCTAATCATTTCAAACGCTTCATCATGACCGGACGCCCATATTTTCATTGACATCACAGCCGGCCCAACCTGCGTCTCATAATCAGAGTTGGAAGTTACAATTTTTCCGTCAGCAATTAAGGTGAAGTGTTCAAAGTTTGTCTTCAATTTTCCGTATCGAAGCTTGAGCTTCCAATCTGGTTCTCGCATATCCGTCATAAATAAAACACCACGCTCCCTATCACTCCGGCTTCATGCAATAGGTGCAAATCTTGTTGCCGTCGGGATCGCGCAGGTAGGCGGCGTAGGCGTTGGGCATGACGTCGCGCGGGCCCGGTTCGCCCTCGCAGGTTCCGCCATTGGCGAGGCCGCCCGCATGAAATTCGTGTACGGCCTTTCGGCTCGGCGCGTGAAAACCGATCGTGCCGCCATTGGCGTGAGAAGCGGGCTTGCCGTTCGCCGGCGACGTCACCCAGAATTCCGGCTGGTCAACGCCATATAACAATGTGCCGGTGTCGCCGAACGTGCCTAGATTCTTGATCCCCAGTGGCGAAAGCACGGCGTCGTAAAACGCCTTTGATTTTTCCTTGTCGTTCGAGCCGACCATAATATGTGTGAATAACGCCATGGAATATCTCCTTTTTCTGAATTCAGTTAATAGACGACAACCGACCGGATGCTCTTGCCCTCATGCATCAAATCAAACGCCTTGTTGATGTCTTCAAGGGGCATGGTGTGGGTGATGAGCGGGTCAATCTGAATCTTTTTATCCATATACCAGTCGACGACTTTGGGCGTGTCCGTGCGCCCGCGCGCGCCGCCGAACGCGGTGCCTTTCCACACGCGGCCCGTCACAAGCTGGAACGGCCGGGTTGAAATTTCCTTGCCCGCTTCTGCAACGCCGATGATGATCGACTGTCCCCAGCCGCGATGACAGCATTCCAGCGCCTGTCGCATCACATCGGTGTTGCCGGTGCAGTCGAAGGAATAATCCGCGCCGCCATCCGTCAGCCCGATCACCGCATCTACCACGTTCCCGGCGCCAATCTCTTTGGCGTTGACGAAGTCCGTCATGCCGAACTCGCGCGCAATCGCTTCGCGCGCCGAATTGATGTCGACGCCGATGATCTTGTCGGCGCCCACCAGCTTTGCACCCTGAATAACATTGAGGCCAATGCCGCCGAGGCCAAAGACGGCCACGTTCGCGCCGGGCTCGACCCCCGCCGTCCACACCACCGCGCCGACGCCGGTGGTGACGCCGCAGCCGATGTAACAGGCCTTGTCGAAGGGCGCGTCCTTACGGATTTTCGCCACCGAATATTCCGACAGGACCGTGAAATTCGAAAAAGTCGAACAACCCATGTAATGGGCGAGCGGCTTTCCCTTCCATGAGAACCGGCTGGTCCCATCGGGCATCACGCCTTTTCCTTGCGTCGCGCGCACGGAGGTGCACAGGTTCGATTTCTGCGACAGGCAGGTTTTGCACTGGCGGCACTCCGCCGTATACAGAGGAATGACGTGGTCGCCGGGCTCAACACAGGTGACGCCCGCCCCAACCTCGCGAACAATCCCGGCGCCTTCATGACCGAGGATCGACGGGAAGATGCCCTCGCTATCTTTCCCTTCCAGCGTATAGGCGTCGGTATGACAGATGCCCGTCGCCATGATTTCCACCAGCACTTCGCCGGCCTTCGGGCCTTCGAGATCAACTTCCTCGATCACAAGCGGCTTCAATGGTTTGACGGCGATAGCGGCTCTGGTTTTCATCGGCTTTCCTTTGCAGCAAGAGAGGATGTTTTAGACTACGCTCAGTTTGCTCGGGGCGCTTCGGACACTGATTTGAGCCCGAAAGCGGCGGCCTGACATTCCTTGTTGTCGCCTGCGCCGCCGGGACCATAGGACGAAAGCACATCGGGGAGAACCGTCTGGCGCGACAGAACCACCGATGAACCCGGCGGCGCATCCGCAAGAACGTGCATCCGCTCACGCGTCTCCCGGGAATAAACCGCGGCGTCGCCGCTGAAAATGGCGCGATAGGCAGCGTATGTGTAGGGATTTGCTGCGACGAGAAGCGCGGCAGCCCCAGCGGCAACATAAGGCGCGCGCGTTACATGTCCTTGCAGGAAACTGATGACCGCCAGCCTTGCGCCCGAGCGGATATAAAAAACCAGCGCTGTCGACAACCAGATTGCCGCGGTCAGATGAAGCTGATTCTGCGCGCGGCCCGGCAAACGATTATCGGTGCCCCACAGGCCAACCGCATAGGAAAATGCAACGGCGCATATCGTGACGGCGACGATGATCAACGCCGTTTCGCGCGCGGATTTCGTTTCACGAAACGCTGGTGCAAACGATGCAATGATGGCGAGTGCGCAGTACCACGCAATGTGCCCGGGCATCAGCGCGTGATAAATAAAGAACTCGACCGTATGCAGCGGCGTATGGCTGAGCGTGAGCCACCACGACGCGCTTTCTTCGAAATTGGCGGCGCGAATGGCGTTGCCCGGCGCCGCAACCATGTAGGCAAAACACGCGATGGCGATGATCACGATGGCGGCGTGGCCGATAGGCGCCGCCGGCGCCCCCGCCCTTCGCCGCGCCGTAAAGGACGCCGCAGCAATTGCAATTGCAGTAAATCCGGAAAATTCGTTGGCGAGCGAGGCGACCGCGGTAGTAGCTAGCGCCGCGCACCACATCAACGTTACTGTTGATGATGGGGTCGAAAGTTCTTTGTTTTCAGCCCAGCAAATCACTGGCGCAAAGAGAAACAAGAACAGCGCACTCAGACAGATCGCCGGCGTCATGTAAGTGACTGCCGCTGGCAGCCATAAAAACTGCTCGCGAAAATTCGCCGGCAATACCCAGAACGCCGCCGTGAAGAACGCCCACATGACCAGCCGCAATCGCGCATCGGCGAACCACAGCCGGCAGGCTGCGTAGGCGACAGCCATCCATGCGCCCGCAAACCCGAGCAGCATGATGCGGTAGACGGCAAGCATACCGTCCGGTTCGCCGGAAACCGCGAACGGAACCATGGCGAGAAAAGTCGCGGAGGCGCGTCCGTTCCAAGCGCGCCAGGTTTCCGTGACGCCGTCAAGGAGACCATAGTCATGGTAAGTCGATGCGAAACAGAAGTCGTCCGTCTGCGGCGCGGCGAAGGCGATCAGGGCAATCAGAGGGAACACCATCAGCGCCGCGGCGGCGACACCCGCGCGCGTCAAAGGCTCGAACTTTTCCACTGGCGTCATTGGGAGTTGCGAATCTTCGGAATGGATACTCGCCCATCCTTTGGCGCAATCGTCCGCGCCTGTCCACCTCGGGCCCTCACCGGCGAAACGCCAGCAGCCCGGCGGCGATGCCGGCCCCTTGTTGACCCGCACTCCCCGCGGCGCCAAACCATGGGTCCTGAACCAGCCTTGAGAGGAAATCATGCGCAGCGCTTTTTATGATCGTGTCGCGGCGACGCTCTCCGACATTCGCGAACAGGGCCTCGAAAAGGTCGAACGCCAGATCACGTCGCCCCAGGGGCCCGTGATCGAAGTCGACCATAAGGGCGAACGCAAAAAGGTTTTGAACTTCTGCGCCAACAATTATCTCGGCCTTGCCGACAGCAAAGACCTTGTGGCTGCCGCGAAAGCCACTATGGACGCCTACGGGTACGGCATGGCGTCAGTGCGCTTCATCTGCGGCACGACTGATTTGCATCGAAGGCTCGAAAAGGAAATTGCAGATTTCCTCGGCTATGAAGATTCCATTCTGTTCGCCGCTTGCTTTGACGCCAATGGCGGCGTGTTTGAACCGCTATTGGAGGCAGAAGACGCCATCATTTCGGATGCGCTCAATCACGCCTCGATCATTGACGGCGTGCGGCTGTGCAAGGCGAAACGGTACCGCTACGCCAATTCCGATATGGGTGACTTACGCGCGCAGCTGAAACAGGCGGAGGCAGACGGCGCCCGCACCAAACTGATTGTCACCGACGGCGTTTTTTCCATGGACGGATACATCGCCAAACTCGATGAGATCTGCGCCATCGCCGATGAGTTCGACGCGCTGGTGATGGTCGATGATGCGCACGCCACCGGCTTCATGGGTCCCCATGGCGAGGGCACGCCCGCCCATTGCGGCGTCGCCAAACGTGTTGATATTCTCACCGGCACGCTGGGAAAAGCGCTTGGCGGCGGCATGGGCGGTTATATCTGCGCCTCGAAGGAGGTGGTGCATCTTCTGCGCAACCGCGCGCGGCCCTATCTCTTTTCCAACGCCCTGACGCCGGCGCTGCTCGGCGCCAGCCTGAAAACCCTGGAGCTGATCCGCGACGGCGCGGGCTTGCGTGAACAGTTGTTTCGTAATGCGCGCCGTTTCCGCGAGCAGATGTCGGAAGCCGGCTTTGATCTCCTGCCCGGCGAGCATCCGATCATCCCGATCATGATTTACGATGCAAAAAAAGCCGGCGAGATGGCGGCGGTGCTGATGGAAGAAGGCGTATACGTGACGGCGTTTTCATTTCCTGTCGTTCCCAAAGGCAAGGCGCGCATCCGCACGCAAATGTGCGCAGGCCATAACGACGAGCAAGTTGACAAAGCCATCTCAGCGTTCATCAAAGCCGGGGAACTCACTGGGGTGCTCAAGCGTTAGCATAGGATAACAGTCCCGAAAGGATTGACGACATGACAACGAAAAAGCCCACCAAAAAAGAGCAGAAGGAACTCGACGAAGCGCTTGAGGAGTCTTTCCCGGCCAGCGATCCACCGGCGCCGGCCCGCCCCCCGACGAAAAGCGAGGAGGTGGATGAGGAACTGGAAAAACAGGACAAAAAGTCCTGACCTCCACCGGTTCTCAGTTTAACGCCGCGCAAAACAGGGCAAGCGGAAGCGCCGTTCATGGTGACGGCGGTTCTTTTGCTTGGTAGAACGCCCTTAGAAAGCCAATTCGCTGCTATTTCCGGAAGCGCCCATGAAAGCCCTGATGAAAGCAAAGCCTGAAGAAGGCATCTGGATGGTCGATACCTCGCGGCCCGAGGTCGGCGTTAATGACGTGCTGATCAAGGTGCGCCGCTCTGCAATCTGCGGCACTGACGTGCACATCTATAACTGGGACGACTGGGCGCAGAAAACGATCCCCGTGCCGATGACCGTAGGTCATGAGTTTTCCGGGGAGATCGTCGAGATCGGCGCGGAAGTGCATCTTGAACATTTCAACATGAAAATCGGCGACCGCGTGTCGGCGGAAGGCCACGTCACCTGCGGGTATTGCCGCAACTGCCGCGCGGGGAAACGGCATCTGTGCCGCAACACGGTCGGCGTCGGCGTCAACCGGCCGGGTTCCTTTGCTGAGTATGTCGCCGTGCCGGCGTTCAACGTCTACAAGCTGCCGGAAGACGTTTCCGACGACATGGGCGCGATTTTCGATCCGTATGGCAACGCGACGCACACCGCCCTCGCCTTCGACCTTGTAGGCGAAGACGTCTTGATTACCGGCGCCGGCCCCATCGGCGTCATGGCGGCGGCGATTTCGAAATTCTGCGGCGCGCGGCACGTGGTCATCACCGATGTGAATGACTACCGCCTCGACCTCGCCAAAAAGATGGGCGCGACGCGCGCCGTCAATGTCGCCAGCGAGTCGCTAAGGGACGTCATGTCGGACCTTAAAATGACCGAAGGCTTCGACATCGGTCTTGAGATGTCCGGGGTGCCTTCGGCGTTTCAGTCCATGCTCGACACCATGAATCACGGCGGCAAGATCGCCATGCTCGGCATCATGCCGAGCGGCGCCGGCGTTGACTGGGACAAGGTGATTTTCAAGGGTCTTGAAATCAAAGGCATCTATGGACGGCGCATGTTCGAGACCTGGTACAAGATGGGCGCGATGCTGCAGGCGGGGCTCGATTTATCGCCGATCCTGACGCACCGCTATTCAATCGAAGACTATCAAAAGGGCTTTGACGTGATGCGTTCGGGCCAGTCGGGCAAAGTCATCCTCGAATGGTGACTTGATACTGCTGAAGCCGCCGCCGGGGGAACATGAAAGCTTTCCTGAAATTTCTGCTGGGCGTTTTTTTTATCGTCCTGCTCGGCCTCGCCGCGCTCGTCAATGACGCAATGCCGGGTTCGGTGGCGTCCGCTGAACAAGAACTCGCTGAGAGTGTTCGCGCGACGCTAGCCGCCAACGATGCCGGATGGGCAAGCGCAAAAATCAGCGGGCAAAAGATATTACTGACAGGAGAAGCGCCGAGCGCCGCAAGCCGCGACGCACTGGTTGAAGCCGTCGCGCACGCTGAAGGGAACGGCGGTCCTGTCTTTGGCGGCGTCACAAGCATCGACGCGACTGAACTGACGTTTGCGGCGTCTCCCGCCCTGGAAATTTCAGAGACAGCGCCCGCCGGACGCAATGAGGCCCCCCAATCCGAGCCGGCCTTATCCGAAGACCTTCTTGTCGCCGAAGCTGATTCAAGCGAAAATCAATCTGACCGCGCCGCTCCCGCTGTTGAGACTGGGCAAGACGAAATTGCGGATACGCCTGAAACGCAAGCAACCGCTGAGGCAGCTATTCTGGAGCAGGAAGCCGAAAACGATTGCGCCGAGCGCATACAGGCTGCGATTGACCAGCGGCGCATTGGATTTTCAAGCGCCCGCGCCGATATCGACAACCCGTCGCGCGCGCAGCTTCGCGACATTGCGGCGCTTCTGACCGAATGCCCGGAAATTGAATTGCGCATTACCGGGCATACGGACGCCAGCGGCAATGCCGCGCGCAATATGCAGCTCAGCGGTTATCGCGCCGACGCGGTGCGCGCTTTTCTTTCTTCCGTTGGCGCGCCCGCGGACAGGCTCAGCGCCCGCGGCATCGGTTCAACCGAAGCGCTTGTCAGCAATGACACGCCCGAAGGCCGCGAACAGAACCGGCGAATAGAGATTGAAGTTATACGGCGCGATGAATAACTTGAACGTCTGAAGGCGGAAAGGATCAGCAGATGGCGGGGATCGAAGATAAACTCATCGAGCTTGGAATCATCCTGCCCGACCCTGTTGCGCCGGTCGCCAACTATGTTCCTTTTGTTGTTTCCGGAAACCATGTTTTCATTTCCGGTCAGGTTTCCATCGGCCCTGACGGCCTGATCGCAGGCAAGCTCGGGCGCGACTTGCCGTTTGAGAAAGGCGTCGAGGCCGCCCACGCTTGCGGCGTTAACCTGATAGCACAACTGAAAGCGGCCTGTGGCGGCGACCTTGACCGCGTGCGGCGCGTTGTAAAACTTGGCGCTTTTGTAAATTGCACGGATGATTTTTACGACCAGCCGAAAATCGTCAATGGCGCTTCGGATCTGATGGTGGCTGTCTTCGGTGACGCCGGCCGTCATGCACGGGCCGCAGTCGGTGCGCCGTCCCTGCCCCTCAATGCTGCAGTGGAAATTGACGGCGTGTTTGAGGTTTCCTGATGCCTGACGGGTCGGACTCTCTGCTGGCGCGGACAGTCTCGTCAATTCATGACATTGACGCCGGCGTCTGGAATGCGCTTGCCAATCCGGCTCCTGAAAAATTCAATCCGTTTGGCGCTCACGAATTTCTGGCGGCGCTTGAAGAGTCAAAATCGGTCTCGCCGGAAGCCGGCTGGGCGCCGATGCATCTTGTCATCGAAGACGCCGGCGCGATCACTGGCGTCGCGCCGCTATACGCAAAAGGGCACAGTCAGGGCGAATACATTTTCGATCATCACTGGGCTGATGCCTACCAGCGCGCCGGCGGCGCTTACTATCCGAAACTTTTATGCGCGGCACCGTTTACGCCCGTGCCCGGCCCACGCCTGCTGGCGAACGACGAGGCTTCAAAATTCAACCTCGCACTTGCGTTGAGACAGGTAGCCGGCAGCATTAACGCGTCATCGGCGCATATCAACTTCATCGAAAATGCGGACAGAAGCGCCGCAGAACGCGCTGGTTATCTCACGCGCATGGGCGAGCAATTTCACTGGTTCAACCACGGCTATGATTCCTTCGACGATTTTCTCGCCGTGCTTTCGTCACGCAAACGAAAAGCAATTCGCCGGGAACGGCGCGACGCCAGCGCGGGCCTGACAATCCAGCGCCTGCAGGGCAATGACATTACCGAAGCGCATTGGGATGCGTTCTGGCTTTTTTACCAGGACACCGGCGCACGAAAGTGGGGTTATCCTTACCTGACGCGCACATTCTTTCGCCTGATCGCCGAGCGCATGTCCGATGCTTTGTTGCTGATCGTCGCGGAACGGGACGGCGCGCCTATCGCCGGCGCGCTCAATTTTATCGGCGGCGACGCGCTTTACGGTCGCTACTGGGGCTGCACGGTGGATGTGCCATTCCTTCATTTCGAATTGTGCTATCATCAGGCGGTTGATTTCGCCATCGAGCACAAGCTTGCTCGTGTCGAGGCGGGCGCCCAAGGCCAGCACAAGATTGCACGCGGATATGAGCCGATCGCCACATGGTCGGCGCACTGGATACCTGACGAAGGATTTCGCACAGCGATCGCCCGATATCTAGAGGCGGAACGACACGAAACCGGCAGAGAGATTGAAGCGCTCAAATACTTTACGCCGTTCAAGAAAAGCTTTTAGAAAGTCAATTCATGAAAGTTATCAAACGCACGCATAACCAGCAGGAAGCGCAAATCATCGTCAGCTTCTTACAGTCCCATGACATCGATGCAGAATTGCTCGATGGCGCGATCAATTCCGTGCTGCCCATGCCCGGCGGCGTCCGCATCGCCGTTCCGGACGAACAGGAAGCCGAAGCATTGACGCTTCTCAGCAACGCCAAGTCCGGAGGGTAACGATGCGCCTGCTCCTTTTAATCTCATCCATGTTGATAGTTGCAGCCTGCGCGAATGAAGCGCCGCCTGACCGCAATGCAGACGAATCGGCCCTGCGTGCGCTTGACCAGGCTTACGTCGATGGCTGGAAACTCTCCGGCGCCGCCGCTCAGGATGAAGCCGTGATGGCGCTTTTTACGGAAAGCGCCGTCATCCGGCCCGGACTTGGCACGCCGCCCAAAAAAGGAACGGATGAAATCCGGGCCTTCTGGTTTCCCCCTGATACGCCTGCAACAAAAATCATTGTATTCGATCACACGCCTGACAGCATTGTCGTCGAGGGCGATCTCGGCGTCATTAGCGGCTGGTACGAATTGCGTTTTGAATACGGAGATATTGAGTATGCACAAGACGGCAATTACGTAACTGTCGCCCGCCGTCAGCCGGACAATAATTGGCGCGTTACACAGATGATCTGGAACGATAACAAGCTTGAATAAAAAATGCAATTTGAGTAACGCCCGGGCAATCGATTATGATGCGTATTGTCGTTTCACACGATCAACAAAAAAGAAAAACCTATGTCTATTCAAGCCACGTATGATCCTGACAATATTTTCGCGAAAATCATTCGCGGCGAGATGCCGTGCGTCAAACTTTATGAGGACGAAAACGTTCTAGCCTTCATGGATGTGTTCCCCCAAAGCGAAGGGCATTGTCTTGTGGTGCACAAAAAAGCGAAGGCCACAAATTTATTTGATATTGGCGCTGACGACCTGAACGCCCTGACGATTGTCATGCAAAAAATAGGCCAAGCAGTGGCGGATGGTCTTAGTCCCGATGGCATTCGCATTGCGCAATTTAACGGCGAGCCCGCGGGGCAGACCGTTTTTCATCTGCATTTTCATATTATACCGGTCTATGAGAGATCAAAGCTGGGGCGCCACGCGAGTGGCGGTCCCGTTGACGGCGCGATTCTCGAACCTGTTGCCGAAAAAATCCGCGTAAAACTTTAAACTCCTCGCGGTTTCGTGTTTTGTCTCTGGCTCTCTTGGTAGGTAAGCCCGAGACGGGCGCTCATCAATTCGCCGTGTATTTTGTTCCGGCGAATGGGGGAACTTAGCTTTTTTGTTCGCCGTTCGCCCGCAGGCGCGCTCAACCCTTGCCGCGAGGGCGCGCCAGCAAGAAGGCCGCCGCGTACCTTCCCTCGCGGCGGTCTTTTTTCGTCAGACTGAGCGAATTGCGCGGCGATCTGCGGGGCCGTTCATTGCAAACAAACCGGTCTGCGTTACTGCTTGAAAAGATAACAATGGAAGGGGCGCCAGATGAAATTATCAATCAAAACAGTGGGCAGAATAACCGGCTTTGCAGCGATGCTGCTCGCAGCACTCCCAACCGCTGCGCAGGAACAGCTGACTTATCAGGAACAATTGGCGCGCGCCGGCGATGCGTTTCAGGCAGAAGACTGGATTGCGCTGAACGATCACCTCGATGCTGCGCAGGAAATAAGAACCTATTCGCTTTACGTCTGGCGCAACCGCATTATTGCACGGATGCTGGCGGGTCGCGACTCGGAAGCGCTTGCGCTTGCGGAAACGGCGGCGCGGCGCGGTCTTGTTCTTGATCTTTCAGGACATCCTGCTTTTGAACAACTGGCGGCCCTTCCCGAATTTGCACCAATCGCAGAACGCATGGAAAAGAATGCTGCGCCGATTGGAGACGCGCGTTTTGATTTCGAAAATGCCAATGCCGGTCTTCTTCCCGAAGCACTTGCCTATGACAGGAAAAATAATGGCTATATCGGTTCAGTGAGAACCGGGAGCGTCCTGAAGTTAGAGAACAAGAACAAGCTCTCGCTCTTCACAACGGCGACCGGCGGCGTATTTGACATCGAAGTGCGCGGAAGAACGCTCTGGGCCGCCGTCAATAATCAACTCGCATATGAGAACGCCGATCCGGAAGCGCCATTCGCATCGGTCATGGCGTTCAATACGAATACCGGCGGCATAAACCGGGAAATACGGGTATCGGAAGATTGTGCGCTGCTCGGAGATCTCGAAGTCGCCAAGGACGGAACCGTCTACGCCAGCGACTCGCTGACGCCACGGCTTTTTCGCATGGCGCCGAAAGGCCAAACACTCGATATCTATGCGGAAGATGCGCGTTTCGCGAACCTGCAGGGTATCGCGCTCGACGAAAAAAATAGCCGAATTTTCGTTGCTGATTATCTGACCGGTCTTTTTGTAATTGATACAAATACCGGCGCCGTCACCGCAATTGAAAATACAGCCGATGCCCATCTTGGCGGCATCGACGGGCTTTACTTGTATGATGACAGCCTGATCGGTATCCAGAACGGAACAACCCCGCAGCGAATCATTCGTATCGGGTTGAATGATGACGCCACCGAAGTCACGACCTTCATCACGATGCAGCAGGCGCTGGAAGAATGGAACGAGCCGACCCACGGCGCCGTGGTTGGCGATGAATTCCGTTATATCGCGACATCGAACTGGCCTTCTTACGATCAGGAATGGAACGTACGAGAGGACGCCGAGCTCCAACCGGTGAGAATCATGTCGCTGCCGCTCAAATGATGGCAGACTCCGCGCGTTGTCTCAAGGACCGCGCCAATTGCATGAAATCGGAAATGATCGTTACCGCGCATTGATCGCTCCCGGCGCTGGCGGCGCTGTCATGGCTCTTGAATATCAGGGCCGCAACATCATGCGCCCGGCCCCTTCAGTCGAGGCGATCAAAGCTGACCCGCGCCAAGCCGCGTGCTTTCCTTGCGTTCCCTGGTTTGGCCGCCTGTTTGGCGGGCTTGATTTTGACGGACGGCATTACGATCTGGCGCCGACGCTGCCGGCTTGCGACCCGGCACACGCCTTACATGGCGAGGGGTGGATAAATTCGTGGACAGTCACGTCGGGAACGCAAACAAGCCTCAAGATCCGGTTCGATCATGCGCAGGAAGCAGACAAGTTCCCCTTCTCGTTTCGAGCAGAGCAATCATTCAGTGTGGGCGAAGCCTTCGAAATAGACTTATCCGTCACGAACACCGGTGATGCGCCGATGCCGGCCGGATTGGGACTGCACCCCTTTTTCCCGAGACATGAAAAAACGAGGCTGCGGTATTCGGCTGACCGTCTGTGGACGCCGGAACCGGCCGGCGGCGGTTCATTTGTAGCGCCCCTGCCTGCGGGGTACGACTTTTCTGGCGGCACGCCTCTGGCCGCAGCCATGGATCACACTTACATCGCCTGGGCGGGCGATACAGATATAGTGAATGGCCGCGAAACTATAAATATTCAATCGAACGCATCCTTTCTGCACATTTACGCACCTGCAGACGAACGCTTTTTTTGCCTTGAACCAGTGACGCACCTTCCCGGAAAATTTGGCCAAGAGGCTCTACGTCCTGCTGCAACCATGAGTATATTTTGTCGCATCTCAATTTCTACTACGCACACAAATATGGTTAATACGGAATAATTATATTTCTGCCTCAATTTTCTGTGCTTTTTGGACCTGCCTAGAAACACAGGTCTGGCTACCGTCTAATCGCCCTGTTTACTGCGCGCGAAACTTTTTTCGCGTTAATAAATCGCTCATGATTATGCATAAAATTTGAACCAAATTTCAGATCACCGGTTCTTGAAAGCACCATGTTATGCGTACCAACCGTTTTCGCAACCTAGTATGCCGTCTCTACACAGACAGATCAGGCAACACAGCGATCGAATACGGCCTCATCGCTGCATTCATCGCGATTGCGATATTTGCAACGCTGGAAGTAACCGGCGAGACCACAAAACAAAAATTCTTTCAGGTCGAAGATTCAATGATGGACGGCGGCAGCGGCCTGAATAGCGCCGGCGGCTCCGGCGGCGGATCAAACAGTGGCGGAAGTCCGTCGGGCGGCGGCGGAATGGCCGGCGGGGCTTCCGGCGGATCCACCGGTGGCGGATCAGGCAGCGGCTCATCGGGTGGCGGAACTTCCTCAGGTAGCGGCTCCACGCCAAGCAGCTCACACGGCCCCGGCGCTGATCCTGATCCAGGCACGCCGTCGGGCAATGGCTCTAACAACACCTCTGGCCGCACGTCTGGCAGCGGATCAAATAGCGGCGGCAATGGCGGCAACGCTGGCGGAAATTCCAGCGGCGGTTCCGCAGGCGCGCCAAACCAGGGCTCTCAACAACCAGGTGCTCAACAGCCCGGCAATCAAAACAACAATGGCAACGGAAATTGTGGGAACGGTAAGGGTAAGGGCAAAGGCAAGGGAAACGGCAAGACCTGCCAGAACAAGCCTTAATCGCCGAAAAGGGAATAGACGTTTAGGCGAACAAAAAAAAGCCGGGCGCAATGCCCGGCTTTTTTGATCTGCAATTCACCCTATTCCATCAGCGCCGGCACGTTCGCGCCGTCGCCGCCATCTTTTGGTTTGTCCGGACTATCCGGCTCCGGGATGTATTCAAATGCAAGCTTCGACTTGTCATTCTCATCCACAAGCACCTGCACCACGCCTCCGTTTTTCAGCGAGCCGAACAGGATTTCGTCCGCAATCGGCTTTTTGACATACTCCTGAATTGTGCGCGCCAATGGTCTTGCGCCCATTTCATCATCGAAACCTTTTTCCGCCAGCCATTTCGTCGCTTCTTCACTCAGCTCGAAGGTCACGCCGCGATCGGCAAGCTGCGCCTCAAGCTGCAGAACGAATTTCTCGACGATGCGGTTGATGATCGCCGGTGAAAGTCCTGCAAACTGGATTGTCGCATCGAGACGGTTTCGGAATTCCGGCGTGAACATCT
>DGNI01000171.1:17039-23222 GCA_002388885.1 Parvularculaceae bacterium UBA4496 | reverse complement strand
CGTGCTGGTCGGCATCAACCTGCTGCGCGAGGGGCTCGACATTCCCGAATGTCAGCTGGTGGCGATCCTCGACGCCGACAAGGAAGGGTTTTTGCGTTCCGAAACCTCACTGGTGCAGACCATCGGGCGCGCGGCGCGGAACGTCGACGGCCGGGTCATTCTCTATGCGGACAATATCACCGGCTCCATGGAGCGGGCCATGGGCGAAACCGAGCGGCGCCGCGAAAAACAGCTCGCCCACAACAAGGCCCACGGCATCACGCCCGCCACGGTGAAGGCGAAAATCGCCGAGATCGGCGCCAGCGACGATGAAGGCGCCAAAGCCGCCATGGGCCAGACGTTTGTGGGGCACAGAAACGTCAAGGGCGGGTTCGCGGAAGACGGCGCCGAGTTTGAGCCGGGCCATAACCTCAAGGCCCACCTCGCCGCGCTCGAAAAACAGATGCGCGAAGCCGCCTCGAACCTCGAATTCGAGGACGCCGCCCGCATCCGGGACGAGATCAAAAGACTTCAGGAAGTGGAACTGGCCGTCGCCGACGATCCACTCGCCCGTCAGAGTGCTATCGAAGATCGCGTCGAAAAAGCCTCAGAGGGCCGGATCAAGAAGTCCGAGGGGACAGTGAGTAATGTGCGGGGAAAGCCGAGGGGTAAACATTCCTAACTTAATTCTTGTTGAAGTTCATCTGGCGTAAATTGTTTGTCACAAATTTCTCCGCAGATGTGCCGTAAAAACTCAATTATTGGCTTATTCGCATCATCAAGATTCCAACCCTTTGCAGCTTTGAAAGCATCATAGGGCTTTCCTAATCCTTTTGGTTCGTATCCGTGAGCTGGCTCAAATTCAGGAGACATTACATACCGACCTGCACAGGACTCATTTTCACGTGCTTTGGTGATTAAATCCCAAATGATGTTATTTTCTTGCCAAATCGGGGTTTCTTCACCAGCACTATTATGTGCTTGATCTGCGTCAGAATCGTGAACAACATGATAGTCTTGATGGAAGTGATTCATAATTTTTTGATATCTTTTAATTTCATTTTTCGATGTGGCATTCAAAATATATATTTCTCTTTGCGGCGAAATCCCCTGCTCAGCTTTCAATCTTTCTAAAATGCACTGAATTACTACTTCTTCAGTATGCCCCTCAACTAAAATGACTTCATCAGCAAAAAGAAACTCAGTAATTTTGCGATTAAGCGAATATGCCAGCTTAAATGCATCTCGATCATTATCATTAAATAACTGAGATCCGATTTGCCGAGCTTTACTTCCGCTTTCATATCGCATGACTCGTACAATGTTCTGGTGGTTTTTTGATAAGTTTACAAGATTCGGACTGTGAGTAGTCGCCAATATTTGAAGTGGTGAATTACTAGAAAGCTCATATATCAAATCGCTAGTAAGCTTGACCGCATTGGGATGCAAAAATAGCTCTGGCTCTTCAAATAAAATTATTTTTGACTTATCAAAATTCTCCTCACCGATAGCAAGGTTTTTGTTTTTTGTCTTTTTTAGTTCAGCAAACTGACTATACAACCCCCGTAGTGCGCTTAAAATAAATTGCCGCTGCAATCCGTGACCCTGCTGGGCTAATGGAAGATTTGGACTTCCTTCTTGCGTTACAGAAATGGTAGCCTGTTTGTCGAATAGCGATGAGACGTTCTTCTCTGGATACAGACTTGAAATGTCAAACTGTGTTCCCGGAAACACCTGACCAACAATTAAGTTAAGTTGGTCTACGACTGAGCGTGTATAATCATCACCATCAATCGCGGTGCTCAGCGCAGTGATCGCTTCTGTAACAGCGACATATTCAGCCATAGTCTGAATATTTTTGAGCACAGCCTCCTTTATTAATTTTTGCAACACTTCGACAATTTCTTGCGGCTCCATAATCGCTCGAACCCAGATTGGTTCGGGCAACCGATTTTGCAGTATCGAGTCCCAACCTCCAAACCCTCCTTCGGTCCATTCACTTATAGATGGATCAAAAGTTTCTTTTTTATAGGCGCCGATGCCTTCCCATCGCTTTCGTACACGAGCTAACTTTGTTTCAGGAGAAAACCATTTTCCGACGTTGTCATTCTGCACATCAAGTTCGTCTTGGTTGTCGGCTAATAGTTCAGCCTCAATGACGACTGTGTTATTAGTGTCTTTGTTGTGAAAGTCTTCCAAATTTAAAGTGGATTTTTGCTTATACAATTTTTCATACGCATGCAGAATTGATGACTTTCCACTATTATTTTTTCCAAGGAGGTAAATTACATTTTCATTGAATGAAATCTTTGAACAACGATCGTCGGGAATTTCGATAAGTGGTTCAATTGGGGCTCCAGGACCAAATGATCTAAAATTAGCAATCTTAAGAGAATTAAGCTTCATGAGATGACGCTCTGTGCCATGTGTAAGAAATCCAAGCAACCATCAGCCTACAACTATAGGTTATATTTTTCTATACTAGAACTTGTTATTTGTTGAATTCTTCAATATTTCCCAATGTTGGTGCGTAGTTATCCACCACTTCCGGAACGGCCTTATACTGCGCGGCATGTCCGGATATGGAGAGCGGTAAGCGCTTCCGTTTCCTGTCGGGTCAACCGGGTTAGGGCCCGGTTGACGGTTGCGGCGCAGCAACCGCCAAGCATCCGGCAATATTTTACCGCCCCGCTGGGCGGGCCCGCAAAACCGAAAGGCAAAAAAGTTGTACAAACATTGTGGCGAAGTTGCACAACATTCGGCGGAACGCCTTGCAGGACGGGGATCACGCAAATCGCGCGACCCGGTGTTGCACAACTTTTTACGCCGCAGCAGCAACTGGCGGCGCGCCGGCCGTCTTCCGCGGGAAACTCCAGCCGAGCAATGCGGCGCCTGCGCCAATGACGATGCCGGCGATGATCAGCGTTGCATCGGAAACGCGCGCATAGGCCAGAACCGTCTGTTCCCAGTGCGCGGTGTTTCCGTAGGTATGATAAACGCCGATCATCAGGACGAGCGAGGCGAGCGCCAGCAGGAACGGCGTCAGCGGTTTTTTCCGGCGTGCGTCCTGAATAATAAGCGCGATGGTGAACGCCGCCGCGATGACAAAGCTGAGGTTCAGCGCGACCTCGAAATTCGGCAGGTCTTCCGGCCCGCGAATGGCGACGCCCGGCACGTAACCGGTGAAGATGCGCGCCACCGACGGCGGGATCAGCGGAAAGATCGTCGCCAGCATGAACCGCGAGTGATGTTCCACTGACCGGCGGTTGCGCAGCGCCAGAAAATAGAAAAGGACAAACGCGGCGACGGACGCGAAATCCGCAAAGGAAAGGGAGATGGCGAACATCTCCGTAAACGGAGAGTCCTTGATGACCGTCACCTTAGTGACCAGCAGGCCGCCGGCGACAAACGGCGGCGCGAGCAGAAAACTCGTCCGTCCGCCCCATTTGTGCAGGGCGAAATTCGGCTGGCGGATCGACCAGCTCTGCCAGATCAGCAGCAGCACCCACAGGGTCGCCGTCACGCCATGAATATGATGCGCGCCCGGCGCAGCACCGAGAATGCTGAAATAGCTCGGCCAGAAGGCCGCGATCGTCACCACCAGAAAGGCGGCAATTATGTAATGCGCTCCGCGAAACGGCATGGTTCTCTCCCCTTTTTTCGCGCCCGCGCCAGCATGGCGCGAAACGCAGGCCGGAGCAATCCGGCAGGCCGGTGGAAAACCGGACGTTTCCCGCCTCCGAGAACCGGTATAGTTTTGGAGAGAACAAAAGGCCGGAGACTGACGATGAGCGGATGGAAAGCATGCGGACTGGCGGTTTTAGGCCTCGCGGCCTGCGCGCCCGTCGTGGAGGAAACGGCGCCGGCGGGCATTGACCTGTCGGCCTATGACATCGTCGACCTTTCCCACAGCTACGGGCCGGATACGGTTTATTGGCCTACGGACAAACGCGGCTTTGAAAAAACCGTGGTGTTCGAAGGCGCTCGCGAGGACGGCATGTTCTATTCCGCGTTTGACATCGCTACGGCGGAACATGGCGGCACGCATATGGACGCGCCCTATCACTTTGACGCAAACGGCGACAAGGCGGCGGCCGTGCCGCTATCGCGGCTGGTCGCGCCCGCAGTCGTTATCGACGTGGCGGAAAAGGCCGCGGCCGATCCGCTTTATCGGGCAAGTCCCGCCGACATTGTTGCTTTTGAGGCGGTTCATGGGGAAATCTCGCCGGGAACCATCGTCCTCCTGCGTACCGGCTGGTCCGCACGCTGGCCGGACGGCGAAAGTTATCTGGGCGGGACGGACCCTGCGGCCCTCGCCTTCCCGTCGTTTGGCGCCGATGCCGCGCGCATGCTGGTGGAGGACCGGGGCGCTGCAGCGCTCGGGCTAGATACGGCGTCGACGGATTATGGTCCGTCTACGGAGTTTCCGGTGCACCGGATCATGGGCGCGGCGAACACGCCGGGGTTTGAGAACCTGACGAATCTCGACCGCCTTCCCCCAACAGGCGCGATCATCATCGCGCTGCCCATGAAAATCGAAGGCGGCTCCGGCGGGCCGTTGCGCGCGATTGCGCTGGTTCCGAAAGAGTGATCAACACTCGACAACGTTTACCGCAAGGCCGCCTTCGGAGGTTTCCTTGTACTTGCGCGACATGTCGAGGCCGGTCTGGCGCATGGTCTCTATTACCTGATCGAGGGAGACTTTGTGTTCTTCCGATGCGCGCAAGGCGAGCCGCGCAGCGTTGACGGCTTTGACGGCGCCGATAGCGTTACGTTCGATGCAAGGGATCTGCACCAGTCCGCCCACAGGGTCACAGGTGAGACCGAGATTGTGCTCCATGCCGATTTCGGCGGCGTGCTCGACCTGGCCGGGCGTGCCGCCCCAGACGGCCGCAAGCCCCGCCGCGGCCATGGAGCAGGCGACGCCCACCTCGCCCTGGCACCCCATCTCCGCGCCGGAAATAGAAGCGCGCTGTTTGTAAAGAATGCCGATGCCGGCGGCGGTAAGGAGAAATTTGCGAATGTGGCCCAGGTTTTCGTTTCCGTCCTCCGTGCAATAATGTTTGAGTACGGAGGGAATAATACCAGCAGCGCCGTTGGTCGGCGCCGTCACCACCCGTCCGCCGGCAGCGTTCTCCTCGTTCACCGCCATGGCGTAGACATTGAGCCAGTCGAACAGCTGTTCGCGTTCGTTCGCCAACGGGTTTTCGGTGAGCTTTGCGTAAAGCGACGGCGCGCGGCGTTTGACTTTCAGACCGCCGGGCAACTCGCCACGAGTGTTGAGGCCTCGATCAACGCAGTCGCGCATGGCGGCCCAGATATGGTCGAGCATCGTTTCGGTTTCAACACGCGGGCGATGTTCATCTTCGTTCTCAGCGATGATGTCGGCAATGGAAAGATCATGTTCGCGGCAATGAGAAAGCAGCTCCGCCGCAGATGCAAAGGAGTGGCGCCCCTTGCGCGCGCCGATAATGAGATCATCCTCCGCTGGCGCTTTCAGCTGTTTTTCGCTTGCAATAAACCCACCGCCGACAGAATAATAGACAGCGGAAAATGTTTCCGCGCCGGCGGCGTCAAAAAGCGTAAGGCGCATTTCATTCGGATGAAGCTCGGGCGTAACGTCACCGCGCAGATCGATATCGGTTTTCGGGTCAAACGCGATTTCTGGCCCGCCATGAAGCGCCATGTGATTGGTTTCGCGGACCTTCGCAACCGCGCGTTCGGCTTCGTCCGGATCGGTTTCGTCAGGCTTGAAACCCATGAGCCCGAGCATCACGGCCTTGTCCGTCCCGTGACCGATGCCGGTAAGCGCGAGCGAACCATGAAGATCCACCTTGACGCGCGCAGCCGTTTCCAGCGCACCCATTTGCGCAGCCTCTTCAAGGAACCTCACAGCGATACGCATGGGGCCAACCGTATGCGACGACGACGGTCCAATGCCGATTTTGAAAATATCGAATACGCCCAGCATTAGCGTTGAGACCTGTTATTGCTCCGCAGCTTCTAGCGCCGCGCGCAAAACGCCTACATCATAGAGCGAGCGGCGTCGATGGGTGTGAAGGTCTTCAGTCAAATCTGACAGTTGCGATTTAATAGGCTTAAGCGCTTCAAGGCCTGCCGCCGGGTTCGTTTTAAAAGTACGCCTGACGCCCGCCAGGTCCGCCGAAAGACGCCTGAGCGCTTCACGCTGCTTGCCGAGTTCAG
>DGNI01000171.1:0-17016 GCA_002388885.1 Parvularculaceae bacterium UBA4496 | reverse complement strand
CTGCGCGCTAACAACCAGAAAGTCCGCAGTTTCAAGATCATTCCGCCGCAACGCAGACAGTGTGGCGTCTATTATTCGCCCGATATCGTTCATATCCTTTTTAACATTACGCAAGGCCAGGCTGGTCGAACATGACGCTCTTTCAAGATGCGAAATATAGGCGACCAGCCCTTTGAGAACGGCGCCTGGAGGCCGCGCTCCTTGAAACTCATCCATGACAGCATCTTTCACAAACACATGAATGCTGGGCGCCGGCGACTTTGTTCCAAATGCGTCCTTTCCGGCAATCCCCACCAGACTGGGTATTGTAACCGGATTGAATACATTGTCCTCCCGCGCCTTGCTGAAGACCGACGACGTTACATCTGCTGTACCGGGCGCGCCCGAGAGGGCCTGAATGAAAAATGCCGGGTTATCGTGACCGTTTATATGACAGGATTGGCATGACAGCCCCCTGCGGGCGGCCTGTCCGCCCAGCAACATCGGGCTTCGAAATGCCGCACGTCCAATTTCAACGAGATATTTTTCGCTTTCGCTGTCAGGCGCGCGCAGACATTCTCCCGGCTCTCCCGTCAGCACAGGCAAAACTTCCACATCCGAAGCGATCCAACCAAGTTCCGTCAGTGTGGGTTCGGTTGGAAATTGTTCCGCGGCTACGTTGCTCGTCTTGATTGCAACGCACAGAGAAACGATAAGCCCTTGCGTCCATTGCTGCATACTGCGTCTTAATCGACTGCAGCCGTGCGGGTCGAATCCTTGATCTCTATCAACCGCGCAAGATCTTCGCGTTCCGCACAACCAAACTCACAGATCCGGTCCAGCGTCGCAAGCTGTTCCCTAGCCTTATCAAGCTCGCCGACTTCCAAATATAGTTCGCCCAGATACTCATTGGCGCCGAGATGATCAGGATCAATCTTCAACGCCGTTGAGTAATACGCCTGAGCCTTATCGAAAAGGCCAAGCTTGCGATGTGAGTAGCCGAGATAATTCAGAATATCCGGGTTCGGTCCAACCATTCCCTGTGCAACGTTAAGGGCCGTAATAGCTTCATCATATCGTGACTGATTGATCAGGCGTATTGCTTCGCCATAGCGCACGTCAGCAGATGCACTTTCCCCGTAGTTCAGTTGGGCGTAAACAGGTGCGATTGGCTGCAATCCGCTTACTTCGCTAGCGCCGCTCAACGCCGCTTCAACATTCGCAATCGCGCGTTCAGTGCGCTCGACAAATTCTTTATCGCAAGTATCTTCTGTACACGCTTCTTTGATTTCTCTCAACGCGGCGAGCTGTTCTTCGGCATCTTCAGGCTTTTCCAGTCCAGTATAGACAATTGCAAGCTGCTCGCGCGCCTCAACGAAGTTGTCACGCTCCTTGATGGCTTTCTTGAAATACCGGACAGCGGATTTTTCTTTTTCGCGGGCAACCTTTACAAGACCCATATAATAGTTCGCCTCCGGGTGATCACCCGCAACGCTCAGAACCTCGCCAAACTTTTTTTCGGCCAGCTTGTATTCGCCACTCTGAAGCGCCTCTATGCCGTCTTTATACGACTGCTCGGGATTGACCTTCTGACGCGGCTGCGGTTCCGATATCGCGCCGCCCCCTGAAGGCGCCGCGATCAAGGGCGTTACAAACGCTGATGCGACTGTGAGCGCCGCGGCGGTAATGAAGTTCGTCCGGTTGCTCATAAGCTTTTTTCCTGATTTCAAATTACGAGTTATCTTTTACCCCGAACCGCGCCGAAAAGTCAGTGTCATGCTGTTCACAATCAACGGCGATCTTCACGTTTGGGTTCAACGCCGAGCGCGCGCATAGCCGCGCAAACCGCATCAATCGCCGATATGGCCAGAGATTCGTCCTTCGAGCGAGCCACAATAGTAACGCCTTTTACGTCTCCATCGATCGGGTAGCTGCCAAGGGTTACGCCCTTAAGCGCGCCCTGGATTTCGCGCAATTGCTCGGCAAGCATGGATTCCGGCAGCTTAAGCGCGGTCACCGCTCTTGAGTGAATAACCGCTCCCCGCTCGATTTCACTTCCGATTGCGTTCAGCATCGCCTGAAAAATTCGCGGCACGCCGGCCATGACGAAAATATTTTCGATCCGCACGCCCGGAGCACCGGACGCGGGATTTTCGATGAGCTGCGCACCTTCGGGTGTGCGCGCCATTCGCAGCCGCGCCGGCGTCATTTCAATGCCGCGCTCTTTGTAATATGAACGGATCATTGCCACCGCTCGTGGATGTTCGATAACCTTCACGCCCAGTGCCGACGCAATAGCATCAACCGTAATGTCATCATGCGTCGGGCCGATACCGCCGGATGTGAAAACATAGTCGTATTTCCGCCGCAGGGCATTCAGAGCGATGCCGATATCACCGATATCATCGCCGACGATACGCGCCTCGCCGAATGCAACTCCGCGATCTGTCAGCCATCCGCCCAGATAGTGGATATTGGCGTCGCGGGTGCGCCCCGAGAGCAATTCATCGCCGATCGCGAGAATAGCGGCTGTTTTCTGATCACTCATATAAATCTCTGTCACTCGGCCGAGAGTTTTTTCGCCTTCTTATATCCTACTCAATGATAGTCTCGGTTTTTACAAAAGTCGCACTCCTCATGGGATTATCTACGTTGTGATAAAACCGGTTTGTCTATATTGTCAGGCATAGCTACCATCAAGGGGACAAAAAGCGAGGGCGACATGAGAAACATAGGTATTATCGGTACTGCGGCGCTGGTTCTGGCGGCCGGTTGTTCAGGCTCAGAAACATCATCCGAGACGGGATCCGTAGTCCAAAAGGACGCTGCTCCGCCAGAATATTCCGCTGCAGCATTTTACCAAACGACAGATTACGGCATTCCCGGTTCGCGTTACGTGTTTTCCACCGATGGCAGCCGGCTATTGGTCACATCCAATGAAACAGGCGTTTTTAACGCATACGAACTGGACCTAAACACAAGCGAGCTAAGCGCGCTTACCTCTTCCAACGGCAGCCCGGTATTTGCGATTAGTTACTTCCCTGACGGTGCTCGCTTTCTTTATACGCAGGACGGCGGCGGCGACGAATTGAACCACGTTTATGTGGGAGGGCCCGGTATGGAACCCACGGACCTCACGCCGGGCGAAGAATTGAAAGCCGGCTTTGTCGGCTGGATTGAGGACGGCGCCGCCTTTGTGCTTCAGACAAATGAACGCGACAACCGGTATTTCGATCTTTACCGGTATGACGCATCGACGTTCGAACGGGAGATGATTTTCGCCAATGACCTCGGCCTTGGCGGCGTTTCNNGCCTATGCCGCAGGCATCAAGAATCGAACCTCCGCCGACGACGATATTTATCTCGTGACGATCAGTTCGGACGAGCCGCCAATCAATATTACCGAACATGAAGGCAATATTTCGCATTCCATTTATGATTTTACACCTGACGGCAGTTCGCTTGTATACGGCACCGATGAGTTCGGGGAATTTACACAAGCATGGACCTATGATCTCTCCAGCGGCGACAAGGAGATGCTGCTTGAAGACGACTGGGATATTTCCTTTGTCAGCTACTCTCCTTCCGGGCGCTACCGCGTTCACGGCGCCAATGTCGACGCCTCGACGGAAGTAACGATCTATGACACGGAAAATGGACAACCGCTTTCGCCTCCTCAAAACCTGCCGCAAGGCGATATGGGCAGCGTACGCTTCACATCCGATGAGTCAAAAATCGCTTTTACCGTCAACGCGTCCGTCTCTCCTTCAAATATATTTACAGCTGACATAGACGGTTCGAACGTAAAACAGCACACCCAAGCGCTGAATCAAGAGATTGATCCTGCGCACCTCGTTGAAGCAGAAGTCGTGCGGTACGAAAGCTTCGACGGGCTTGAGATTCCATCGATCCTTTACAAACCGAAAGGCGCAAGCGCGGAGAACCCTGCGCCGGCGCTCGTATGGGTTCATGGCGGTCCTGGCGGGCAAACGCGCGCTGGTTATTCCGCCACCATTCAGCACCTCGTCAATCACGGCTACGCCGTTCTCGGCGCCAATAATCGTGGTTCGTCCGGATACGGAAAAACATTCTACCACATGGACGACAAGAAGCACGGGGAAGTCGACCTTCAAGATATCGTCTACGGCCGCACTTATCTTGAAAGCCTCGACTGGGTCGATAACGATCGCATCGGCATCATTGGCGGATCGTATGGCGGTTATATGGTAATGGCCGCTCTAGCCTTCGAACCTGAAGTATTCGACGTCGGAATCAACATCTTCGGCGTCACCAACTGGGTCAGAACCCTAACCAGCATTCCGCCTTGGTGGGAGTCGTTCAAGGAGTCGCTCTATGATGAAATGGGCGATCCTGCGACGGACGGCGAACGCCATCGCCGTATTTCGCCGCTCTTCCATGCGGAAAACATCACGAAGCCGGTGCTCGTCGTTCAGGGCGCCAACGATCCGCGCGTTTTGCAGATCGAAAGCGATGAAATGGTCGAAGCCCTTCGGGCGAATGGCGTTCCGGTAGAGTATGTGCTGTTCCCCGATGAAGGCCACGGCTTCAGAAGCCGGGAGAACAGGATTACCGCGTCGGAAGCCTATGTCTCCTTCCTCGACCAATATTTGCGAGGAGATAGCGCTTCAGAAGAGGCCTCAAGCGAATAGCTGAATTTTGATTGATGATTAAGCGGCGCCGAAAACGGCGCCGCTTTTTTAATATGGATCCAACCCGCTACTCGCGCAGATACGTCGTTCCGCCGACGGGACCGACGCCTTCCGGCACAGGCACGTCCGTTCCATTGTAATCGACATTGAGGACAAGCGTCGGACTGCCGGTCATGCGCAATTTATTTGCGACGATAGCAGTATAGGCGGATTGATCAGCCACCGGCAAAAGACTGGCGACGCGCAGTTCGCCGCGCGACAGATAGAAAGTGCCCAGCAACATGCGCGCATCGTCGCTCAAGATCCTATGAATACGATCCGCTGGCGCATTGCGGTCTTCGAAAAAGAGTATCCCTGCAAGCGGGCCAGCCTTTTCCGCCGTCAGGTCGATTTTCGCTTCCGGGCCGAAATAGAAAGTAGCATCATCGCCCACCAGGTAAAACGAAACATTCTCGCCGGTAATTCTGGCGCCGAGGTCAGCATTAAACGGGCCGTTCTTGATAATGTACGTTCCGGGCGCCAGGCGAACATCGGCAAATGCGCCGATAGAGATGCCGCCGCAATAGACGCCTGGCGACAGGTTATAAGTGGTGTATCCGCCAAGCAGCCCGCCAGTAAGCCCTCCCGTCAACCCCCCGGTCAGGCCGCCTGTTAGATCGTCCACCGTTCGCGTCACTTCGGTGACGGCGGCGTTCACTGCAGCAGCAGCCACTTCATCTAGTCGTTCGCCATAGCCCGCATCGAACTCGGTACACGGGCCAACATTTGGAGGCTCGCGCTCTGCTAATGGATCATCGTATTTCGGGCAGTCCAGCGTCGGCATGGGCGAGAAATTGTTCGGACCGCCGAATGCTCCTCCGGCAGAACAGATCATTCCCGCCTCAACTTCCGACAATCCTGATGAAACGACGCCTTGCGTGGACGTAGAGTTTGAAATCAGCGAACATNNAACATTCCTCGGCTTTCAGTTGAGAATTTACATTCGCCGCAACTGCACCTTCGCCGGTATCATCGAGTGCAATCACGCAGACATTCATGCCGCCAAGCGCAACAGCCGTCGATCGGCTCGAAAGCTTATCCTTGAACGGCTCGAAATGACTGAGAATTAGCGCGCGCGAGGGCTGCGATTTGAGGCTGACAGTCACCTCGCCCCGATCGGCGTCAACTGAAATGTTGGGCGTGACAGACCCAAACCCGTAGCTCTCGCCAAATCCGCTGTCGATTACAGATTCAACTACGGCCTTGACCTGTGCGGCCGTGGCGTTCGCCAGAAGAAACTCCCGTGCGCCGCGCGTCGCGAGCGTGTCAGACAGCTGCTTCAGGCGCGCCTTTTCGTTTGACCAGTGATAAAAATCCACTGCGCCGCCCACAAAGCCCAACAGCAACGGGCTTAACAGCGCCGTCAGGAGAGCGACGTTTCCGCTTGTATCCCTACGCAACGAAGGCATTTTGCGCCTCGTAAACACTTCTTACCGAAGAACTGAAAGTTGCACCCAGAAGATAAAATTTTATTATAAAAGATGGCTAATAACTGTTAATTCCGCTCCGTTGCGTTCCTGGAAAAACAGGATAAAACGGACGACCTCCGCCCGTTTTTGGTCAACAATCCGTTAACGCATGAAACTTCCTCAGCCGCTGCGCCGCGGCACACTCGTTAACAGATACAAACGCTTTCTCGCCGACATCGTGCTCGATGACGGACGCGAGATTACAGCCCATTGCGCCAATCCCGGCTCCATGCTGGGCGTCGCTATCGAGGGAGCGCGCGTTTGGGCCTGGGAACATGGCGACAAAAAACGAAAGCTCGCCTTTTCGTGGGAGCTGGTGGAGATCGGCAAGACGCTGGTTCCCGTGAATACGACTAACCCCAACAGGATCGTCGCGGAAGCGCTTGAGGCGGGAGTCATTCCGGAACTGACCGGCTATGCCGATATCCGGCGGGAAGTGAAATATGGAGAGGGCAGCCGCATCGACCTGCTGCTGGAAGGCGGCCGCCGCAAAAAACCCTGTTATGTGGAAATCAAGAATGTTCACCTGTCGCGCGTCCCCGGTCTCGCCGAATTCCCCGACAGCGTCACCGCTCGCGGGGCCAAGCACCTGAAAGAGCTCGAAACGGTCGCGCAAAACGGCGCCCGGGCCGTCATGATGTTTGTGGTCCAGCGCAGCGATTGCCGGAGATTCTCTCCCGCCGCCGATCTCGACCCAGCCTATGCGGAAGCCCTGAAATCAGCCATTTCCGCCGGGGTTGAACTCATATGCTATGATTGCGAAGTCACCACGAGCGAGGTAGTCCTGCGCAAGGCGCTGGAAATGGATTTGGACCGCAAATGACTGAGACCGCTCTCGAAGAAGAAATCGAAATCCGCACCGGTGCGATCAAGCTCCACAACGCCGAAGACTTCGAAGGCATGCGCAATGCGGGCCGCCTTGCCGCTTCATGTCTCGACATGCTCACGGAACATGTGAAGCCGGGGGCGCCAACCGAAGCTCTCGACGATCTCGCCCGCGAATTCATGCTCGACCATGGCGGCACGCCCGCGACGGTGGGCTACAAGGGTTATCGCCATTCAAGCTGCATATCGCTCAATCATGTCATCTGCCACGGTATTCCGGGTTCGAAGCTGCTGCGCAACGGCGACATTCTCAATATCGACGTGACGGTCATCCTTGACGGCTGGCACGGCGACACGAGCCGCATGTTCTACGCCGGGGAGCCCAAAGTGAAAGCCCGCCGACTCGTGGACACGACCTATGACGCCATGATGGCGGGGATCAATTCTGTAAAACCCGGCGCGACCTTGCGCGATATCGGCCTCGCCATACAAACACTTGCCGAGGGAAAAGGCTTTTCCGTAGTGCGTGATTTTTGCGGTCACGGGCTCGGGCGGGTTTTTCATGACGCGCCCAATGTCGTTCATTATGCTGAATACAAAGACCGCTGGGGCGGCGTGCACAAGGCGCCGGATACGGAACTGAAAGCCGGGATGTTTTTCACGGTGGAGCCTATGATCAATGAAGGCAAGCCGGATGTAAAATTGCTCAAAGACGGCTGGACCGCGGTGTCCCGCGACAAGTCCCTCTCCGCACAGTTCGAACACTCAATCGGCGTCACCGAAGACGGCGTCGAAATTTTCACCAAATCGCCCAAGGGCCACGACCGGCCGCCTTACTCAAAATGAAGAAGGCAGCCCCGGCATGGCAACTTTGGCTGGCGACAGCCGTTGTCATATTCGGTTGTATCTTTCCCATTCCCGCTATGATCATCGGTGTTGAAGGGCCTATCGGATTTGCTGTTGGAGGCGCTTTTTACCTTCTCGGGATAACTGCCTTGATCTGGTTGCTGGCACAAAACTTTGGTGAGAGAACAGTTACAAAATATGGACTAAGATTTCTGGGTTTCTTTTTTGTTGTGATCGCTATTTCTAAAGCCTTTGAGTATTTTGCAGGTTAAAATACCGATGAAATCACTCTCCTCTAAACCACAATTAACAAATAATGCCGCCAGCCACGCCGCAGGCCATCGTGAACGCCTCCGCGTGCGCTTTAAGAAGGCCGGCGTCGAGGGCGTTCAGGATTATGAGCTGCTGGAACTCATTCTTTTTCGTGCCATTCCGCGAAAGGACGTCAAACCGCTGGCGAAGGATCTGATCCAGACCTTTGGCGGCTTTCCACAAGTGCTGGCGGCGCCCATCGAAAGGCTGACGGAAGTGAAAGGCGTTTCCGAAAACGTCGCGCAGGAATTGAAAATCGTGCAGGCAGCCGCGATCAAGCTATCACAGGCGCGGGTGCTGAAACGTCCCGTGATATCGTCGTGGGATGCGCTACTGTCTTACTGCCGCGCGGCCATGGCTGACGAAAAAACCGAACTCTTCCGCATCCTGTTTCTCGACAAGAAAAACATCCTGATCGCCGATGAAGTGCAACAGCGCGGTACGGTTGATCACACGCCGGTTTATCCCCGCGAGGTGGTCAAGCGCGCGCTGGAGCTTGGCGCCTCCGCAATCATCCTCGTCCACAATCACCCGTCAGGCGACCCGACCCCATCGCGCGCTGATGTCGATATGACCAACCAGATCGTCAAGGCGGCGGCGGCGCTTAATATTCGCGTGCACGATCACCTTGTCATCGGACATGAAAATCACGCCAGCTTCAAATCACTGGGACTCCTTTAATGGCTCGCATCATCACCTTGACGCCTAACCCGGCGCTCGATTACGCGGTACACGCAGAATTCGTCGAACCGAACCGAAAACTGCGCTGCCGTGAACCGAAAATGCATCCCGGCGGCGGCGGTATAAATGTTGCGCGCGCCACTACAAGGCTTCGCGCCCATACGCTGGCAATTTTCACCGCCGGCGGCGTTTACGGCGATGCGCTGGTCAAGGCGCTAGCGTCTGAAAGCGTTCCCATGCGGATGATTCCGATCTCGGGCGACACCCGCCTCGCCTTTCACGTACAAAACGACCGCGAGGGCAATGAATACCGTTTCAACCTGCCCGGCGCTGTCATGACCAAAGACGAAACTAGGCGTTTTTATTCCGCCATCGAAGAAGAGGCGGACGAAGGAGACTATGTGGTCGCCAGCGGCAGTCTGCCGCCCGGCGCGCCTGACAATTTCTGGGCCGAAGCTGCGCGCATTACCAAGAAACAGGGCGCGCGTTTCGTGCTCGACTCCATCAGCGGCATAGAAGCGGCGCTCGAAGAAGGCGTCTATATGGTGCGCCAGAACGAGCACGAATACCCGGCGCTTTCCGGACGCAAGCTTGCATGGCGCAACGAAATCGAAGCCTTCGCGGTTGGATGCGTTGAAAAAGGCAAGGCCGAAGCCATGGTGATCAGCCACGGCGGCGACGGCTCGATCATGGCGACGAAAGACGGCGTTGATTTCGCGCCATCCTTCAAGATCAAGGCGACAAGCGCGGTCGGTGCGGGCGATTCATTCGTCGGCGGATTACTGACGGGTCTCGTCCGCGGCTGGAATAATGAACAGGCGCTTCGCCATGGCATGGCCGCCGCTGGTGCGACCCGCATGTCGGAGGGAACGGCCCTGTTCAAAAAAGACGATGTGGACCGGCTTTATCAGTCGGCAGTCTGATTTTCTCCGTAAATCGCCACCGTTTCCACCTCACCATTTTTCACACCGCGGAACATACCAGCAGAATTGAACGTCATGGCGTAGGAACCGTCAGGACCGAGGACAATCACCCCGCCGTCCGCGCCCATAGACTGCAGTTTGTTATGAATCATGTCGTTTGCGGCGTCTTCGACGCTGGCGCCGCCATATTCAACTTGAGCGCAAATATCCCGGGCAATCGTAAGCCGGATGAAATACTCGCCCCACCCGGTTGAGGACACGGCGCAAGATTTGTTGTCTGCATAAGTGCCGGCGCCGATAATCGGCGAGTCGCCCACCCGGCCATATTTTTTCATGTTCATGCCGCCGGTGGATGTTCCGGCCGCCAGATTGCCGTGGGCATCGAGCGCAACCGCGCCGACGGTTCCATATTTAAAATCCGACGGAATGGCGCTTTCCTTGTCTTGCTGTTCCCGTTCCAGCGCTCGCTTGTAGGCGTCCCAACGGTGTTCTGTCCGGAAATAGCGCGGACGTACAAACTCCAGGCCCTGTTCTTTTGCAAACTCTTCCGCGCCTTTGCGGGCGAACATCACATGCTCGGAGTTTTCCATGACGGCGCGCGCCAGTTTGATCGGGTTCTTGACTTTCGTGACGCCGGCCACGGCGCCGGCGTTCAGCGTCGCGCCATCCATGACTGAGGAGTCGAGTTCGTTCTTGCCGTCGCGCGTGAACACCGCGCCTTTTCCTGCGTTGAACAACGGCGAGTCTTCCATCAGCACGATCGCCGCCTCGATGGCGTCCATCGCCGCGCCGCCATTTTCAAGGACGCCGTAACCCGCATTCAGCGCTTCGGTGAGCTTGGCCATGAACGCCGCTTCCTCCTCGGGCGAGTACCGGCCGGGCTCCAGCGCGCCTGCGCCGCCGTGAATGACAATGGTGATGGGCGCAGCTTCCTCATGATCCTCGGCAAACGCCGGCGCCGACATGACGAGAAATGCCAGTGCAGAGATAATAGCTTTCATGGAATCGCCTCCCTTTGCAGCCATTGTGCAAAGGGAGGCACGGTGATCAAGGGTAAAGATTACTCAATATCCGGCGTCAGCATGCGCTGGGCGCGCCACTGCTCGACAATACGGTCGATGAAGCTGTTGTCTTCGATTTCAACAGACCAGCCGTCGGTAAAACACGCCGTAAGGCTGCGCGGCACCGCATTGCCCGGGAGCGCNTCGAAACGAATCCGGGTCGGCATGGGCACGCCCTCGCCGACAGCAATCGCCTCACCGAGGCCCAGCGACGGCAGGCAGCTTAAAAGACTGGTTGAAGCATCCGGCACCGCAGCCCGCAACGCTTCCTGATCGGCCTGATTGGCCAGCCGCATGGCGAAGATGGTGTTGCACTGGGAAAGGATGGTCGGGTCGAGCTCCGTCGGCCGCTGTGAAGCGACCCAGAGAGAAACGCCCGTTTTACGCCCTTCCTTGGCGATACGAATGAGCGACTTACGTGTCGGCGCGAACCCCTCTTTCGGATCGGCGGGCGCGTAGCGATGCGCGTCTTCGCAGACGAGCGCGATCGGCGCCGCACCCTTGCTCCATAAGCCAAACTCGAACGCCAAACGCGAAACAACCGAAACAACGACCTGCACCACGTCCCCCGGCAGGCCCCCAAGCTCAATAACGCTGACCGGCTGGCCGTCAACGGGAATGCGGAACAGTTCGCTCAGCAGGCTTTTCAGCGTGTCCTGCACCGTTAGTCCGCCAAACATGAAAGCGTAACGCGCATCCTGACTGATGGTGTAAATCCGGCTGCGCAACCGCTTGTAGGGCGCACCGTTTCTCGCGCCATCCAAGCCGCCAAGCGCCTTGTCGATCAACCCCAGCAATTCTGAAATCCGATACGGCGTCGGCGTATCGACTGTGATCGCCGTCGTGTCGGTGCGCAACCGCCCGCCCCGCCCTGAATTGGACAGGTTCATTTTTTTTGCCGCTGGCAGCAAGTCGGCGAGAATTTCGATCTCTTCGGAATCGCGTGAGCGGCCTGGATAAAGTACCTCGACCAATTCGTCGAACGTCAATATCCAGTAGGGCAAATTAAAGCTTTGCGGGTCAAACACGACTGTCCGGTTATCGAAACTCTTCGCATATTCATTATGCGGATCGAGTATGACTATATGCGCGTGCGGAAAACGCTGCAGGACTGCGCGCAACAGTAACGCAATGGCGCAAGACTTGCCGGCGCCGGTCGTGCCCAGAACAGCGCAATGGCGGGAAAAGATTTCATCGACATTGACGGTCGCCGGAATTTGCGCGTCCTGCTTAACGACTCCGACGCGCACGCTGGCCGCGCCGTTGACAGAGAAAAGCGCCGTCAGTTCATCGCGCGTCGCCACATGGACATTGTCGCCAAGCGTCGGATAGGACGACACGCCGCGCCGAAAGCGCGCCGGCGCGTTAATGGTAGGCTTCGAAAATTCACCGATCAGCTCGATTTCGATAATCCGCATGTCGGCAACCGAAGCGTCAAGGCTCGGCGCAGGGTTGCTCATGGCCGACACAAGTCCCAACACAATCGACGATCCGGCATCGACGCTCATGATGGCGCCAAGCTGAGGACGTGAGGCGCGCTCGGCGCCGGGCTTGTCCTCGTCGAGCATCACCAGCGCATGCGATCCGGTTACGGAAACAACCGTCCCCACGCGGGGCTTTTCCTGAAAGGCCATATCAAACGCCTCAGCAGTCGGCGCGGCGGCGCCTTTGCGGGAAAACGGCGTCTTTTTTGATTTTGGATTATGCGGCGTCATGTTTTTTCTCCACAACACGCTGCTGTTGTGCGTCTTCAAATTCTTCTTCTAACGGCGCCATTCCAGCATTCGGAGCCGGCAGCGCAATCTGCACAAGCGTTCCCTCGCCAACCCGGCTTTCAATACTGAAACGCCCGCCCTGCATCTCCACGAATGTTTTCGCGATTGCATAACCGACGCCGGGCCCGACCCATGACCGGTCAAGCCCGCGCAAGGTTTCCTTGAAAGCATCGAGAGCGTCGAACAGCTCTTCGTTCGTCATCCCCTCGCCTTCATCGCGCACGGCGATTTCCGCCCAGCCCTTGTCCGTCATGGCTGCACGAAGAAGTACGCGTCCGCCTTCGGGGCTCAATTTGATCGCGGTTTGCAGGATATGATCGACGGCCTGACCAAGCCTCTCCGCATCTCCCCACCCAATAACGTTTTGCTCTTCCTCAATGCATTCGAGCGTCACGTCTGCTGCATCGGCCCGAACGCGAACGCGATCCATTGCGTCGGAGACCAGAGAGTTAAAATCTATCTCTTCATCGCTCAGTTCAACGCTTCCGCTTTCAAGCGCAGCCACCTCCAGCAGCGTATTGATATGCCCAAGCAGTAAATCCGCGGATTGGAGGATGTACTCGGCATAGGTGCGGGACTGTTCAGCGCTAATCTCATATTCCTCGCTGTCGCGCAGCATGGTCGCGAACCCGATAATGGCGTTCAGCGGCGTGCGCAGCTCATGGTTCATAATTGGCGAGAAATTCGGACCGCGATTTGATCGCCAGTTCCGCTTCGATGCGCGCTGCGCGCGCCTCCAGCTCCGCGCGGCGGCGCGCCAGCGCATCCCCCATACGGGAGGAGTAGTCAGCAAGGCGGGAGCCTTGCGCGGCCTTGAATGGTTTTAACGCGCGCATAGTGCCGGAAAACCTAGGACACAAGCGCTAATGCGCCGTTAAGTATTGGGTTAAGTAAGCGAGGACGAGTTTCGTTTACCTGCCGTTAAGAAATAGCCTTGTCGCTTTTCTGTTCCGGCTTGTCAGCCTTGTTTTCCTTAAGCTGTTTTTCGGGCTTCTTGTCTGCCGGCTTCGGAATATAGGCGAGTATCGTATCGCCGATTTCCGGTTTTATCGGGACCTCGCGCGAGGCGAAAGTGATTACGCCTTTCCGGATCAAAAGGACGATCTCGAAATCGGCCCCAAGATCTTTTTTATATTGCTCAGGTGGATATTCCTCAGATAATTTCGTGCGCTGGAAGATCCAGCCGACATAATGACGGCGCAATAATTCATCGAGCGCAGCGCCTGAATGCAGAAAGGTCCTGCCCTGCAGCGTGTAGGACAGCGCCTTACGGTCTTCTTCATCCTTGCCGCGGGCGTTCACTTGATAGATCGCGGCGCGCCCCAGTTCCGGGGCAAGATCGGTCGCCACAAGCGCATTGTGCGATTCATTCCCGCCAAGAGCGAGCAGATATCCGAAGCGATTAAGATCAACGTGATGCTCCGTCACTTCCGAAAGGATTTCACCGTAATAAGTTTCGACATTAGCAAGCCGCACCGGTTTTAACCGCCGCCAGCTTGTATCGGCGACCATGACCGGTATTTCCATCTCCTTCAGCTTGCCAGAAAGCGCTGCAGAAAACGGCGATGCGCCGACAATCAGAACGCCCGGGCGTTCCTTTGAGGCCAGGCCCAAGGCCTTCGCGAGCGGCGCAATCGTAAAGCCGTGCAATACGACCGTTGCAAACACCATCCCGAACGCCAGAGGGATCAGTTTGCCACCATCAATATATCCCTCCGCCATCAGAGATGCGCCGAAAAAGCTCGACACGGCGACAGCAACGATCCCGCGCGGGGCGATCCATCCAACCAGCAATCGCTCTTTCCACGGCAGACCGGAGCCGATCGTAGAAATGAAAACCGTCAGCGGCCGTACTACGAACAGCATCGTTGCCAGGAACCAGAAAATCGACCAGTCGAGGGCGCCGATCGACTGAACCGTTAGGTTCGCTGTCAAGATCACGAAAACGCCAGACACCAGAACTACGGTGATGTTTTCCTTAAACAGGCGAAGCTCATTGATGCTGGCGATCTTCGAATTGGCGAGCGTTATGCCCATCGCCGTTACAGACAACAGCCCTGCTTCATGCTGCAGCAAATTCGCCAGCTCGAAACAAACGAGAACAAGCGCGAGCAGTATCGGCGGTTTTAGATATTCCGGCGCCCAGCCCCGGCGGAACGATGTCGCCACGAACGTGCCGAACGCATAGCCAAGCCCAGCGGATAACAAAGCGGCGAGCAACAACGAACTTACAATTTCGCCCGAAGTGGCGCCATGTTCGCCGATAACCAGAAATTCGTAGACGACAACAGCAAGCAGCGCCCCGATGGGATCGTTGACGATGCCTTCCCATTTGAGCAGCGTCGCAGGTCGCGGATTGAGTTTCGATTGCCGCAGCAGCGGGATGATCACGGTCGGTCCCGTCACCACCATAATCCCGCCGAACAGAAGCGAGACCTGCCAGGACAGCCCGGCGATCAGATAGGTTGCAGCGGCGCCCAGAAACCAGGCAATCGGAACGCCTGGAAACACCATCCTGCGCACGCCGCGCGTAAGCCCGCGCAATTCAGAAAAATTAAGCTGCAGTCCGCCTTCGAAAAGGATGACTGCGACAGCGACGGCGATAATGGGGCGGTAAAAGTCACCGAAGAGCGCTTCCATGGGCGGCGCGCCGGGCGCTGTATCCGGCGGGACGAACAAATCGAATATTCCGAGAACCGGGCCGGCAAGGACGCCGGCAATTGCCATCAATACAATCGCAGGAAAATTCAGCCGCCAGGCGAGCCATTGGGCGCCAATCCCCAAAACGCCGATAATGGCAATGGCGAGAACGAGATTTTCCATGCACCGCCTATTTTGTTAGCAACAAGGGACCAGCCTACCGGTTCTTGAATACAGGTTTTCGTTTTTCACTAAAGGCGGCCATGCCTTCTTTTTGATCTTCCAAAGCGAAAACGGAGTGAAAAAGACGCCGTTCAAACCGCACGCCCTCTGACAACGTCGTTTCATAGGCGCGGTTGACAGCTTCTTTCGTCAGCATGGCGATGGGGCGGGAAAAGCCAGCGATCTGCTTCGCGACTCGAATCGCCTCGTCCCGGAGCTCGCCCTTGGGCACGATCCGGCTGACGAGACCGCAGCGTTCGGCTTCTTCGGCATCCATCATCCGGCCCGTAAGACACATTTCCATTGCTTTCGATTTGCCAATAAACCGCGCCAGACGCTGCGTCCCCCCGGCACCCGGTATGGCGCCGATCGAAATCTCCGGCTGGCCGAATTTTGCATTATCGCCCGCGATGATGAAATCGCACATCAGGGCCAGTTCGCAGCCGCCGCCAAGCGCATAACCGTTTACAGCGGCGATAACAGGTTTGCGCGCGCGCGTGACCTCTTCCCAGTTCGCTGTCACCAGTTGCTCGTTCATGGCGTCGACATAGCTTTTCGAAGAAATTTCCTTGATGTCGGCGCCAGCGGCGAAGGCCTTTTCGGAACCCGTGACGACGATACAGCCAATCGCATCATCCGCTTCAAATGCACGGACGGCCTCGGTCACTTCGTCCATGAGCTGCTTGTTAAAAGCGTTAAGGGCATCCGGCCGGTTCAGTGTGACGACGCCAACATTACCGTCCGCTTCAGTGAGGATGCATTCGTAAGCCATGAGGCTCTCCGCTGGTTGTATTTATGAAAGGCTGATGAGTTTGATGACTTCCGAGCGAGCCTTGTCGTCATCCCGGAAGACACCCATCATTCGGCTGGTTGTCATGATAACGCCGGGCGTTTCAACGCCGCGGCAGGTCATGCAGGCATGGGTTGCTTCGATAACAACCGCGACCCCTTGAGGTTCCAGCACTTTCTGGATGCAGTCTGCGACTTCCGCCGTCAGACGTTCCTGCACCTGCAGACGCTTTGCATAAGCCTGTACGACGCGCGCAAGTTTTGAGATGCCGACAACCTTGTTTGTCGGCAGATACGCCACATGCGCCTTGCCGATGATCGGCGCCAGGTGGTGCTCGCAGTGGGACTCGAAGCGGATGTCGCGCAGCACCACGACCTCGTCATAGCCCTCGGTCTCCGTGAAGGTGCGCTGCAGGAATTCCTCCGGGTCGACGCCATAGCCCGAGAAGAATTCCCCATAGGCGCGCACCACGCGCGCGGGGGTATCCAGCAGGCCTTCGCGGTCGGGGTCGTCGCCGGCCCATCTGAGGAGCACGCGCACCGCCGCCTCCGCTTCTTCGCGGGTCGGCCGGGCGCTGTCGGCGGTCGTCACTTCGGTCGGTTCGGGGGGTGCCGTCACGGCGTCGTTCCCAGGGTTATTGTCGGGCGGAGCCTAGCACGCGTCCGGCGACCACGTCGCTAGTGCACGATGCCGAGGGCATGGGGGCTGTCGAGCGAGAACATGGGGATGCGCACGTCGAAACGGTCGCCGTTCTCGTATTCCATCTCGTAGGTGCCGACCATGA
>DGNI01000111.1 GCA_002388885.1 Parvularculaceae bacterium UBA4496 | reverse complement strand
TCTTAAAACGGCAGGCCCGCAGCATTATGGCGCGGTCACTGCTACCGATGGCCTTTCATTGAAGATTGAAGGGCTCGCCGGTTATGCGTCGCTCGGCGACACCGTGCGTATCGCAACCGCCAATGGCCGCGACGTGCGCGTCAAGATAGTGGCGATGGATGGGGATAAAGCGACGGGCTTTGCCTTTGACTCGCTCGTGGGCGCGTCTGTGGGCGACGTAGCGACGCTAGACCGTGCCGGCGGGGAGGCCATGCCCTGTGAAGACTGGATCGGGAAGATCGTCGATCCTTTCGGCAACGCCATGAACGGCGAACCGCTTGCCCATGGGGATTCTGCAATAGCCCTGGAGCATCCCGCGCCAAACGCTGCGCTGCGCAAGATGTTAGGAAATCGTTTACCAACGGGTCTCTGCGTTCTCGACACGCTGTTACCTATCTGCCGTGGCCAGCGCGTAGGCCTTTTTGCCGGGTCCGGCGTTGGCAAATCCTCGCTGTTGGGAGATATCGCCTGCGGTGTTGAATGCGATGTCGCCGTTGTGGCGATGATCGGCGAGCGCGGGCGTGAGGTGCGCGGCTTCGTTGAAGAGGTGCTCGGCCCTGAGGGGATGAAAAAGACCGTTGTCGTTGCTTCGACGGCGGATCAGTCGCCACTTGCAAAAAAACGCGGCGCCCATCTCGCCATGGCGACGGCGGAATATTTTCGTAACAAAGGTAAACAAGTCCTTTTGCTGTTCGATTCGTTGACACGCTACGCAGAGGCGCATCGCGAGATTGCCCTTTCGGCGGGCGAAGCGCCGTCGCTGCACGCTTTTCCGCCTTCGACTTTCCGCACCATCGCTTCTCTGGTGGAGCGGTCAGGGCCTGGCGAAGAGGGCCACGGCGACATCACGGCGGTGTTTTCGGTTCTGGTTGCCGGATCCGATCATAACGAACCGGTGGCGGACATGATCCGTGGCATCCTCGACGGTCATATTGTGCTCGAACGCGCTATCGCTGAGCGCGGGCGCTTTCCGGCGATTGATGTGTCGCGAAGCGTCTCTCGATCCTTGCCGCGCGCTGCAACGAACGAAGAAAATCTATTGCTGCGCGATGCGCGAGCGATCCTGCGTGCTTACGAGGATTCTGAAACCATCGTGCGCGCCGGCCTTTACGCCCACGGCGCCGATGCGCAGATCGACCGGGCCCTGGAAATCTGGCCCAAGCTCGACGCATTTATTTCGGAGAAAAACGCTGGCGGGATCGCCGCCAGTTTTGAACGACTATCACGCGCTGTTTATGCCGGCCGCAAAAATGCGTCAGCCATTGGCGCGAATGCGATCAGCTAAAACGTATTCGAAACAAAAAGATTAGCGACGGAGCTTGCGCCGAGGGAAGGGCCGCCGCCGAGAATGGACAGCGCCGCAACGCCGGGCGTTGAAGCCGTCGGCCCGTTCTGAACTTCAGAATACAGAAAAAACCGGCGCAGCGCGTCTTCGACTTTTATTGGGTCCTTGAAAATCGCCGGCGACTTGCCGCCAAAGAATTGTTCGGCCTTACGTTCGAAAAGCTCCTTCTGTTTGTCGATATCTGCCTGACCGATAGAAGAGGGCAGGCCGAGCGCACCTTCCATAACGATACGAAGCGGCGATTGACCCATGATCTGGAACCAACCCGCCGTTTCCACATTCGCGCCTTCAGCAATCTTGGCGATTTCGCGCCTGAAATTCATGGCGAGCCGCATGTCCGTATTGACTTCGCCTACACGGACTTCGAAAGCGCGTTCAAGGTAGTTATTCGCGGTTTGCTCGCGGAAAGACTCAATTCCAACCCTTGGCCCGGTAAAGTTGCCGTAGCCAAAGTCTTTTGCGAAGGCGCGCCAGCGCGGATCGCTCAGACGGTTTGCGAACGAATCGCCAAATTCAGTACCGTCTTCCAGAATCTTCTGAATGAACGCTTTTTTGTTTATTTCCTCGCCGAGGCCGTAAGCGCCCAACGCTACAGTCAAAAGACGGCGATCTTCGACGAGTTTTTTCGCCGATGTCGCATTTGCGATGTTTTCACGAAAATAATCAACATTGCGGACCACGGCCGGCGTGTCCTTAAAGACTTCGAATTGGCGGTCCGCGCTGTTGTCGAAGACTTTCCAGCCGAGATATCCGCTTAAGGGTATGGCTGGATAGAATGTCATGAAGCGAGCGCCGGCGCCGGTGTGCGATGCAACAGGATTTCTTCCAGGGGAAAAAGTTTTTTAACCGCGCGCATGACCACGAAAAATTTCTGGTCTTTTGCAGCTTCTTCTGCACGCTCAAGCTCGCCTGACGCCTCGCCGCCGAAAATGGATTTCAATGGCTCGAGCCCTTGCGAGATTTGTTGCGTGGCCAGTTCTGCTTCGGCCTCACCAGCCATGGCGAGCTGAGCAATGTAGTAAATACGTTTCAGCGGTGTGTTCGCATCGTCTTTCTGGATGGCGTCACGGGCGCGAAGAATCGAAACGTCACTCGTGCGCACTCTTATGCTTGCGGCGCGATCTCCATTCTGGAGAATCACGCCGTTTACGAGCACTTTTTCGTTCGGTTTCAATTTGATGACGAGACCGGTCATCTAGGCGGCTCCTTCGGGACTTCCTTGCAAACCCTGCATGATATTCTGATTAATTTCGATTAACGGATGAATACTAGCGGTGTCATCGCCATTGATAACTTTGTTGGTCGTATGACGCGTGAACTCGTAGAGATAGAATAATTGCGCCCTTAATTCCGCCGGCAGCTGATTAGTATCGCTGGCGACGTCGGCGGCAACTGTTGTCCAGAATTCCAGATTTTTACCGAGCGCGCGGGCTAGACCCATCTTGTCGTCATCGCGTGCTTTTTCGGCGGCAATGAGAGCGCTCGTCAGCCTGGTCAATAACTGACGCTCTACAGAGCGCGGCGACGCTGTTGTTTTTGTGGATTGTTGATAAGCATTTCGCGCGAGTGCCGTAACAGTCATGTCTTCTTTAACCCCTTTATCCCCCTAGTTTCTTATAAAAATCCGCGAAGGCCCGGAGGCCTTCGCGGAGGTCGTCATTATTAGCGGAACAGGCCGAGGATTGCGTTCGGCGAAGCGTTCGCAATCGACAGCGCCTGGATGCCCAGCTGCTGCTGAACCTGCAGAGACTGCAAGCGAGCAGAAGCCGCTTCCAGGTCGGCGTCTGTCAGAGAGCCGATACCTGTTTTCAGAGCGTCCGTCAGGTTGGTGACGAATTCGTTCTGAATTTCGATCCGCTTTTGAGCGGAACCGAACGAAGCAGCAGCATCGATAGCTTCAGAAATCAGCCCTTCGATTGAAACGAGCGCGGCAGCCGCATTCGTTGCGTTCGAAACGTCAAGGCCGTTCAGGTTGGCGAGACCGCCGCCCGATCCGTCCGTAACGGTGAGCTCAACAGCGATAGTTGCGCCAGAAGCGTTGGTGATGTCAGCTGTAGCGTCAGCTGAACCGCCGCCAGAGACGAAAGCTGAAGAAACACCAGAGATACCGGCGTTATTGATCAGGTTCGCAATGCCCTGAGCAACATCATCTTCATCGTCGCCTGTCTGCACTTCATAAACCAGTTTGCGGCCGTCAATACGCACTTCGTACGTATCGCCCGCCGTAAACGTCGCGCCATCGTCGATATCAAGCGAGAACACGCCTGTATCGGCGACAAGCTGAGCAGCGGTGTTGAAGCCCGTGCCGACGCCGGTCGTGCCAGCGCCAAGGCCGGCAACCGCATTACCGGCAGCGGTTTCGAGGCTATAATCCGCAACATCAATCGTGCTCGCCGTCACGTTGCCGCCCGAATCGCGGTCAAGCGAAGCGAGGAAGCTGGTCGTGTCAGCGCCTTTAAGGAAGTTGAGGCCGTTAAACTGAGCGGCTTCAACAATAGAACCGATCTGATCGCGAAGCTGGCCAATATCCGTCTGGATTTTGGCGCGGTCGACGTTGTCTTCCTGGGCCGCAACGATGAGGCCTTTCATATCGACGAGCAGTTCGGTGATTTTTTCGGCGGCGCCGCGTGCAACGCCGACAGAAGAAGCGCCAAGGTTCAGCGATGAGCTGATCGCTTCGAAGCCTTTCACGTCCGACTGCATGACAGTCGAGATAGCGAAGATAGCTGCGTTGTCACGAGCGTTACCGACTTTTTTACCGGTAGAGATTTGCTCCTGAACCATCGACAAGTCTTTGTTGACCGAACGCAGGTTCTGCAACGCCACCATGGCGGACGTATTTGTAAGTAGGCTGTTCATTTTATACTCCTGTTGGATCGTTAAGTTAACGGTCCGACCTCACGAGGGAGTTGCCGGGAGTCCTGCGGGTCGCGCAGGGTTTTCGAACCTTCTGGCCCGCGGCGCGCCGTTTAGGCGAGTCCGCAACAGCCCACCTGGACTGCATTTCGTGAAACTACACTGAAGCGTCTAACAAGCCCTTAATCACTGAACAGTTTGAATTTATTTCAATTTGCTGATTTGCAATTTAGCCCGTCAGGCTTTTGCGGCGAAGGTTGACGCGTTCGGATTTTTCATCGCTGCGCCGTCAGCGCGGTAGACGCCGGTTTTGAGGTCGGCTTCGCGCAATGTTTGAAGACGGGCGCGTGCGGCGCGCGCGCCCTCGGCTGTCGCCTTTAATATGGCTGCGTTTTCAGCGGCCTTTTCCCGGATGACGTCAAGTTCCTTGAGGATTGAGTCAGTCAGGTCTGACTCGGTAAGCTCCGCTGCGAGCGTATTGAACTCTTTTAACAGGGACTCTTTTTCCGTTGCGAGTTCCGCGACGGCGTCAAAGGCGCGTTTTGCGATGGCGGTACGCTCGGCTTCGGTGACTTTCGCAAGTCCTGAGACAATCGTTTTCAGTTTTTCTATCTGAGCCTTCACGCGCTTTCACCTTTTAACTGGCGGTAAATCTGATCGGCGAGGCCGAAACCGCCTTTTTGAGATAATTGTTCCGCATAGGATTCAACCAGCATGCGGGAGAAGGCTTCGCCGCCGAAGCCGGAATTTTCCGAAAGCGCCTTGTCGAAACCGGCATGTGAAAGCATCTCGGCGATAAAGACCGTTTCAAACTCTTTTGCCTTTTCACGGATGGCCGCATCGCGGTCCGCATCCGATTGCTCGGATGTGCTTTTCGGCGCCGTAATCTTGGAAGGCGCGATGTAGGGCAGGCCGGGGACGTCCATGAAACGCTCCGTAATAGGAAAAATTTTATGCAAACCTACGCGGCGTAACTAAAAAATAAGTTATCAAATGTAGGAAAGTCTTATGGAAAATAATTCTCTTGCGTTTTTGACATCGCTCGGCGGCAAGCTTTCCGGAAAGGAAGCTGGCGGCGCAAAACTGGCTGCGAATGCAGATAACACCGGAACGGACCGTAACGGTTTCTTTGCAATTCTGAATCGTTTGCTAACGCCAAACGAGAATGCGAATGAAAATGCCCTCGGCCAACCTCTGGGTATCGCCAACCATCCACGAGCCGACGAACTGCTCAGCGAAGCAGGGCTTGAGGGGCTCGATGCGATGTTTCCTCCGGACAATGTAGCAATTGCAACAACGGCCGCTGACGTCATTGCTGATGACGCGGTTTCGGGGCTCGCGCCGGTCGTCGGTGACGCACCTATTCATAACGTCAGTAATGCAGGCGAGTTCACGATTCAAAAGGCGAACGCCGCGGCTGGCGAGGGCGCTATTGCGACCAGCGCCTTGAAAGCTGTTCAGACCGCCACACTCGCGCCGGATGACAAGCCGGTGCTGGAGCCCGGCGCCGGGCCTCGCAGTGAGAACGCCAATGACCAGGCGTTCATGGCGCCGCGTCAGGGTGCGAACAAACCCTTTGCGCAAGGCCAGAATCCCGTCGCGATTGCGGCAAAGTCGATTGGCGAGACCATGAAGGCCGAGCACGCCGTTGCGGCGCCGGTTACAGACATTGATGCACCGGTTGCCGAACGCGCAATTTCCCGTGCGGATGCGGTCTCGGTAGCTGCTGATAAGTCTGTGTCAATCAACCCGGTGCGCGATCAGGTGTTGGCCGCGCTGGTGTCTCGCCATGGCGAGGGCAGGCTGGAAGTCCGCCTTGATCCGCCGGAACTTGGCCGGGTGATGATCCGGTTTGAGGGTGACGGAGGCGAGCTGGTGCGTGCGGTCATTTCAGCCGACACGCCCGAAACGCTGGATCTCATGCGCCGCAACGCGGATGCGTTCCACAAATCGCTGGCCGAGCAGGGTTTTGAAGGTCTTGACCTTCAATTCACTGAGCATGGCGCAAAGGACGCTTCAGACGAAGAGTTTGAAGCCGAAAAAACTTTCATTGCGGCGAATGAACTTGAGCGCGCCGCAGGACTGGAAGAGCACGACGCGACTGGTCGCATGGTTGCGCTTGGCCGTCTCGACCGCCGTCTTTAACAACAAAATTGGAGAGCGCCATGCAAGCGGCGGCTATTATTCCGACGACACAGAGTCAGCAGGCATCGTCAACGACGGCAAGCGCTGCGAGCAGCAAGAAAGAAAACGCCGGATTAAACGCCGTCGATTTTCAGAATTTTCTGACACTCTTAACGGCGCAGTTGAAAAATCAGGACCCGCTCGATCCGGCGGATTCCACGGAATTTGTGGCGCAGCTGGCGCAGTTCTCCTCCGTTGAACAACTCGTCAACGCCAATACCAAGCTCGATTCTATCGCGGATGCGCTCGGCGGCGGCGGGGGCATCGACAAGTATGCAAGCTGGATCGGAAAACAGGCCGAAGCGTCAAACGCGCCCGCCTATTTCGACGGCGATCCGGTGAAGTACCGCCTGTCGGGCTCCAGCGAAGCGGCCTATGTGCAGACAGTGATTTCCGACCGCACGGGCCGCGAAATCGCGCGCTTTCCGTCGGTGAACACCACCGGCGTTCAATCGTGGAACGGCGCGGTCAATGGCGCTCCGGTCGCGCAGGGCGCCTACGCCGTCAACGCAATCTACTACGCGGCGGACGGAACCGTACTCGGTCAGGAAGCGGCGAACACCTTTGGCGGCGTACGCGAAGTGCGTCTCAATGCCGAGGGCGAGCCGGCCATCGTGCTTGAAGGCGGCGTTGAGATCACGCCGGCCCAGATTGCCGGGCTTGGTCTGTTGGATGAAGAGTCATCTGAATAACTAGAATCATTAGTGTATCCGATTATGGAGCCACACGCCTTAAGAACTCTGCAGGCTGATTACTTCAAAGACGTAATTTCCGATATATAGCTTATTATTTTCGATTCGGGCGACTACGGAATCATGATCGTCTCTGATTGTTATCTTCCCAGACTTTTGCAGCCAGCTAAATTCCCCTCTTTCCTGTAATTCAAATAATAGTAGCGAATCTGGAGATTGAAAATCTTTAGAATTTCTTGGAAGCGACCGGAATATACAATCGCCCTCGGCTTTTTCTCCCGACATTAAAATGAAGCCAAGATGGTCTTGTGAAAGTCGTCTAATTGCAAAGCTCATGTGCTTGCATAACAAACAAGAAACAGAAGTGTCTAGTAATTCTGCATCCCGATGTCCTGGATCAGGACTTGAAGCGCGCCGTCGCCGATGATGGTTTTTGAAATCGTCAGAATCTCGGCCTTGACTTCATCCATCATGGCGCTGTCTTCGAGCATGAGGGGCAGATCGCCTTCGCCCGCTTTCACGATGAGATGCGCGAGAATCGCATCGCGAAGGCGCGGCTCGTAAGCATACACCGTCTCACCCTGTTCGCTGTTTACCTCGATGTTGATATCCATGATCATCATCGACTTCGGCTTGCCGTTCTCGACGACGGGCACCACAAACTGGCGGCCGAATTTCATGTACACCGTGCTTGAGGCGTCGGCCTCGCCATGGCCGCCTTTTTTCTTTTTCTTCTTGTCTTTCTTGTCGCCGTGGCTGTCGTCACTTTCGGCGCCATGACCTTCTTCCGCATGTTCGCCAGCATCGGCATGCTCCTCACCGCCTTGCGAGGCCTGCAGTTTGAAGAAATAGCCGCCGCCGCCGCCAGCGACGCCGGCGATCAGGATGACGATAATGGGAAGAAATTTCTGCATGTGTCCTGTCTATTTGGATATCTTAAAAACTGAGGCTGTTTACAAAGCCTTCATCCTGAGGGCGAAAATTTCTTCGCCCTTCGAGACGGCCTAAAGGCCTCCTCAGGATGAAGAAANNGAAATTTTTGCGTCTCGAAGGATCGAAGGCGAGAATCATTTCCGGAAGAACCTCTCTAGAAGGGCGAGATCATGTCGATGATCTGCTGACCGTAGCGGGCCTTCTGCAGATCGCTGATCTGTCCGCGCCCGCCATAGGAGATTCGCGCGTCGGCGATCTTGTCATAGGTGATGATATTGTTGCGCGAGATATCTTCCGGCCGGATGATGCCGCCCACGAGCAGTTCTCGCAACTCGTAATTGACGCGCACTTCCTGACTGCCAGAGATCGCGAGGTGACCGTTCGGCAACTCACCGACGACGGTCGCAGCCACACGCAACGTGATCTTCTCTTCACGTTTGATGGTGCCGTCGCCTGACGAGCTGGTATTCGACGACGTTTCAATCGCCGGGTCGAGACCTGCGCCGCCGGGTAATACGCCCTGCGCCAGTGATGGAACGCCTAAAAGGGCGGGAACCGAAAGATCGTCCGATGAAGAACGCGAGCGGTCCGTGCGGTTTTTGATTTCCGCTTCCTCGTCGATCTCGATAACCACGGTGACGATGTCGCCAGTCTTGCGTGCGCGGCGGTCGCCGAACAGCGACGTCGGCCCTGAATGCCAGAGCGATGCGGATGTCGGTTTCGCTTCCGTCGCGACAATGTTTTTCGGCGGTACGTTGTAGCGTTCCGGCGAGGCCGCTGGCATCGGGTTGCGCATTTCACCCACCGGCGACATGGACGGCGGCTGAAACATGTGATCGAGCCGGTTCGATGAACAGGCTGACGCCGCGAGCGCGGCGGCGATGATCAATGTGGTTTTGCTGGCATGCGTCATGGGATTCACCGGGTTTTCACTTTGTTTGGCCCGACGACTTCCGCCGTCAGGATAATTTTCGAAGCAAGGTTCATCACGCGCACCGTTTCGCCCTTGGCGCCTGCGTCGAGCGCGCGGCCTTCGGTCGTGATCAGCAGGGCCCCGCGCTCGAACTCAAGCAGCACAATGGCGTTGCGTTCAATCAGCGTCGGCATGCCGATATCATTCGCCGTGATGACTTTTCCGGCATAGACCGAGCGCTTCAGCTCCATGCCAATGAAGGGATCAAGCGCCGCAGCGTCGCCGTCAGTGGCAAGGTCGGAGGAATGGAGTATGGCGCCAGCGCGCAAATGTTGCGCAGCTTTTACCGGCTGCAGTTTTTTCACCGCCGCCACTGTGGCAATGATTGGCAGATCATCGCTTGCTGAAGCTTCCGCAGGGTTCACCGGCGCATCGGCGGTTTCCGCAGCGATGGCGCCGGTTACGAAAGCGCCTGCTAGCGCGAGCGCGTATGGTGCAAGACGTTTCATGGCGTTACCGGATCTGCGTTGTCGAGCCGAGCATCTGGTCGGCGGCGGAGATGACTTTCGAGTTCAGCTCATAACCGCGCTGCGCCTCGATCAGGTCGGCGATCTGCTGCACGACGTCCACGGATGAATCTTCCAGGAAGCCCTGGCGGATGTTGCCGCGGCCGTCGATGCCGGACTCGCCGGGGATCGGCGCGCCGGAAGCTTCGGTTTCGCGGAAGAGATTGCCGCCGATGGCCTCAAGGCCTTTTTCGTTGGAGAACAGCGTCAGGTTGATCGTACCGATCTGCTGGCCGCCCGTCTGTCCGTCGAAATAGGCGAAAACCTCGCCATTATTGTTGATGGTAATCGAGCGCGCGTCTTCCGGGACGGTGATATCGCCGGCGAGGGGATAGCCCTCGGATGTCACGACCAGGCCTTCGCCTGTGCGCTTGAACGAACCGTCGCGCGTATAGGCGGGATCGCCTGAAGGAAGCGTCACCTCGAACATGCCGCGGCCTTCGATAGCGAGATCGAGATCGCCGCCGGTCTGGCGCAGCGGACCCTGTTCATGATTGACGGAGACGGCCGCCGTCCGAACGCCGAGGCCGATCTCAATACCGGAGGGCGCGATGAGGCCCGTCGATGATGAAATGGCGCCGGGCGCGCGAAGCTGCTGGTAATGCAGGTCCGCAAATTCGGCGCGGCGCGTCGAATAGGCCGTCGTGCTCATATTCGCGATATTGTTCGATACGACTTCGACGCGCTTTTGCTGCGCATCCATGCCGGTCGCTGCGATTCTCAAGGCTTGCATTTCAAACCCTCCTTTAAAAAAGAGCCTTAGCGGCTTCTCATAGCTTCAACGGTTTT
>DGNI01000082.1:3265-4187 GCA_002388885.1 Parvularculaceae bacterium UBA4496 | reverse complement strand
GCCGCGCCTGGCGCGTGATGGAGGCGCTCGAATACGGCATGGTTGCGGTCAACGAAGGCATTCTCTCGACGCCGGTTGCGCCCTTTGGCGGCGTCAAGGAATCCGGTTTCGGGCGCGAAGGTTCGAAATACGGTCTCGAAGATTACCTCAACATCAAATACGGCCTCTTCGGCGGGCTTGGGGCTTAACGGCGCAAGGCGCGGATTCGTCTGCCTGCGAACGGTTGCGCTTGAAAAGGCGCCATAGAGTTCCCACTCCTTTCGATGCGTATTCAAGCTCGCAATAATGCGAGACGCATCAGTAAGGAGTATCGAATGCAGTTTGTTTCCGCCTATGACGCCCGCCGCCGGTTTTCGGTTCTTTTGAACCGCTCGAGAACGGAACCGGTCGCCATTACGCGCTATAACCGCCCCGCCGCGTATCTCATTTCCGCCGGCGCTTTTCGTGAATTTCAACACTTTCGCCGCAAGGCGCAGCTTGAAGAAATGACGCGCCTTGTGGCCCGCCTGAAAGCGGCCGGAGACAGCGCCGCGCCGGGACTTTTCAGGGAACTCGATAAGTTGACGAAGCAGGTGGATGCAGAGCACCAGGCGGCTCGCGGAAGAAAAGGCGCGTGAAGAAAAGTTGTGCAACCCGGCTTCCCGCGATTTGCGTATCCCGCTTGTTTCAAGGCGTTCCGCCGAAAGTTGTGCAACTTCGCCACANNCACAATGTTTGTGCAACATTTTAATTTGACGCAGTCCTGCCTGAACTCGTTTTGTCATTCCGGGGCGGCCATGGGCCGAACCCGGAATCCATGAATCAGCATCAATATTCTGCGCTGGCCTTGTGATCATGCCATCGATTCCGGATGCGCGCGGTTTCGCGCGATCCGGAACAACAGTAATTGCCGAATATAATTTCATGGAAGGCATCATAAGGC
>DGNI01000082.1:1656-3253 GCA_002388885.1 Parvularculaceae bacterium UBA4496 | reverse complement strand
ATCCACCAACACTGGGATTCCTTTAAATTTTCATCAGTTATGTTGTATTTTCGGGCGCGGCGCTCGCTTTATGCGTGTGCAGATTTTCCGTCAGCGCCGCTTCCGGTAACATCAGAAAACAACGCTTTCAGTTTCGCTGCTTCCCTGTCCACGTCATGGCCCGTTTCAACGCGACGGCGCCCTTCGGCGCCTTTCGCCGTCAGCACGCCTTCGCTGGCGTTGAGCGCATCTCGCATGGCGGCGATCAGCGCATCCGTGTCGCCCGCCGGAATGATCCAGCCGCAGTCCTGATCCACCAGTTCGGGAATGCCCGCGATATAGGTGGAAATGACCGGGCGGCCGAGCGCCAGCGCCTCCATGATCACCACGGGCAGGCCTTCGGCGAATGTCGGCAACAGGAAGCAGCGCGCATGCGCCACTGCTTCGCGCACTTTCGCATTTTCCATCCAGCCGGTGATTTCGACATTCGCGGCGACGCCGCAACGGTCAATTTCTGATTCTATTTCTGCGCGCGAGGGCCCCTCACCGATCAGTGTGACCCTGATGTCTGGAAATTCGTTTTTCAAGGCCGCGACCGCCGCCGGTATCTGCACCTGCCCTTTTTGCGGGCACAAACGCCCGACGCAGACAAACGTGTTGTTGGCGGCGGGCGGCATCACCGCAAAGTCGGTCAGATCGAGACCGCAATGCACGATCCTGATTTTCTCCGCCGCTGCAATCGTTGAAAAACGGATGATCTGCGACTTGCAAAAGTTTGAAATCGCCACGACGAATGAAGCATGTTCGATTTTTTCGGGGAAACTCAACTGCGGCGCGTCGGTCAACTCATCGGGGCCGTGCACCGTGAACGAATATGACGGCCCGCCCATGATCCGCGCCAGCATGGCGACCGCGGTGGCGTTGGTGGCGAAATGGACGTGCACATGATCGACGCCGTCGCGGGCGGCCTGATGGCGAAAATACGCGGCCTCCAACAGATACGCCGCATGCCGGATCACGCCGCCGCGGGCGTTTTTCAACAGGGACCAGCAGGCGGCAGCTGCTTTCGCAAGCCCTACCGGATTTGAAGCCAGCATGCGAAAAAACGCGCCCAAAAGTCCGGCCGCGTTTCCGGTAAGAATATAGGCGGTTCGGTCGATCTCGGCCTTGTCGAGCGGGTCGACGACATCCTCGCTCCAACGCCGCATGGCGTATCGCCTGACCTCTTGTCCCTGCCGCTCCAGCGCCTCGATCTCGCGGCGAATAAACGTCGTCGAGATCAGAGGGTAGGTGTTCATGAGATAGGCAAGGTTCACAGTGGCGGCTCGTTATCGTTGTACCGGTTGAGACGCAGCAAGGCGCGCGCCAGCATGACGCGCGCAGGTGAACAAAAGCTTGCACAAGACCAGGCGGGAGCCGTTATGCAGCGACGCGGAACGAAACGATCTTCGTCGGGGTCTTCGGCGGCTCGCCCTTGGTGACCGCATCCACATGTTCCATGCCGTCCACAACCTTGCCCCATGCGGTGTACTGACCGTCGAGGAACGAGGCGTCGTCAAAACAGATAAAAAACTGGCTGTCGGCGCTGTTCGGGTTTTGCGCCCGCGCCATGGAGCAG
>DGNI01000082.1:0-1630 GCA_002388885.1 Parvularculaceae bacterium UBA4496 | reverse complement strand
ACGCCGCGCTGATGGCTGACGTCGTTGAACTCCGCATCGATATTCTGGCCCGAGCCGCCGGTGCCGTCGCCGCGCGGACAACCCATCTGCGCCATGAACCCGTCAATCACGCGATGCGCGGTTAGGCCGTCGTAAAACCCTTCCTCGGCCAGTTCCTTGATACGCGCCACATGGCCAGGCGCCTTGTCCGGGAAGGTTTCAATGGTGACGTCGCCGGTTTCGAGGCTCAAGATCAGTTTATCGCTCATCGTTCTATGTTTCCGTTTACTTTGATCGGCACGCGGATTTCGCAGATATCCTTTACGTAGCCTTCATCGTTCAAATCACCGTTCAGTTTCAGATATTCCTGAAAGGTTTCACTGTCGGTACGCAGTACACGAATATCTCTACGATCCGCCTCCGGAACATCAGCAGCAACCCGTACGCGGATCATCGGCGTTGGGCGGCTGGGCGGCTCACCNNTCACCGCGAACGATACGGCGCGATGCTTCGAAACCGTCAACAATCCAGCCCCAGACCGTATATCTCTTGTCGAGATCAAGGCGCCGGTCCCCGATCATCAGGAATATCTGGCTGTTGGCGGTGTTGGGGTCAGTCGTCCGCGCCATGGACATGACGCCTGGACAGTGCAGCGGCCAGAGTTCCGCCGAACGCGCCGTCAGAAATGAACGCAGGGACTCAGGCTGCGCGCCGACGGGCAAACCGTCGATATACCCAACGCGCGGCGCAATGCGATCGCGGCCGATCTGTGTGAAGCCCTGAATTTCGCTCGCGTCGTGGGTGAATTCAGCTTCAAGGTTCGGCTTGTCCGAACCGCCGGTGCCGTCGCCTTTCGGATCGCCGCCCTGCGCCATGAAACCTTCAATAACGCGATGGAACGTGAGACCGTCGTAAAAACCTTCGCGTGTGAGTTGCCTGATGCGATCGGCATGCTTCGGCGCAAGGTCCGGCTTCATTTCTATGATGACCAGACCGGCGGGCAGATCCATGTAAATGGTATTTTCAGGATCGAGCGGCCGCCAGACGTCGTCCGGCGCATTTTCAAGGAACTGAGTGGGGGTGATTTGCGGCGTCTCGTCATCATCGTCAGCTACAGCAGCGCTGAATCCGAACGCTGCCGTCGCAGCCGCCGTCATTATGGCCAATTTACGCATATTCACTCCTGTTCGGCCCATCCCAGCCATTCAGCGATTCCCGCCCTATAACCCGTCTTCGACGAAAAATGAAATTAAGTCCCGGCGAACTTGGCTTTCAGCCGTTCAACCACATGGGCCGGGGCAAAAGCGGCAACATCCCCGCCAAGCCTTGCAATTTCCTTGACCAGCCGCGAGGCGATGGACTGGTATCGGGCGTCTGCCATTAAAAACACCGTCTCGATCTCATCGTTCAGGGCCTGGTTCATGCCGACCATCTGGAATTCATATTCGAAATCGGAAACGGCCCTTAAACCCCGCACGATGATATTCGCCTTCACCTCTTCGGCGAATTTCATCAATAGCGATTCAAACGGGATCACCCGGATCGGCACGCCGCTCGCTTTTGAGATGCGCGCCATTTCCTGCTCGACCATGGCGACGCGTTCTTCGAGCGAAAACAGCGGGCCCTTGTCGCGGTTGATGGCGACGCCGAT
>DGNI01000079.1 GCA_002388885.1 Parvularculaceae bacterium UBA4496 | reverse complement strand
CTTCGTCCTTCTGGTCTTCGCGCAACTCCGCCGACGGCGGTTTGGTTATGATCCGCTCCGGAATGACTTCCCCCTTCGGACCTTTCAGATCCGCAGCATGATGCGCGTTGCGCCAGCGGCAAAGCGCAAAGACTTCCGTCTTGTAGATGTCTTTCAGCGGATTGAACCCGCCATTCATATCGCCATAGAGCGTCGCGTAACCCACCGACATTTCCGACTTGTTGCCGGTGGTCAAAACCATGTCGCCGAACTTGTTCGACAACGCCATCAATATGACGCCGCGCAGGCGCGACTGGATGTTTTCCTCCGTCGTGTCAGGCGCTAGATTATCGAACACCGGTTTCAGCATTTCATCGAAGGCGGCGACGCCCGGCTCAATGCCGATGGAACGATAGGAAACGCTGAGCGCTTTCGCACAAGCTTCAGCATCCTCAAGGCTTTCCTTCGACGTATAGCGCGACGGCATCATCACGCAGTGAACCTTGTCGGGCCCGAGCGCATCCACCGCAATGGCGGCGGTAAGCGCTGAATCAACACCGCCGGAGAGCCCGATGACGACGCCCTTGAAACGGTTTTTCAAAACGTAATCGCGCACGGCCATGGTCACGGCGCGATAGATCATTTCTTCGCCGCCGACCCATTCCACTTTCGGGCCTTCGATGCATGACCAGCGGCCTTCTTTCTTGCGCCATTTCGTCAGCACAACGCATTCGGTGAATTGCGGACAGCGATATTGTACGGCGCCGCTCGCACTCATCACGAATGCTGCGCCTTCGAACACAACCTCATCCTGCCCGGCGAGCTGGTTCACGAATATCAGCGGCAGGCCGGTTGCGGTGACGCGATCGCGCGCCGCCAATTCGCGTTCGGCCAGCGAGGTTTTTCGGAACGGCGAGCCGTGCGGCACGATGAAGATTTCAGCGCCGGCGTTCGCCAGATGCTCGCCCGCCCCCGGCAGCCACATGTCCTCACAGACCATGAGGCCGAGTTTGACGCCCTTGAATTCGGTCGGCTCAGGATAGTCCGGACCCGGCGTAAACCGGCGCGGTTCGTCAAAGACGCCGTAATTGGGCAGGCGCACCTTGTAACGCGTTGCTTCGATCTTTCCGTCCGTGAGCAGGAACGCTGCATTGTAGAGTGCGTCGTCAACCACCCAAGGCGCGCCAACGATCATCGCCGGGCCGTTGTCGCCGGTGTCTTTCGCAAGATGCTCAACCGCTTCGCGGCAGGCGCGCTGATAGGACGGTTTCTGGACAAGGTCTTCCGGCGGATAGCCTGAGACAACAAGCTCGCAGAACACGACGAGGTCGGCGCCAAGCTGAGACGCCTCCTCGCGACCCTTCCGGATGCGCGCCACATTGCCTTCGATGTCGCCCACCACCGGGGCGATCTGGGCGATGGCAATGTTCATCGTTTCGGTCATGAAAAGCATTTATGCTCTTTTTGAGCAAATGTGAAGAAGCCCGGAGATCGTTTCATTCCGCCCGTTCCTCAATCGCGTGCATGTCCTCGTCAGAAAGACCGAAATGATGGCCGATTTCGTGGACAAGCACATGGATCACCAAATCTTCAAGGCTGATGTCGCCGCTCTCGGCCCACTCAGCGATAATCGACCGGCGATAGAGGTGCACATGGTTCGGCGGAGCGTCATCGGCCTGGCTTTGCTCAATCCCCTCAAAAAGACCGGACAGCTCCAACGGATCGGAGAGGCCGACATCGCGCAGGATTTCCGGCTCAGCCTCTTCCGCCACATGGATCACCACATTGCCGCATAACTTTCGGAACGCTTCGGGAAGCGATGCATAGGCCTTGCGCGCGAGCACATCGAACGCTTCAAGGCCGGGCTCCTGCTTGTCAGCGGCAGTCACATCGCCGTTCCTTGCGGCATGCCGACGGAATCGTAAATCTCTTTGATCAGCGGCGTGACCGCTTCCATGGCGGAGCGCCCCCGCGTCATTCCAGTCCTGACGATCACCATGCGCTTGTCGGGTATGATGAAAACATACTGGCCTTCGTGTCCGGCGAAAAAGAACATGTTCTCCGGCACGCCGGGAAAAAAGCGCGGGCGCTCCTCACCGTCACTGTTGAGCCAGAATTGCGCCCCGTACTGACCATCGGACGCTTGCGTTGGCGAACGCACATAATCGGCCCAGCCTTCGGGCAACAGGCGCTCGCCCTCCCAGACGCCGTCCCGCAGGTAAAGCTCGCCCAGCCGCGCCCAATCGCGCGCCGTCGCATAAACGAAGGACGATCCGATGAACGAACCCGATGCGTCGGGTTCGAGCACAACGCTTGCGGCGCCGATGGGATCGAAAATCGCCTCGCGTGCAAAGGCGTGAAAATCAATTTCCTGTTCCGCCAGCACCTGCCGCAAGGTCCGCGCGATCAGGTTCGTCGTACCGCTGGAATAGTACCATTCATCGCCCGGCGCATGCTCAACGGGAAAACGCGCAGCAAACCCGCCCGCGTCGGCGCGTTCGAACAGCATCTGGTTCACATCGGAGCGTGTCTGATCGTAATGTTCGCCGAACGCCATGCCGCTTTGCATGCGCAGAAGATCGTTCCAGGTTATGCGGGACTTTTCTGCGTCGCCTTCCCACTCGGGCACGGGCGCAGGATCATTGACGTCCAGAAATCCGCGCAAGGCTGCAGCGCCGACCAGTGTCGCCGTCACGCTTTTCGCCATGGACCATGAAAGAAACGCCGTGTCCCGATTGAAACCACCTGCGTAACGTTCATCGACGATCTTGCCGTCAACGGCCACGAGAACGCTGCGATGGTTTGCGTCATTGTTTTCAAACGCGTTGGTGAGCGCAAAATCGAGCGCGGCGTAATCGATACGCTCGATCGCCTGACCTGAAACCGGCGGGGCCTCTTCCCAGGCGGCCGGCTCGATCGGCTCTGCCGGTTCAGGCAAAGAAGAAACGTGCCCTGCATTGGCGAGCGTACAGCCATAGCCCTCGCGATAAACCGCGCGCACGCCGCCAAACCCGAAAGGTCCGCCGGCGCGCACGCGTTTTTGCTTCTCATCGACCTTGACGCCGATCAGCTCCATCGCGGGGTCCATGTCGTTGAACTCGCCTTCGATGATATCTTTCGCGTTGCGTCCTGCGACAAATATTTCCGAGCAAGCGATTTTCGCCTGATACCCGGCGCCAATCCGCGCCATCCGGTCGGCCTTGACGCCGGTGTAAATAACGGCCGCAGCGGCAAGCACGCCTGCGGCGACGAAAATCCGGTGATGCATTTTCCATTCGGTCATAGACGAAGCATAAACGCGCGCGCAGGGGGCGCAAAGCGCCATAGACATAGCGCGCCTCTGGTCATGTGGACGGGGCTATTCTTTTGCGCTAGTCGAGGCACGGATTCGGGAGATTTGGCATGAAGAAAACCCATCAGGACGCCGCCGGCGCGCTCGACGGCCTATTGTTCGACGGCATGACCATCATGGCGGGCGGTTTCGGGCTTTGCGGCATACCGGAAAACCTGATCGTCGCCATTCGCGACTCTGGCGTGAAGGACCTGACGGTCATTTCGAATAACGCAGGCGTTGACGATTTCGGCCTCGGGCTCCTTTTGCAGACCCGTCAGGTGAAAAAGATGCTTTCGTCATATGTGGGCGAGAACAAGGAATTCGAACGGCAATATCTTTCCGGCGAATTGGAGCTTGAGTTCAATCCACAGGGCACGCTCGCTGAACGCTGCCGCGCAGGCGGCGCAGGGATCCCTGGGTTCTATACGAAAACCGGCGTCGGCACGCAGATCGCCGAAGGCAAGGAACACAAAGAATTCAACGGCGAAACCTACATCATGGAAACCGGCCTCGT
>DGNI01000118.1 GCA_002388885.1 Parvularculaceae bacterium UBA4496 | reverse complement strand
CGTTCAGCGGCAGGCGATAGACGAGCATGGCGCGCGAACCCGCATAGGTGAGATCCACCTGGTGGCCGCGGCGATCCTCGCAGAGCTTCAGCACCGCACCCAGATATTCATCGGGCACCAGAATCGTCGCCTTGATCCAAGGTTCCTCGATGTGGTCGATGCGCGTGAGGTCCGGCATGTCGGCGGGATTGTGCATCTCGACGATCGAGCCATCGATCATGTGAAGCTGGTAGATAACGGACGGCGCCGTCGTGATCAGATCGATGTCGAACTCGCGCTCGAGACGCTCGCGCACGATCTCGAGATGAAGCAGGCCCAGAAAGCCGCACCGGAAACCGAAGCCGAGCGCGGCCGAGGTTTCCATCTCGTATTCGAAGCTCGCATCGTTGAGGCGCAGGCGGCCCATCGCATCGCGCAGATCCTCGAACTCGGCGGCGTCCACAGGAAAGAGACCGCAGAAGACGACGGGTTGCGCAGGCTGGAAGCCGGGCAGCGCTGCGGCCGTCGGGCGCTTTTCTTCCGTCACCGTGTCGCCGACGCGCGTATCGGCAACTTCCTTGATCGACGCCGTGAAATAGCCGATCTCGCCGGGCGTGAGGCTCGCGACCGCTTCCTTNNGCCGCAGAACACCACCGGCACGCTGGGCTTGAAGCCGGGCAGCGGCTTGGCCGTCGGGCGCTTTTCCTCGGTGATGGTGTCGCCGACGCGGGTGTCGGCCACTTCCTTGATCGAGGCGGTGATGAAGCCGAGCTCGCCGGGACCGAGACTGTCGACCATGACGCGCTTGGGGGTGATGACGCCGACGCGGTCGACCTGGTATTTGGCGTCGGTGCCGATCATGCGGATCTGCTGGCCCTTCTTCAGCACGCCATCGATGACGCGCACCAGAACGATGACGCCGAGATAGGCGTCGTACCAGCTGTCGACCAGCATCGCCTTCAACGGAGCCGCCTGGTCGCCCTTGGGCGCGGGCAAGCGGTTCACGATTGCTTCCAGCACGTCAGGAATGCCGATGCCGCTCTTCGCGGAAATCTCCACCGCGTCCGACGCGTCGAGACCGATCACATCCTCGATCTGCTCGCGCGTGCGCTGCGGGTCCGCGGCTGGCAGGTCGATCTTGTTCAGGACGGGTATGATTTCGTGATTCACGTCAAGCGCGTGATAGACGTTCGCCAGCGTCTGCGCCTCGACACCCTGGCTCGCATCGACGACGAGGAGCGAACCCTCGCAGGCTGCGAGCGAGCGGTTCACCTCATAGGCGAAGTCCACATGGCCGGGCGTGTCGATGAGGTTCAGCTCATAGGTCTCGCCATTATTCGCCTTGTATTCGAGACGGACCGTCTGCGCCTTGATGGTGATGCCGCGCTCGCGCTCCAGCTCCATGGAATCAAGGACCTGTTCCTTCATCTCCCGGTTGGTCAGGCCCCCGGTCACCTGGATCAGGCGGTCGGCGAGCGTCGACTTGCCATGGTCGATATGGGCGACGATGGAAAAATTACGGATGTTCTTGAGGGCGGTCATGGACGCATTCTGGTTACGAAAAACAGGGTTGAAGGGGGCGTATAGAGCATGATCGGGAAAAGTGGAAACCGGTTTTCCGGTCCAATCATGCGACCAAATGAAAAGACTGGGCGGGCGACGCGCACACCTGCCATCCGTGCTTATAAAAACCCGGCCCCTGTTGAGGGGCCGGGCTTTCTTCTCACTGGTTAGGGGTAGTACGGCTAGCGCGCTCTTAAAGCGTCGCGAATTTCTTCCAAAAGCACTTCCGAGCGCGGCGGGGCTGGCGCTTCGGCGGGCGCTTCCTCCTGTTTTTTCTTCAGGCTGTTCATGCCCTTCACCAGCAGGAACACCGCCCAGGCGACGACGAGAAACGCAATGACGTTATTGATGAACGAGCCGATATTGATCGTCACCGCTTCTGCGTCAGCTGTCGCTTCGCGCAGGGTGAAAACGATATTTGAAAAATCGACGCCGCCGAGCAGCAACCCGATCGGCGGCATGATAACATCGTCAACGAGCGATTTGACGATTGTCCCGAAGGCGCCGCCAATGATGATGCCGACAGCCATGTCGACCACATTGCCCTTAACGGCGAATTCCTGAAATTCCTTGATCATGCCCATGGCGCGCTCCCTTGCTGCTGCGCAGGCCTGAAATTAGACAGGCCGCAAACGATTCGCGCGCGCCCCCGCTGGCAAGCGAATCAAGTTGGGCGGACGCTAGTCTGATTTGCCTGCAGGGGAAAGTTGAAAACCGGATTGTTCAAGCCGGTCAGTATACCTTCATGATATCCTTGAGGGGCTTTTTGATCATCGCGTGATGCGGAATGGCGGCGTCTTTTTGCGGGCGGCCTGTTACGATCAAAAGATAAGGCTTCTCCGTCGCCGGACGGTTCAACTTTTTACTCAAGAACGTCATCGGGTTCGGCGTATGGGTGAGCGTCGCCAGCCCTGCATGATGCAAGGCCGCGATCAAAAAACCGCAGGCGATGCCGACGCTTTCATGCAAGTAGTAATTCTTCTTGTCCATGCCGGCCTCTACGCCGCCACGGCGCTGCGCAAACACCGCAATCAGCCATGGCGCGGTTTCGAGAAACGGTTTTTCGGGCCCGGTGCCGAGCGGATCGAGCGCATCGAGCCATTCCTCGCCAGCACGCCCTTCATAAAATGCGCGCTCTTCTTCCTCCGCCGCAATACGTATTTCGCGTTTGACGCGCTTGTCGCCTACAAGCCCGAAAAACCACGGCTGATGATTGGCGCCCGACGGCGCGCGGCCCGCCGTCTCAATGCATTTTTCAATGATCTCGCGCGACACTGGTTCATTGGTGAAATCACGGATCGTGTGCCGGCGTTTCAGATCGTCGAAAAACGCCTGCGCACGCGACTTCATTTCTTCGTCGCTGCGCGCATCAAATTCGCCGAGCTGATCGAGCGGCGTGTACTTATACTCAGTCATGGTGTTCTTTCGGTTCTGACAAGGGATGGAATAGCTATAAATCTAGCGCCGCCCGAACAACCGCTCAATGTCGGCGAGCTTCAACTCGACGTATGTGGGCCGACCGTGATTACACTGGCCCGAATGGGGCGTTGCTTCCATCTGGCGCAACAGCGCATTCATTTCCTCGCCTGTCATGCGACGCCCTGAACGAATGGAGCCGTGACACGCCATCGATGAGCAGACCTCTTCAAGCCGTTCTTTGAGCGCAAGGCTTTCGCCGATTGACGAAAGATCTTCAGCTAGGGATTGCACCAGCCCCTTGATATCGACTTCGCCCAGCATCGCCGGCGTTTCGCGCACCATGACCGCGTCCTCGCCAAAGCGCTCCATGACGAGACCAAGCTGTGCGAATTCATCGAAGCGTTTTTCTATCCGGTCGGCCTCGTCGCTGCTGAGATCCACCACCTCCGGCAGAAGCAATCCCTGCCCCGCCACCTCGCCGAGGGACAGCGCCGCCTTCATGCGCTCATAGACAAGCCTTTCATGCGCCGCATGCTGATCAACAATGACAAGCCCGTCCGCCGTCTGCGCAACGATGTAGGTTTCATGAAGTTGCGCCCGCGCGGCGCCAAGCGGATTGTCCGTCAGGGTCGCGGTTTCCGGTGCTTCTTCAGCGCGTGCGCTGGGCGCATCGACACTTTCGAAAACTGACTGCCGGTCGTTCAATCCCGCGACCGGCGCGAAAGCGTCTTGCAGGTAAGGGTTGCGCTCAGGCGCAGGACGGTAACCCGAATGCAGGGGTGTGACGGCGCTCATTTGCGGCGTCATCCTGCCGAGCGCATAGGCGCTTGTCGTCGTCGAGGCGCGATGCCCCGCCTCCGCCAGCGCATGACGGAGCGCGCTTGCCAACAGCCCGCGCACCTCGCCGGCATTGCGAAAACGCACTTCGGTTTTGGCGGGATGGACGTTGACGTCCACAAGCGCGGACGGAATTTCGAGAAAGAGCGCCACCGCCGGGTGCCGGTCGCGGGCCAGGAAATCCGCATAGGCGCCGCGCACCGCCCCGACAATCAGCTTGTCGCGCACGGGTCGTCCGTTCACGAACAAAAACTGTTTGTCCGGCAGGCCGCGATTGAATGTCGGTAGCCCGGCGAAACCCGAAACCGTCGCGTCTTCCCGTTCGGCGTAAATCGGGACTGCGTTTTCGCCGAAATCCTTGCCCATGATCGCGGCGAGGCGTTTCAGGCGGCCATCGTTACCCGGCGCTTCTGCAGAGAGGTTCACAATCTTGCGGCCGGAAGAGGCAAGCGTGAACGCAACGTCGTGGCGCGCCATGGCGAGGCGGCGCACCGTCTCGCCGATTGCCGTCGTTTCAGCCTGATCGGATTTTAAAAACTTCAACCGCGCGGGCGTCGCATAAAAAAGATCGCGTACCTCAATACGCGCACCATGGCCGCCGAACGCCGCCGGCGCAGGCCCATCGAGCGCGCCGCCTTCGACCTTCAGCTCATGCGCATCGCCGGATTCAGGACGTGTTGTGATTGAAAGCCGCGCTACGGCGCCGATCGACGGCAGCGCCTCTCCGCGAAAGCCCATAGTGGCGATATTCATAAGGTCGTATTCGCCGTCGGCCCCGGGCGAGAGTTTCGATGTGGCGTGGCGCTCTACGGCGAGAAGCAGATCTTCCTCGTTCATGCCGCAGCCATCGTCCGTCACGGCGAGCCTCGTCTTGCCGCCATGTTCGATTTCGATATCGATGCGCGCAGCGCCGGCGTCGAGAGCGTTTTCAACTAGCTCTTTGACGACGGCGGCGGGGCGTTCGATCACCTCGCCCGCAGCAATACGGTTCACCGCCCCCGGGGGAAGCCGGTGGATGACATTTTTAACTGGGGAAATTTTCTGGGCCCGATTCGCCATATCCGATTATCGCAGGCAGGCGTAACCAGGGCAAATCGTCAGCGCTGTTATTTATTCCAGATCAGCCGCAACCCGAAAGCCCATAGAACGATCGCGAATCGTCGCCGTAATCCTGGCCCGGTTGGCGGAGCGGAGCTCCCGCGGCTCGCCGCGCCAGCTTCCGCCGCGAATGACGCGGCGGCTGCAATCGCCGGAGGTGGCTGCAGATCCATCAGTCGGCGTTTCGGTGAAATTGTTGAGATAACAATCCTGAACCCATTCACCGGCGTTTCCGAGAATCTCGTGTAGCCCGAAACCGTTTGCTGCAAAGGCGCCAACCTCTACGGTTCCTCCAAGCGCCGCCTTGGAGCGGTCAAACCGCTCGCCCCACCAATAAGGCGAAGCCTCACCGCCGCGAGCGGCATATTCCCACTCCGCCTCACTCGGCAAGCGATAGGATCTGCCCGCCTTACGAGACAGCCAATTCACATAGTTTTGCGCGTCGCGCCATGAAATGAATAGCGCCGGCCGCGCGCCGCGACCGAATCCGGCGTCTCCGGGATTGTAGCCGTTGCAACCGCCATCCTCGACGCACGCCGCCCATTGATCGAACGTCACTTCATACGTTCCAATCGCAAAGGAACTCACCGTGACTTCGTGTTGCGGCCCTTCATAGGGGAATCGCCCCGCCTCATCATCGGGCGATCCCATAAGGAATGTTCCACCGGGAAGGATCGTCATCTGAGGGCATGCGTCGCAATCTGTGAATACGTCCCNNCCCGGGACCGGGCTCAGACTGGACGGCTTCATCTTCCGCAGCCGCAACGTCTTCAGCTTCAACCGCTTCCTCACCTTCGCTCGCCATTACTGTATCGCCGCTCTCCCCATCTGCGGCCACCTCGGCAAGCGCAGCATCTTCTGTGAGAGCGCTCTCATCTTGTGGCGCGTCCGCCGGCGCAGCCGAGAGCAAATCCGACTCGTTATCCGTAGAAAGATCGCTTTCAACCGCTGCGGTCGCTAAAGGCTCTTGCTGCGCTTCAACCAATGCAGCCGGTTCATTCGATCCGCCTGAATTCATCATCTGCAGGCCGAAAAAACCGCCTGCTGCAACAATCACAACGCCAAGCCCCGCCAACGCGAATACGCCCGCGTTGCTTTTTTTCTTTGGCGCGGCCTGGGCTTGCGGCGCTGCAGGGCGTTGTTGCGACGTTGGCCGCTGCTGCTGCGCGCGCTGTTGTTGGCCGGGCGGTGAAGCAGCTGGTTGCGCCGGCCTTTGCGGCGCCGGCGCCGGCTTCCTCGCTTGTTGTTGCGCCCGGTCCAGCGACGCCAAACGGTTTCGCGCCAGATCAGCGAAGTGACCTGTAGGATAGCGCTTAAGATAGGCCTCGAAATCAGAGCGTTCCTTGCCATCTTTGATAGATGTCCAGAATGTGTTCTCGATCGTCACGTCGCCCGCGGACGTCTGTGTGCCTGAAGACGCCGCTGGCGTTTCTTCGTGATGGTGACCGACCGCAGACTTCACAGCCTGAATGAAATTTCGCCAGTTCGGATCGCCCCGGTCGCCATGCCACCGCGTCAAATCCGCCGTTTGCACGAGTTCAAAACGCAGCGGCCTTTCGCAGTCTTCGATCATCGCAGGCACAAGCTTAGAAAAGCGTTCGCCCACAGTCGCCTCGGCGCGAACCCATTTTGAATTTACAGATTGCTTCGACCACAAAACAACAACGGCGGCCGCTTCCCGCAGGTGCTTTTCAGTGACTTCGTCATAGGATTCGCCGGCGCGAAGGTTCGTATCCCACCAAACCTTTAATCCCTCAGCCTCAAGAGCGTCCGTAATCGCACGCGCCCGGTGTTGATCCTCCCGGTTATAAGAGATAAAAATATGTGGGCTCACACTGGCCTCCCTCAGCCCTCTCCTTTAATTCATCTGTCTAGGAATTGAAAGTCTTGCCTTAATACGTCATCGGCCCGACAATTTCGGGATCTCGCCGATTATCGGCCGGGACAATCAAAACCTTCGCAAACGGACAGCTCGCCCACATGGCCTATGTATTCAATACGGATTTATTGCTAAACGACGCGGATCAGAAACAGGCGGACAGCGCGTTTCCTGAAGTATATTTCGCGCTCAACAACCCTGTGCTACGGGATGTATTCAAGCCTATTGATCAAAGGGCCAATCAGGCAAAATCACGCAGCCGGCGATGGGGAATGTTCGCTGTTTGGCTGGCCACTGGCGCGCTGCTGCTCGCTGGCGGCGAGATGTTATATCACGATTTATCCAAAACGACCGTTCGCGTCATCGCCGGCATCGGCGGCGTCGCCGGCATCGCCAGCGTACTGATCGGGGTTTTTGGGATCATGTATCGTAAGCGTAAAATGCGCTGGCTGGCTGATCGCCTTGCGACCGAGCGGCTCCGTCAATTCCACTTTCAGTCTTATGTCGCCGGCGCCCAAAAGATCCTTGAAAGCGCGGCAAACCCCGACGCCAAGGATGCGTTCTTGAAGGAACGCGACGAAAAGCTGGATGCTTTCAGGGAAGATTTCCTGGCGCATATAGACGAAAACCTGCATCACATTGTCCATGCTGACGATGCAGGTCATGGCCTTATCTGGGGCGAGGAACCGCCCGAAATTGATCCGGAGAACCCGCACCTTGAGGAATATCTGGACGCTTATGTTGCTTTCCGCTTCAAGCGGCAAATCGATTACTGCAACCTGATCCTCAGCGAGCGCAAAGACCGTTGGCGGCATTCACCAGTCATGCAAGCCAAGATTCTGGGCGGCGTCGCCCTTATCTGCGTCTTTGGCATTCTCGCGCTGCATGGTCTCGTCTTCCTGGGGGCTGTCGCCAACATCGCCTGGATGAAAGGCCCCCTGATCCACGTCTTCGCGATCTGGGCCGCCATCATCGCCCTTACTGCGCGCACACTGGAGGAAGGCTTTCAGCCTGAGCGTGAAATCGAACGGATGCGGCAATACCGGCTGTCTCTGCGGCGCATTTACGAACGCTTTGAAAAAAGCGCCACGCCAAAAGGCAAGCTCGCCGCCATGATCGATCTTGAAAAACTGTCCTATGAAGAGATGGGGCTGTTTCTAAAAAGCAATTACGAAGCTGAATTCGTTATGTAACTCTCCTTGCCGGAATAAAAGAGACCGGGGTCGAAAATGAAAAGATGCAAGTCACAGAAAATTTAGCGGCCGTCAGACGGTATTGGCGCAGACAACTGGACCCTGAGGCCTGGGACGGCAAGGGACTATCGCCAACAAACTGGTTCGTCTTTATTTTCATCTGTATTTCGATCGTGTTCGGCGTCCTAGCGACAGAGCCGGCGTTTTCGCGCCTTCTGGGCGGCCATCTTGCGACAATCGACAGGCTTATTCTTGGCGCTTTCGCGATAGAATATGCTGCGCGCCTCGCCACTGCCGGGCTTAATCCAAAGTTCAAGGGCATGCGCGGATTTATCCGCTATGTCCTGCAGCCTGCATCCATTGCCGACTTAATCGTCATTATACCAATTTTTCTTCCGGCGCCGCCTACATGGATGTTGATATTCAGACTGCTGCGCATACTTCGATTGATACGACTCGCATCAATCCCGCATATTCACAAAGCTATTGAAGAATTCTACGAGGCGCTCGCAGCAAAACGATTTGAACTCATTTTTACGTTTTGTCTTGGCGTGATTCTTATCCTTCTCTCATCGACATCGCTCTATCTTATTGAACGCGACATCCAGCCCGAAGTGTTCGGGTCCATTCCGCGTGCAGTCTGGTGGAGCGTCGTTACGTTTACGACGGTCGGTTATGGAGATGCGATTCCGGTTACAACACTGGGCCGGGTGTTTGCGGGCCTTTATGCGATATCCGGACTCGGGCTTGTCGCAATGCTGACAGGCGTCATCGCATCAGCACTCGGCGATGCAGCCGAACGCCATTCGCAAAACAAGCAGAAAGAAGACTGATCGGGATAGCTAGAAGACGCCGGGCAATTTCAGTCCTTCGGAGTCCTTGATTTCGACCTGACCCTCTTCACCGATCACCGCCTTGATCGCAGCTTCACGCTGCTCCATCCATTCTTCCGGGTTATCGACACGCAACGGCGCGGCAGAATCATCGACCTTGCCGTCGACAAACTTCCAGAACATCAGCTGGTTGGCGAGGCTCCGGTCTTTTTCCGCGCGCCCGCCATTTTCAGCCGCCAACACAGCGCGGATCGAACCGTCAGATCCAAGCGCATTCGCCTTCTGGAGCAGCAATTGCTCGCCAACAGTCGGCGGCGCTGAGGAGGCGTCGCCCACCAAAACCTGTTGTGCCCGTTCGGATGGCGTCAGTTCTTGAGGGCGGGTTTCACCTGGCCGGGGCGGGCGAAGGCCGTAATCCGGCGGCACCACCAGAGGCGCTTTTGTGGCGATAGCAAATTCGTCGGGCGCATTCTTGCCGCCGCCCACCGCTTTGCCGATACCGCAGCGTGCAGTCATCAGGGCGATTGCCGCCATGGCGCAGGCAAACCTGATCGCAGAAGGGTTTATCATCTTGTCACTCCAACCTTTTTATGCGCCGCCCCGCCGATTGGGGCGCACTATAATCATTGGCGCCGTCTCACGCCAACCCGTTTGTTAACTGCCTGTCTGATCCCGGGTTTTCCATGCATCCAGCAGCAAAAACGCGATCCCGATATTGATGGCCGAGTCGGCCACATTAAAGACCCACGGAAAGTGAAGCCCCGAAAAATCCAGAAAATCCACCACATAACCGTAAGCGATCCGGTCATAGAGGTTGCCGAGCGCCCCGCCGATAATGAAAGCAACGCCGGTGGCCGCGATGGGCCGCGCCAGGCGGCCAAGCCAGACCGTGAGTGCGACGGCGACGCCGATGGAAATGATCGACAATAACCAGCGCATGCCGTGAAGAAGGCCGAAACTGGCGCCGCGATTTTCAACATAGGAAAGGTCAAAAATGCCGGAAATTTCAATCTTGCCAATTTCCGGCAACGCTAATCCGTGAACGATCCACAGCTTCGTCGCCTGATCGAGAATGATGATCGCCGCGGCGCCAGCGAGGCCACGCCAGAACAGCTTGTTGCCGCGAGCGGACACCCACCATTCGTTGACGCGCGACATATAGGTGTTCGTCTCACTCATGAAGACTTCCTCAAATCCGCCGCCTCGACCGCATCGATGCAACGCTCGCATAGATCGCCATGCGATTCATGCGCGCCCACTTCGAGCAGGATGCGCCAGCAGCGCCGGCATTTCTCGCCTTCGGCCTCAGTTGGAACCACCGCGACGCTTTGCGCTTCGCCTTCGAGACGAAACGCTGCGTCAGGCGCCGGCTTATCGGTCAACGTGGCGCCGGAAGTGATAAACAGTTCAGCCGCATCGAGGCCGTCATAAGACGTCAACAGTGCAGCATCGGATACGTGCACGACCGGCGCGGCTTCAAGGCTTGCGCCGATCCGCTTTTCACCGCGCTCGACTTCGAGCGCGCCGGTGACGACGCGGCGCACCTCACGAATTTTCCTCCATTTGGCGCCGAGTTCATCGTCCCGCCACGCCTTCGGCGTTTCCGGGAACTGCTGAAGATGGACCGAGCTATCTTCAGACGGATAGCGCGACAGCCACGCTTCCTCCGCCGTGAAAACGCAAATCGGCGCAAGCCACAGCGTCAGACGGTCAAAGACTTCCGCCATCACCGTTCGCGCCGCGCGGCGGCGGATGGAATCCGCCCGGTCGCAGTAAAGCGAATCTTTTCGGACATCGAGATAGAACGCCGAAAGCTCCAGCGAGGCGAAATCGAAAACCTTGCGCCAGACGCCCTTGAAGTCGAATTTGTCATATCCGGCGCGCACTTCCGCATCGAGAACGGCAAGCCGATGCAGAACGTAACGCTCCAGCTCCGGCATTTCTTGCAGATCGAGGCGTTCTGCGTCTGAAAAACCTTTCAGCGCGCCGAGCAAATAGCGCAACGTATTGCGGAGGCGCCGGTAGGCGTCGACTGACGAACCGATGATTTCTTTCGATATGCGCAGGTCTTCGGTGTAATCTGAGCTCGCAACCCAGATGCGAATGATCTCGGCGCCGTATTGGCCGATCACCTCGTCGGGCGCCATGACATTGCCGATGGATTTCGACATTTTACGGCCTTCGCCATCGACCACGAATCCGTTGGTGACGACGTGGTTAAAGGGCGCGCGTCCGCGCGTGCCGCAAGCCTCAAGCAGNNGGAACCAGCCGCGATGCTGGTCCGAACCTTCGCAATAAACATCCGCCGGCCATTTGAGGTCTTCACGTTGTTCGAGGCAAAAGGCATGCGTCGATCCTGAATCGAACCAGACGTCGAGAATGTCTTCGACTTTTTCGTAGTCCCCGGCTTTGTAATCAGCGCCAAGAAACTCCTGCGTGTCGGTTTCAAACCACGCATCGGCGCCGCCCGCCGTGATGGCGTCAGTAATGCGCTTGTTGACCGCTTCGTCGACGAGTACGACGCCGGTCTCCTTATGGACAAAGATGGTGATGGGAACGCCCCATGCGCGCTGGCGCGAGATCAGCCAGTCGGGCCGGCCTTCGACCATAGCGCGGATGCGGTTGCGGCCGCCCGCCGGCGTAAAGCCGGTAGCGTCGATCGCCGCGAGCGCATTTTCGCGCAAGGTCTTGCCGTTTGCAGTGGGCTTGTCGAGCGCGATGAACCATTGCGGCGTGTTGCGGAAAATCACCGGCGCTTTCGAGCGCCATGAATGGGGATAGGAGTGCGTCAGCCGTCCGCGCGCCAGCAGCTTTCCGTGTGCGATCAACTGCTCGATTACCGCCTTGTTGGCGCCGCCATCCTTGCCCTTTTTCTTGCCTTCGATGACAAGCACCTGTTCGCCGGTGAACCCCGGGGCTTCATCCGTAAAGGCGCCGAATTCATCCACCGTATGCGGAATTTCCTTTTGCGCGCCGAACGCGGAGACCCAGGCAATATAGTCTTCCTGACCGTGACCCGGCGCGGTGTGGACAAAGCCCGTGCCCGCCTCGTCGGTGACATGATCCCCGGCGAGCAGTGGCACATCGAAATCATAGCCGCCGGAAAAGCCTTTGAGCGGGTGGTCGAACTTCATCTGCTTAAAGTCTTCGACTTCGCGAAGAGTATGCAGCCTTTCCCACTTTACGATATTTGCTGCCGCCTTAACCGAATCAGCTAGCGCATCGGCGATAACAAGACGTTCGCCAACTTTGACCCATGGTGCAAACCCAAGCTCTTCCTCAGACTTCACGGCTGTCACTTCAAAAAGTCCATAGCTGATCAATGGATTGTAACAGACAGCGCGATTTCCCGGGATGGTCCATGGAGTAGTCGTCCAGATCACAACCGAAGCGGATGCCAGCAAATCTCGAATTGAATTTTGTCGGTCTGCCTCTCCTTTGACATCAGGATCGTAGTGGACAAGATCGCGCATCTTGACAGGAAACTTCACCCAGATCGTCGTCGACTGGTGATCGTGATATTCGATTTCCGCTTCGGCGAGCGCCGTTTGCTCCACCGGCGACCACATCACTGGCTTCGACCCGCGATAGAGCAGTCCTAGCTCCGCGAATTTCAATAATTCGCCGGCGATCTTCGCCTCCGACGCGAACGCCATGGTCGTGTACGGATCATCCCAGTCGCCTTCGGGGCCGAGGCGCTTGAATTCTTCCCGCTGGATGTCGAGCCATTTCTGCGCATAGTCGCGGCAGGCCTTGCGAAACTCCGCCGTCGGGACGTCGCGTTTCTTGCGGCCTTTTTCGGCGAACTCTTTTTCCACCTGCCATTCGATGGGCAGGCCGTGACAATCCCAGCCGGGTACGAAATTCGCGTCGAAGCCAGCCATCTGTTTCGAGCGGACGACGAGATCCTTCAGGACCTTCGTCAGCGCGGTACCCATATGGATATGACCGTTGGCGTATGGGGGACCGTCATGGAGAATGAATTTCTCACGGCCTTTCGCGCTCTCACGCAGCGCCCGGTACATGCCGAGCTTCGCCCAGCGGGCCAGAAGCTCCGGCTCTTTCTTCGGAAGCCCCGCGCGCATGGGAAAATCGGTTTCGGGAAGGAACAGCGTATCTTTGTAATCGCGCCCTTTTTCGGTCGCGTCTTTCGATGCATCCGGCATCGCTAACTCTCTTCTTTTGAATGTTGTCGTGGAGGGTGCAGCAAGGCCCGGTCCCGGCCGCTTTTGTCAAGCCTTCAAAGGGCTCTGAGCGCACCGGTCCGGGCTGATAATTCGAATAACGCCCGAAATGCTTATCAATGTTTCGATCAACATGAAGGCTTCATAACAGGCGCGCCCCGATCCGTCACCTGTGAGAGCCACGGCATGCGAAGCTCGCTTCTACCTGCCGCCGTCGGTTTAAGAAGCGCCAACCATCAAGTGACGCCGACCAGACCCCGCCCGCCCAACACAAAAGCGACCTGTAATTCATCACTATGGAAGCAGCATGAGTGATTGATTACTCATTATGCGGCGTTTCGCGCGTTTACCCTGGCCTTTGGCGATAGTGACGCGGCTAAGCGGAAATCCGGACAAAAGAAAACCCGCAACACGGCATGACCGCCTTGCGGGCTTCAGCAATGAAAGCGGCCTAAATCAGCTCGAGCCGGAATACGCGATTGTCGCTTGCCTCACAGGACATCGCCCGCGACCAGCGGTCAGGACCGCGCTGTGCCGTCACCGTCGCCGTCATCAGCCAGGCGCCGCCGCGATCCACCGCCGTTTCAGGCTGATAGGGTGCGCTCACGACGAACCCGCGCTCGCCAAGCGCGTTGCGCGCATGACGAAGGCAGGCGTCATAGGCTGCGTCTACAGTAATCCGCGCGGGCGCTACTGCGCCGCCTTCAAGACGATCGTCAAGCGCGTCATCTTCATAATCGCTTTCGTGATCATCCTCATACGCATCATATTCGTACCGGTCGTCTTCATCGTCGTACTCGTCATCGTAACGGCGAGCATCATCGGTGCGGCCGTAATATTCAGCCGAACGCGCATCGCGACGCCCGTCGTAATAGCCGTCATAATAACGGTCGCGGTAATAGCGGTCCCGATAATAGCGGTCATTGGCGCGGTCTTCCGCAAGCTCGTTCAGGATGATGGCGCCGCCGATCACGCCAAGCGCAATCGCCGCGCCCTTGCCGCCGCCACGGTGGTGGTGGCCCCGGCGATGGCGGTGATGTCCGCGATGCCGGTAGGACTTGTATCCGGCCGCATGATACCCGCCGCCGTAATAGCCGCTTGAGTAATGCGCGCTCACATATCCGCCGCCCGACGCCATGACCGGCGCGCCCGCGCCGAGCGCCAGTACCGCTGCGGCAGCGCCAAGCAAAGCTTTTGGTGAAACTGTTTTCATGGGGAAATTCCTGCTCATGACACAACTTTGAGGCGCGCCCGATCAAGCGCCCCATTACTCCATTGCAGGATTTTCACCGTCTTTGTGACGAGAATGTGGCGCGCCAGCCGCTTACATCACACGCTTTCGCGAGCGAAATTAACCAAGAACCTTGCGCGCCTTGAGGCAATCATCGGCAATCTGGGCCTTCAAGGCGTCGAGTCCGTCGAATTTGCGCTCATCCCGCAGAAAAGCCTCGAAAGAAACCTCGATTTCGCGTCCATAAAGATCGCCGTCAAAATCGAAGAGATAGGTTTCGAGCAATGGTGCGTCGGAACCGACCGTCGGCCGACGCCCATAGTTGGAGACTGCAGCGTATGTCTCGCCATCAACGATCACGCGCGTCGCGTAAACGCCCTGGAGTGGCGCAACCAGGTCGCCAAGCGTCATGTTTGCCGTGGGAAAACCGATGGTGCGGCCGACTTGATTCCCCTGAAGGACAATGCCGGTCACTGACCATGACCGCCCAAGCATAGCCGCAGCCTCTGCAGCATCGCCAGCGCGCAAGGCTTCACGCACCGCGCTCGATCCGAATTTGGCGGCGCCGTCTTGGTCATCAAGCAGCTCTACCAGTTTGACGGCCAGCCCAGCGTCTTCTCCGAGTTTTCTCAAAGCCGCGCCGTCGCCGGCGCGCTTCGCGCCAAAGCGAAAGTCAGCACCCGCGACAACGCCGCCAAGCGAGAGCTTCGCCGCCAGCACTTCGTGCACAAAAGCTTCCGGCGTCATTGATGCGAGCGCCTTATCAAACGTCAGTGTAAGGATTTCCTGCACGCCTAGCGCGCGCAACAGCGCATCGCGCTTTTCCGGCATGGTCAGCAAGAAGGGCGGCGCGTCAGGCTGAAAGTACCTGCGCGGATGCGGCTCGAACAGAACAACGCCGAGAACTGCGTCATTTTCTTCAGC
>DGNI01000072.1:19416-19586 GCA_002388885.1 Parvularculaceae bacterium UBA4496 | reverse complement strand
TCCTGCGGCAGATAGCCGACGCTCGCGCCGTCCGCTGCATAGGCCTCGCCGCCGAATTCCGTATCCGCGCCGGCCATGATCTTCAAAAGCGTCGACTTGCCCGAGCCGTTGACCCCCACCACCCCGATCTTGGCGTCCGGATAGAACTGTAAGTGTATGTCTTCCAATAT